>ONJR01000162.1 GCA_900318195.1 uncultured Planctomycetota bacterium
ACGCAGGGGGAAATGAAAAGAACCGCTAATTAGACGACGCGCTCGCCAACGCCTCAATGCGAGAAACGCTCAAGCCGGATATCGACGCTATTTCGGCAAAATCATAACCGCGCACTAGCATCCGCTCCGCTGTTTGTATAGCTTTCTTCATCTCACCGCGCTTCTCGCCAAGCTCCTCAGCGATTTTCATATCCATTGCCCATTTCTCATCCAACGCATAGCTCATTCGTTCAACTCCTTTCGGTGTAAATTTTGCGTCCCACACACGATCTGCTAAGGACGAATGGGACGTCTTTTCGGGATCTGGCTCGCGGAGAGCCGACGCAGGGGGAAATGAAAAGAACCGCTAATTAGACGACGCGCTCGCCAACGCCTCAATGCGAGAAACGCTCAAGCCGGATATTTCCGAAATGAAAGAGTAATCACAACCGCGCGCAAGCATCCGCTCCGCTGTTTGTATAGCATTCTTCATCTCACCACGCTTCTCACCACGCTTCTCACCGCGTCTCTCACCACGCTTCTCGCCAAGCTCCTCAGCGATTTTCATATCCCATTGCCCATTTCTCATCCAACGCATAGCTCATTCGTTCAACTCCTTTCAGGGTAAATTTTGCGTCCCACACACGATCTGCTAAGGACGAATAGGACGTCTTTTCGGGATCTGACTCGCGGAGATCCGACATAAGTTTGCCAAATTTGCCAGATCCCATAAAATTTGCGCCAACGTAACGAATATAAAGTTTATCGTCAAAAAGTTTGCGCGTCTCGGAAAAGTAACGTTTAACGGTCAAATATGGTCGACCGCGCGTAATCTTGTCGTCGTCCGTAATAAAAATAATCCACGTCTCTGGCGCGTCGGTAAACTAAGATCCTCTATCAAGATTATTCCAATCGACCGCCGCCACATGAATGCGCGCGCGTTCAGGCGGCGCTTTATCGCTATCGCGTTGGATCTCGACATTGTATAACTTCTTTCGCGAGTCCTTCGCCATCACGTCGAGTCGCACGCTTCGACCAAAAAGATTATGATAGTCAACCTGCGTCTCGACTGCACAACCTCAATATCGTCGCGCTTCAACACCACGCGAACGATATCCTGAACGCCCGGGATATTATCGCGTAGAACGTCGCGCATTAACTCATCGTCGAGTAACGTGAGTTTTCGAATGCGTTCAAGGGTTCCCTCGGGATCGACGACGCTCGGTCGTTTTTTATACCAGCGGCTCGTTTTCTCTTTGCGCCCAAGCGCGACGTCAATTTCCTCGCGCGTTATTTTGAGATCGCGAAAGCGCACGTCGCCGAGCAACGCCACCGGAGGAAAGCTCTTTAATAGCGCGGCGACCACGCTCGCTCTGAACGACGGATTTCTGTGCCTTTCGAATCGAAGTCAGCTGTCATCTCGCCCTCTTCGCTTGAAGTTGTGCTCTACGGCGCGCAAAAGACGACGCCTACTAATAGGATATGCCGCGCGTCCGGTAACGCAAGGGCGTCCGAAATTTTTTCTGCTCGTCTCCGCGCCGTTCACGGAACTATCAATCGGAGCCGTCCGCCGCCAACGTTATTTTAACGCGATTCTTATCCAGTAGCTCGCGGAGATTGGACGTAGCAAGGTTGATCCTCCCCAGTCGCGTGTACGACCATGTATTAGCGCCGAAAAAAAGAACGAGCTGGTTGCCGGAATACAGCATGACGTCGCCCGGCTTTGTCGTAACCTGTTCGTCGTCGCGCGGCAACGTTCGTCCCAACGCGCCAACTTGCTCAAATCCACCGTATCGGCTAGCGCCAATCTCTAACGGCGCGACGCGAACCTGAGCGGCAAGCGCAGATACCGACGCGTTATCTTCCCATTGTACCGGAACGGTAGTCGAATCGATCGTTAATTGAATCATTAGGCTCCTCAAATTGAAAGGAATTATTCGTTACTTGTCCACGACGTATCCCATTCCGCCAAGCGCGCCGCTGTTCGTGACCTAGCGCGCTGCGCTTCGTTTCACGAACGCTACAACGATTGACGAACGCTCTCCAAGTATAATACCGCAACCTCGCACGTCTAGCAAGCGCTCGCGTTCAAAAAAACGTTCGCTAGATTAACTCTCGTTCAAAACGCTCGCGTACGAAGTCGCGACAACTTGCGCGCAATTCAAAACTCCGATATAATGATCGACCAGGTTCGTAGACTTTGCGCGCGGCTCGGCGCGCAAATGAAGAAGTTGCCGTTTAAACATGAAAGGAACCGCCATGTCACGTCGCGCTCTTTTAACGTTACCGCTAACCTTACTTGCCGCGCTCGCGCTTACGGCTGTCGGCACGGGGCAGGAGACGAACGATCTCTCGCTTGCCGGCAGCGGCGTCGCGACGTCTCCCTATCTAATCTCCAACGCGTCCGAACTTCGTCAGATTGAACGCGCGCCAAACGCTTACTTCCGTTTGGAACGCGGTATAACGCTCTCTGGCGAATGGACGCCGCTCTGTCGTGAGACGCCGTTTTCTGGAACGCTCGACGGGAATGGTATGACAATCAAGGGACTTGAAATCGGGGGCGATTCCAGCGGCGCTGAACTCGGTCTTTTTGCACAGATCGGCGCTTCGGGGCGCGCGAGAAATTTCGAACTTATCGGGCGAATTGCAACAACAGCGTCGACGCGCGCCGTCGGCGGAGTAGCCGGTCGATTACTTGGCGGCGCAATCAGTGAAGTCGAGAGTCATGTTGAGATCGCCGTTGCAGACTCAACGCCGTCGGACGTAGCAATTGGGGGAGTGGTCGGCTATAGTGAAGGTATCGTCTTCTATTGTCAGTTCGTCGGCGAGCTTCAGGACGCGCGCGCCCAAGCAAGCGCCGTAGGCGCAATAGTCGGTCGGACTGGTAAGATCAATCCAACAGCGTTGCCTTCGCTCGTTACGGCCCACGCGGGCTTTGCGGCGCCCAACGGCGCGTCTGATCATTCAGAAGACAATACGATAGACAATATAATCAAAACGCTTCGGTACCGTCCCGGCGTAATAGAAGTCGACGTGCAGCCGAACGCCGACGGAACGCTCGTCATAACGCACAATAAGCCTAAAGCGTCCGATCCGACCTTGGAAGCTGTTCTCAGACTGCTCCTCGGAGAGCGCCCAGAAAACTGTAACGACGCCGAATTCGACCCAGAAATCGCGCGTCAAACTAAAATACAACTCGACGCCAAAGCGGACGGAATCTTTCTACAAGAGCTTGCGCTCGCCGACGCGCTTCAATTTCCATATAATAGAATCGTTATGGCAGGCGACGCCCGATATGAAACGGTTCTCGCGAATAAAGAGCTCATTCGCGCCGCCGTCGAACGCGGAGTCGACTTCTGGATGAACCCTAATCATATCGAATCGTACGACTCTCTCGCCGCCCGAAAAGAGAGCTTTCTCACTCGTATTCGCGCGCTCGAATTGCCCAGAATGACAGTCAACTCCTACTATGGCGCAATCACAGACGAAATAGCCGAATGGCTCGCAGAAAACGGACTTGAAGTCTCAATATGGACGCTCAACGATAAGAGCTCGCTACGCGCTAACTTCTTACGCGGGTTCAAAAACGTAACGTCCCGACTGCCGCTCGCGATCGAAATGCGTGATCAGTGCGCGTCCCTGGGCGTCTACGGTTCACAGTTCGATCCGCAATATCAAGAAGTCGGCGAATCGCGACCATAACGCCTATTAACTTCAGTTTAATAACATACCCTAAAAGGAGATTATATGTCGTCGCGTCCCAAATTAATTGCGAACGTGAATCGCAAGATTTGCGTTGCGTGCGGAACTTGCGTAACACAATGCCCTAAGTCTGTGATCGACGTCTGGCGCGGTTCGTTCGCGGTAGTCGCTTTGGCGCAGTGTCTCGGATGCGGAAGATGCGCAGCCGCTTGTCCTATCGGCGCCATTACGCTACGCGAACGCGTCAAGTCAGAAGGAGAGACGCTATGAAAAAGAAACGTTGGTACGATTACCTATGGATGTGGACAATACTTTATTTCGCGCTCGGGTTCTACAATATCCTCTTCGCTTGGCTTGGCATGATCGACTTCCTCGTTCCACTCCTGCTCGCAATCTTTTGGGGCAATAAGAGATTCTGCAATCGCTACTGTGGTCGCGGTCAGCTCTTGTCGCAACTTGGCGTCAAAATGAAATGCACGCGAAACGTCGCAACGCCTCGCTGGCTTTATTCTAAATTGTTTCGTTACGGATTTCTTGTGTTTTTCTTAGCGACGTTCGGGAATATGATCTATCAGACCTATCTTGTAGGTTCTTGCGCAACAACGTTAAAGGAAACGGCAACAATCTTTTGGACGTTACAAGTCCCTTGGAATTGGGCGTATTCTCGCGGCGCCGTCCCGGACTGGATAGCGCAGTTTAGCTTCGGATTCTACAGTCTCATGCTAACCTCCGCGCTCCTTGGCGTTATCGTTATGGCGCTCTATAAACCCCGGACATGGTGTGCCTTTTGTCCCATGGGTACTATGACGCAAGCAATCTGCCAGTACAAATCGCGACGTTCTAGACCGCCGCAATCATAATATTACATATTGTTGTTACTTGTTCTTATATTAACTTATAAAATGTTTCAATCCTAATTCAAAGGTTCCGTCATGTCGAAGAAAACTCTGATTTCGCTAGCATTTGCGATTGTCGGTCTGGCAGTTCTCTCTCACTCGACCTTCTGTCAAGAGAACCAGTCGACAACCATCGCCCCCAATCTTATCACGGATCGTTCGCTTGAACGCACTTCGTTTCAACAAGTAGGCAACTACGATCCTCGATACGACCTCAAGACCGACGTCGTTATGGTCTATGGCGCCGGCGACGACGTCATTGACGCGATCGCTGGCTGGCGTGAAAAGAGCGGCTCCAAAGTCGCTATTATGACAGGTATCGCATGGGGAGGTTATGAAGAATATCTCGACGGAAAAT
The DNA here is from genome assembly GCA_900318195.1 of uncultured Planctomycetota bacterium. Taxonomy (GTDB): domain Bacteria; phylum Planctomycetota; class Planctomycetia; order Pirellulales; family Thermoguttaceae; genus RUG369. The sequence goes on from ONJR01000162.1 coordinate 4,936, forward strand.
TCGACGGGGTCGACCACTGGGACGACGCACAAGTACGAGCGGACGACTCGCAAATGTTACATGGTCCGCGAGTTCCGTATCTCTCGCCAAGCGTCGCGTTCACCAATTATCTCGAATTCCGACTTCGTAAACTCGTCGACGCCGGAATCGACGAAATCTACCTTGAAGAGCCCGAGTTCTGGGCTTTTACTGGTTTCGGCGAGAGCTTCAAACGAGAATGGAAAATCTACTACGACGAGGATTGGATTCGTCCTGACTCGACCTGCGACGCTCAGTATCGCGCGTCGAAACTTAAGCAAGCGCTCTATCGTCGCGCGCTCGATCGCGTAGCAACCGGTCTAAAAGAATATTCGCTTAAACGTTACAACCGATCGTTAAAAATCTATGTCGCAACTCATAGTCTGTTAAGCTACGCGCAGATTCAAATGGTCAGTCCAGAAGCCTCCCTGCTCGATTTACCGGCTATCGACGGTTTCATCGCGCAAATTTGGACTGGAACCTCTAGGTTCGGCAACTTCTATAATGGAGTCTTTGCCGAAAGAACCTTTGAAATGGGAATGCTTGAATACGGTTGTATGCAAGAGCTCACGCGCGGTACTGGTAAACGCGTATACTACCTTAACGATCCAGTCGAAGACGATCCGAAACACGACTGGAACGACTACCGGACAAACTACCTCTGCACGCTCGTCGCGTCACTCATGCGATCCGGTTCACATTACTACGAGGTCGCGCCATGGCCGTGGAGAATTTTTCTCGGCGCGTATCCCGCCAACGATCCCAACCCGACAACTATACCCAACGACTACGCGACAACCCTAACGCTCGTCTTCAATCAATTGCGCGACATGGATCAGCCCGACGTCGAATGGCTTGACGCCGCGCAAATTAACGGAGCTTCCGACCCCCGATCTGTTCAAACCCCTGGCGCTACGGAAGGAATCGGCGTTCTGCTCGCCGATTCCGCTATGTACCAACGCGCCAATCCCACGAGTCGCGACTCTGCCGCCCAAGAGCCAAGTGATCCGTTGCGTCCGACCGCGAACGAAATCAACTCGCTAAACGACTACCTCGGACTTACGCTTCCGCTGATTAAACGCGGCGTCCCGGTCGACTCGCCGATCCTCGACAATATCATACGCTTTCCCGGCTATCTCGACCAGTACAAAGTCCTCGTTCTAAGCTACGACTTTCAAAAGCCGTACTCCTCTGGTCAGCACGCCGTGCTCGCAGACTGGGTTGCCCGAGGAGGCGCGCTCGTCTTCGTCGATTCAAGACTCGATCCCTACAATCAAGCGAAAGACTGGTGGAACTCGTCCGCGCACGCGTTCGACACGCCCGGCGACCACCTACTGCAACTCCTGGGACTTAAACCCGATCAACCGTCCGGAAAATACCAATACGGCAAAGGTGTTGTCTTTGTCGAGCGCAAAAGACCTAGCTATTTTTCACGCTCTGAACAAGCAGCGGACGAGTATCGCAAGTTGATCGCAAACGCGCTCGAAAGCGTCGGTCTAAAGATGATTGAAAGAAACTATTTCCTCAAACGACGCGGTCCCTACCTACTCGCCGCAACAATGACGGAGTCAAACTCCGATGAGCCGCTCAAACTCAAAGGGCAATTCGTCAACCTTTTCGACCCGGAACTCAAACTACAGACAAATGTCGAGATAAAAACGAACGAGCGCGCATGGCTACTTGACCTTAACCGCGTAACGGCGCCTGCCCCGGCGGCGCTTGCCTCTAGTTGCCGCATCGAAGAAATAATCGAAACTGCGACCGAAATCACGATCAAAGCAGTTTCAACTTCGGAAATAGACGCGGCGACTCTCATGAAATTACGCGCCCAACCCAAGTGCGTTAAAATCGACGGTAAGCCGCTCGAATCTTTCCGTTGGGACGCCGCAAGCGACACGCTCTTCTTCAAGTTTCGCTCGTCTGGCGCCGCTACGATCACGATCGAAAAATAGCGCCGCTTAAAAACGCGTTCCAACGCGTGGAGCCAAGCGCGTGTTTTCGGGTCGCCTGGCTCCCCTTTTGTTCGCGAAAAAGAACGGCGGCGCAAAATGAGCGCTTGCAGATTCGGTAACACGGTATAAAATATCGGCGATAGTCGTAACGTCAACGCCTTTAACCTTAGCATAAGCGAGCAACGTCATGGCCAAAGAGAAACAGGTCGCAAATTTGAGCAAATTACGCAATATAGGCGTCATCGCCCATATTGACGCCGGTAAAACGACCGTTACCGAGAAAATGCTCTACTACTCACAATTCGTCCACAAAGTCGGCATGGTAGACGCCGGAACCACTGTAACCGACTTTGATCCTGAGGAACGCGAGCGCGGCATCACGATTAACGCCGCGTGCGTTACCTTCGAATGGAATGATTTCACTTTCAATCTAATCGACACGCCCGGTCACGTCGACTTCACCGCCGAGGTCGAGCGCTCCTTGCGTATCCTCGATGGAGGCGTCGTCGTCTTTAGCGCGCGGGAAGGCGTTGAAGCGCAGAGCGAGACCGTGTGGCGGCAGGCCGATAAGTACCATGTGCCGCGAATCGCGTTCATTAATAAGATGGATCGCGAGGGCGCCGACTTCTACGCGGTCGTCGACGAAATAGAAAAGCGTCTCAACGCCAAACCGGTTATTGTCGCTATACCTGTAGGCGCCGGTCCGCCGCACCTGCCCGAAGCGTTTCGCGGCGTCGTCGATTTGGTCGAAATGAAGCAACTATTCTATGACGCTGAATCGCAAGGTCAGAAATTTGAGGCGCGCGAAATTGAAGACGAAATGATCGAGCAGGCGACGTTATATCGTGAAAAACTGCTCGACGATCTCTCTGTCTTCAGCGACGAAATGACAGAACTACTACTTTCAGGCGAAGACGTTTCTGTCGACCTCATTCGCAAAACGCTACGTGAAGCGACGCTCGCCGATATGTGCGTGCCGATCTTCTGTGGCTCCGCGCTCGACGGACTAGGCGTTCAGCCCGTAATGGACGGCGTGTGCTACTATCTGCCAGCGCCGGACGATTTGCCGCCAGTCGAAGGGGTCGATCCCGCCAACCTCGAAAAAAAGGAAACGCGCAAACCGTCGTCCTCGGAACCGTTCAGCGGTCTCATCTTCAAGATTGAAACGCACGCGCACGGCGATATGTACTTCCTGCGCGTCTACTCCGGCTCTCTTAACGCAAACTCGCGCGTTCTCAATCCTCGCGAAAAGCAGAAGGAAAATATCCCGCAAATTTGGCGTATCCAAGCGGATCACAAGACGCTCGTCGACTCCGTTTCAGCCGGCGACATCTGCGGAGTTATTGGTCTGCGGTTTAGCGTTACGGGCGACACGCTATGCGACGTTAAACATCCTATTTTGCTCGAATCGATCGTCTTTCCGCAAACAGTTGTGTCAATGGCGATTGAACCGGAATCCTCAGACGAGCATAAGAAACTGAAGCAAGCGCTTGAATCGATGCGTCGCCAGGATCCGACCTTCCAAGCGTCGATTAACGAGGAGACAGGTCAAACGATCGTCTCCGGTATGGGCGAATTACACCTCGAAGTCGTAAAACATCGCTTGTTGCGCGAGTACAAACTCAAAGTTCGCGTGCGCGAGCCGCGCGTGAGCTATCGCGAAACGCTCGTCGCCCCTGCTTCAGTAACGGGCGGAGGCGACCGCACGCTTGGCGGCGCGACTCATTATGCCGAAATCAACCTTACAGCAACGCCGCTCGACGATTCTCAGGACGTCCTGACAAGCATTGAATCGAACGACGAACTCTTTAAAACAGAATGGCGTGAAATTGCGATCGACGCCTTACGTGAAGAAACGCAGGGCGGCGGTGTGCTCGGCTTTCCAATTATCGGTGTAAAATTCGTCGTTACCGGCGGCTCCTTCAGCGAATCCGACACCGACGAGGCCGCTATTCGGTTCGCCGTTAGCGACGCATATCGCAAAGCGTTCGAGACCGGAAAGTCGACGCTACTTGAGCCGATTATGCGTCAGGAAATACAAACGCCAGACGAGTACGTCGGCGACGTCGTAGGCGATATTAATCAGCGTCGCGGCGTCGTGCTCCAAACGCACTCCCGCGGTCAATTCGCTATCGTTGAGGCAGAAACGCCGCTCTCTAACCTCTTCGGGTATGCGTCCGCGCTATTAGGGCTCACGAAAGGTCGCGCAAGTTGCTCAATGGAACTCGCTAAGTACGGTCCCGCGCCGACAGAGGTCGTTAAATCATTCATGCTCGAATAATTCTGTTCGATCGCCAACTACGTCCAAGCCGTTTCGAGAGGAGCGGCTTTTTTTTTCAAGTCGCCTGTATTACGCACATTGATTTAGCGCGCGGGACAGGATACAATACGCATATTAGTCGGCAACGCGGCAACGTCGCTGTCGTTTAACATAATTACTACGAATCGAAAGAGCTAACATGGAAACTTCATTTGAACGAGCGTCAACCCCTATCGAAAAGGCTGACGATTTCATCCAAAACGAGACGCAATTTCACCTCGGCGCGCTGACGACCGAACAATCTCACCCTAAAACACGAACGCTCTCACAGACGCTACAACAAGACGTCTCTGCCGGTATGAGACAACTTTACTCCGTCGACGACGATATTCCACCCGTTCTCAAATCCACGATCGCGTCCAAAGAATTCGACAGCCTCTGCGACACGCTCTACAATACGCTCAAAAACGGTGGGCGTATTAGCTTCAGTGGATGCGGCGCAACCGGTAGACTCTCTATTCTGCTCGACTCAGCCAATAAGAAATTCTGCCGAACGAGCGTCGAAAAGCTACCGAACCGCGCTGACTTCTTTCGAAAGCTCGCCGCCCAGACGAACGCTATTATGACTGGCGGCGATTTTGCCCTCATTCGATCCGTCGAAAGTTTCGAAGACTTCATTTCATTCGGCTATCATCAATACAAGCAGGCTGGAATTAAGGAAAACGACGCGCTCGTCGCTATCAGTGAAGGTGGAGAAACCTCGTCCGTCATAGGCACAATTCACGCCGCGCTCGACGCAGGTATTCCCGCGTTCTTCCTATTCAATAACCCGTCAGACCTCATGGCGGCGCGTGTCGAACGATCGCGAAAAGTTATCGAAGATCCGCGCGTTACCGTCGTCAACCTTACAACTGGTCCCATGGCGATCGCCGGCTCGACTCGTATGCAGGCGACAACGATTGAGCTACTGGTGGCTGGATTCGCCTACGAAGCGGCGCTGAACAAGCTTCTGCAGGAGGAACTGTCTCCAGCTGAACTCCAAACCCTAAACGTCGACCTTAAGACTCCGGAAGAGAAAGCGGCGGACTTCGATCGTATGCTACAGGAGATACGCTCGGAAGCTAACGTCGAAACTGCAGCAAGGTATGTCGAATTCGAATGCGACCTATACAAGCGCGGCGGGCGAGTAACCTACTTTGCGCGCGACTACTCGCTCGATATCTTTACCGATACGACGGAACGTTCCCCAACCTTTAAGACGCCGCCCTTCCGCTCCCTTGACGAGACCGACGCGCCAGCCCCTTGGGCGTTCGTAAAAGACCCTATTCGTAGCGCCAAAGACGCATGGATCTGGCTACTAGGCGGGGTTGAACCGCGATGCCTTGAATGGAACGCCGACGACTATCGCGCCATGGGCGGCGTGCAAGCGCAAATTAACGATCCGCCTAAAATCGGTCGTCAAACGGTCTACCGTTTTCCAATAGGTAACGAAGACGATCCCTCGCGGTATGCAGAAACGCCAAATGTAGCCGTCGCAGTACTGGCAGACTCGGAAACCAATCTTTGGGGTAAACCTTCTAATCCCTGGTTTGACGCATATCTCAAATGCTCCGCTCCCTTCGAATGCCGCGCCGCATTTCTTATTAAAAACACTCTTGAAGAAGACAACGCGCAGCCAGTTAGTAACGTCAAAGAGTTTGTCTTTACCATGGCTATTCCCTCTACCCCGCTTGACGTCTTTGTTCACATAGCGCTCAAACTCACGCTGAACAACATATCGACGGCGACAATGGGTAAATTCGGACGACTCAACGGCAACTGGATGGCTCACGTCGACGCAACTAATAAAAAACTCATCGATCGTAGCGTGAGACTTGTCTCTGAAATCGGAAAGGTTGACTATCGCACGGCGTGCATAACGCTCTTTGAAGCCCTTGAAGAAATGGAAGGTTGGTCGCTCGAGCGCAAAAAAACGATCTCGCCGGCGGCGTACGCTGTGGAAATATTGGCGAAAAAAAGCCGCAATTAGCAAAAAGAGCAGCGCTCAACAAAGCAAGCTACTTGACGGAAATGCGGTTTGGGGTATAATGCCTATTACTCCAGTCGGGTTTGTTTCGACTGTGGCAATGTAATGGGGGCGCTTTGCACGTGCAAGGCTGAGAAGTACCCCTTGAACCTGCTCCGGATAATGCCGGCGAAGGAAATTACGCCCGAGTGTTGCGCCTCGTATCTTGCGACGCGTTGGACAGTATCGAGTTTGTCAGTTTCTTTCGACCGCGCGAGAAAGGATAAAGTTTTAGTTATGGCTGAACATCTTGAAAACATCGTTTCCGCCGCGATCGTATCGTCCTTCAGCGCTAAGTTGCTGGAAAATCTCAATGTCGACGTTGCAGTAGTCGGCGCCGGTCCTTCTGGTCTCGTCGCCGCCAAAACACTTGCGGAACGCGGTTTGAAAACGGTCGTCTTCGAACGTAAGTTGGCGCCAGGCGGCGGAGTCTGGGGCGGTGGAATGCTGTTTAACGAAGTCGTCGTCCAGGAAGAAGCGAAAGCTATTCTAGACGAATTCAAGATTCGCTCCGTCGCTATTCCAACTGCGCCCGGCTATTATACGGTCGACAGCGTCGAACTTGCGAGCGGTCTTACCTTTGGCGCAGTACAGGCGGGCGCCAAAATCTTTAACGCCGTCAGCGTTGAAGACGTCGCCTTTAAGGACGAGCGTATTAGCGGTCTTGTTATCAACTGGACTCCGGTCGAACGTTTGCAAATGCACGTCGATCCGCTAGTTGTAATCACCAAAGCGGTACTCGATGGAACAGGACATCCGTGCGAGGTGCTCAATCTTGTCCAGCGCAAGGCGCGCGTGCGCCTCAATACCCCGACAGGCGAGATCCTTGGAGAACGCCCCATGCAAGCTGCGACCGGCGAGATCACTACGGTTGAAAATACTGCCGAGTACTATCCAGGCGTCTTCGCGTCTGGAATGAGCGCCAACAACGTTATGGGCGGCTATCGCATGGGACCGATTTTCGGTGGAATGCTTCGCTCTGGAAAACGCGCGGCAGCGCTCATCGAGGAAGCAATTAAGAAACTCTAACGTCCGGCTTCCTTTAACGTTGTAATACTATCACAGCCGATCGCTCGGCTTGGCTAGAGCGATCGGTTTTTATTGTGCCGCACAACATGGTTCGCTTTCTTATCGTCGTCAAAGACCTATCACAGTTGAGGCTTATAATAACGATCTGCTATCGACCGTCGCTATGGTAATTTAAAGAGCATACTTACTATGCTGCACAATTTAACAAGCGCTATTCCCTTTTTCTGAAAATCTCACAGTAAAGGTTAGCCGTTACAGGTAGGAAAATTACCAAGGGACCCCATACGGCAATTGCCGCGCTTCGGTATTTATTCGCCAGCATAGGCGCCAAAAACGCCGTAACAGCCACATAGCACACGGTGATCAAGAAGGAATATCCATACATTTTACTCGACGGACGCCCATAATAAACGCCCAACGAGAATAATGAAATACCGATAAAGATCGGAAGAATATCGGAAAAAGGACGAACCATTCGCGTGTATATTGACGCGGCTATTTCAGAAACATGATTAGAATGGGACGGGTCGTCGATCGCGTCAAATAATTCCTGTAAAGACGCATATTTCACCCAATTTGAGCCGCCGACCATTTGCCGAGGAGTAATATTCGTTGTAATATAGAGCTCGTCGCTTTTTAGAAGGTGATCGTCATAAGGAGTGTATATTACAATTCTCTCGTTTTCATCGCCTTTTCTTTTAATGGACGGATTCTTCAACATTTCAGTCGGACTCGTTACTCCTCGTAAAAGCCAGCCCGCCGGTCGACCGTCTAATGACGGATTAAAGACCGCTGAATCTGCGTTAATTACATTACCATATTCATTAAAATCCTGAGGTAGAGCAACTTTAGCTCGAATTAGCGTTCCGTTCAAAAGATTCAATTTATCGCCGTCTATTGTGATCTGAACGTCGTCGTCAAGGATTCGATAGACGTCGTATTCTTCTACTCCCGCAATAAACTCCTTAGAACGCAACATCATTCTTTCTAATTGATTAGGAAGATATAACTCTCGGAAGGCTGTAAATAATCCGCTAGCAATAAGCCCGCAGACAATGAGCGGAAGTGTGAATCGCGCCGGCGAAATCCCCATTGCCATTAATGAAATTACTTCCTTACGATTCTCCATCGCAGTGAGAGTAACTACGATCGTAATAAGCAATAGCGCCGGAAGAAAGACGTCAAGATATCGAAAGACCATTACCATGTAGTACTCAAGAACTCCCTTCATTTTATCCCAAAAAGGAAGTTCAAGAGAGGTTATATTGCTCATGTTTGCAGTTGAATCGATAAGAGCAATACCGCTAAAAAAGCCAAGAACCAGTAACACAAAGCATGTCATAGCTTTTTTAAAAACGTATTTATCATAGATTCTCGATAAAAACATATTTAAGTCTCCCCACGCAAAACATACCAGTAAAGGTAGTTAGTTTATGATTTCGATTTATCAAGGCTCTTTCGTTTTGGCGCTTTAATATTGAACAGCCCAAAGATTTCGTCTTGACTCAAACCCATGGAATAATTCAACCCCTTGGCGTCGGAAAGTATTGCTTCTGATAACATTCTTTTCTCCGTAAGAATGCGATCGATCTTCTCTTCAATTGTATCGATAGCGACAAACCGCGTTACGGTAACAGGACCAGCCGCTCCGATGCGGTGCGCGCGATTAATCGCCTGATCTTCCACCGCAGGATTCCACCATCTGTCAAACAGAAAGACGTACTCTGCAAATTGCAAATTGAGTCCCACGCTGCCGGCGCCGTAACTCATAAGAATCACATGAGATTGAGAGTCGCTACGGAATCGTTCTATTACCGAGTCGCGTTCTTTAGGAGAAGTCTGACCATGATACTCTAACGGGCCAAACCTCCTAAGTTTACCGCTCAACCATTTAATCGTTTGCACCCATTGGCTGAAAACAATCGCCTTGCGTCCACTCGCGGCAATTTCCTCAAGATCCGCCTCCAGACGTTCTAACTTTGCGCTTTCGTCCGTCGCAGGATCATAGTTACATATCTGCTTCAATCTCAAAATGAGTTCAAACGCGTGTTGCAAAGTAACTGAATCGCCCATAGCGTTTAATCTAATCTCGCCTTCCTCCTGGGCAAGACGATACGTTTCATACTGTTCGTCGGTAAGCTCGATTCGCGCGTCCCGAATTAACTTTGGCGGCAAATCCTTCAGGACTTTATCCTTCGTACGTCGCAAAATATGATCGCCGACTAACTTACTTATCTGACTCGGTCGTAGCCCCGACTCCAAATAACCAGGCGATAGGAATTCAAAGATCCCAACGAGATCCTCCGCCGAATTCTCTACCGGCGTTCCCGTAAGAGCCCAACTTCGCCTACGCGGTATTGCGCGAGCGGCTATTGACGTCGCGTTGGATTTATTTTTGATACGTTGCGACTCATCCAGTACGACGAGATCGAAAACGACTTTCGCCCCACCCGGCGGATCGAAAAACTCGTGATCGCGGCTAAGCAACTCGTAATTTGCAATCCGTAACGGCGCGCGTTTAAGCTCCCACAACCATTTGCGTCGCTCGCTCTTGCCTTCTATTACTTGAACGGGTATTTCGGGCGCCCACAATTCAAATTCGCGCGTCCAATTCGTAACGAGCGGCTTAGGACACACAAGTAAGACATTTCGGCACTCTCCGCTTCTGAAGAGTAGTCTAATAGTCGTGATCGCTTGCATAGTCTTTCCGAGTCCCATTTCGTCGGCTAGTATAGCGCAACGAGCGCCGTACAGAAAAGCGATACCTTGCTTTTGATATGCAAACGGCTCAAATGGAGTTTCCAAGAGTCGACGCCCTAGCCAGGTTTCAATTGGCGGCTGTAAAATATATCCTAATCGATCCTCCATTTTAACAACGTCGCTCGGCACGCGTATCCGCGTCGGATCTTTCGGCGCCTCAAAGTACTCCTTTGCGACTTCATCTTGTTTTTGTTCGTCAGATTGTGCGATCTCCTCTTGACGCTTAATTTTCCACTCGTCATCGAGCTCTTGCGCGTCCTCGCTTTCTCCTCCGTTCAGTAGTTCTTCAATCGGTGAAAAAAAGAAACTGTCGATATTAGCGGCGCTCCTTATCCTGCCCATAACAGGAGACGAAAAGACGCGCGGCGCAAGAGAAGACAATGTCGAACGAAGCGAATGCGTTTCTATCTTCAGACGCTTGCCTTCACGATTAAGCAACGCATGAGGACACGCAACGCTTAATGTTTTCGGTTGCGTAACGCGGCGATTCCAAGAGCGCACAACAATTTGCAACGGAGGCGTTCCACAGCCGACGTCGTTATGCATGACACGATTTTCTCCGAATTCCATTCGTAAATCTCTTCTTGTCCATTCCCGTTCTTGCAAAGCATAAAGCCGACGCCAAGCGACAACGTATTAACCGACGCGTTGCGCTTCTTCAACCGCTAATCTTATACGTTCAAAAGGCTCGACGCTATCGATCGACCTAAAGAACGGTTCAATTCTCGTTACGCACTCGTCAAAGGAAATCTTGCCAGTCGCGTCGGATTGGAATCCTCGAGGTAGCGCAATTCGATTCACGCCGATCGAAGTCTGCCGCCATCTACGGTAGTCTACGCCAGGAACAAATGGCGAAGAATCAAGGGACTGATAAAAGCGTGTTTTGACATTGGCGTCCTCCTCATCCGTCGGCGCGACATATGCGTGCGTGGAACACGAGTCCTCGCCGTCAAGCACGTCGTCTTCCAATCGATTCGGCTCGCTTTCGTCTTCGCCACTGCTCTCGTTTCGCTCGCCATGCTGGAAAACGAGAGCAAACGGCATTCCCAATGAACTCGGCGCCGTTAACATTGCGGGATTATTTGTCAGGACAGCGGCAAGTTCAAGCTTCGTCTTACCCACAAGGGCGGTTGCGATCTGCTCGCCGCAAACAAACCCTTCCAAGGTCGAGCCGAAAAGAATCTCTTGCGCGCGATTAGGACGAACAGGAGCCGTGCAGTGAAACTCGACAGGTCGACCGACAAGATTCAGAACGAGAAAACCGCCAATAATACCGTCGGAAGTATTTCCCATCGAAGTCAAAAATCCAATGTAATTCGGTCGCTTCTTCTCCACAGTCTCGCCATGTTTCTTATTATGTGCCTATCTTTACCCCAACACGTATCAACGAGCGCAACAACGCGTCGACACGAGTCCCAGGATGCTATCGAATTTGTTCGGCAGCGTCAAGATCGATCTTGGCGCTGCGCGCGTTCTGGCGTTACCTTGCCAGGTAGACCTGATTTAATGTTCAAGTACCGAGGGTTGTCCGCTTGACCTGTCATTTCATAAAGGAACCGACTTGGTATCGTCGGCTTAAGTTTCCCACGCTTGACCCTGGCGACGGCAAGAGAAAGCGTTAGTCTGAACTGCGCGCGCGTTACGCCGACGTAACATAACCGCCGTTCCTCTTCCACACCGTCTTCTGAAACGTCCTCGAGCGATCTATGATGCGGTAAAATCCCCTCCTCCATTCCGATCATATAGACTTCCTTGAATTCCAACCCTTTTGCGGCATGATAGGTCGATAAGAGAACAGCGTCAAGTTTGGAACGTTTATCCTGCTGAGACGAGAAATCAGGACCGCCGAGGGACGCGTCGTCTAGGAAGTTCAACAAAGTAGCGCCGGGGTGATCTTTGAGGTACGCGTCGACTGCGTCGAGAACTTCATGTACGCTATCCATTCGCGCTTTGCGCTCGGTCTCGTCGGCATACATTCTTGTGATTTCATCGTAATACTTGACGGCGCTAAGGAAGGATTCGACGTTCTGTTGCGAGAAGTTTGCCCGCATTCTTTGCGCCTGACCGCGCATGAGATCGCGAAAAGCGGTCGTCGCCTCCTGGGTTCTGACGTCTAGAAGTTTGAAGACGTCAGAGTCAGGCTGTATCGCTTGCCAAACAGAAATCTGTTGAGCAATCGCAAATTCACGAAATTTAGCGAGCGTTGTCGAACCGATTCCTCTCGGGGGCGAGTTAATAATACGGAGTAGCGCAACGTCGTCGTTGGGGCGTACAAGCGCCTTCAGGTAGGATATAACGTCCTTGATTTCCTTACGATCAAAAAAGGACTGTCCTCCCACAACCGTATACGGGATTTTAGCCTCGCGCAATTCCATTTCAAAAGCGCGCGGTTGTTCGTTTGTACGGAATAAAATGGCAAAATCACGCGGGCTTCTCTTCGTCTGCGCGAGGCGTTGTTTTATCGACGCAACGACAGTTTTTGCTTCCTGTTCGCCCGTTTTACACTGTAGAATCCTCGGTGAGTCTCCTTGAACGACAGATCGCAGTTTTTTGGCGTGTCGATAGGAATTGAAATCGATAAGTCGGTTAGCCCAGCCTAGAATTTGCGCAGTCGACCGGTAATTTTCCTCAAGTCGTATCGTTCGCGCGTCTGGCCAGTCGCGTTTGAAATTCAGAATGTGCCGCACTTCAGCGCCACGCCATCCGTAGATCGCTTGATCGTCGTCTCCAACAACGCATAAATTCCGATGAGGCGCCGCCAGTCCGCTAATAATACGGTACTGACTCATATTCGTATCTTGGTATTCGTCGACGAGAATGCGATCAAATCTATCAGCTTCCTCAGTCAAGACGTCAGGAAACTCGGCAAAAAGATCTTCTGTTAATAAAAGAATATCGTCGAAGTCAACAGCGCCGAGATCGCGCATTCGCGCCTGATAGCGAGAATACGCCGTTGCGCAGAGGTACTCTTTTGTATCGCGCGCACTGTTAAGCGCCTCGACTGGTCGCAACCCAGAGGACTTCCAGTCGCTAATCTTATTGAGCAGATCGCCCGGACGCAACGTGCCAGAGGTAAGCTTGATCGTCTGCAATGTTTGACGCGCCACCGACTCTTGATCGCCGCGATCATAGATCGAAAATTGGTTTGGAAACCCTAAACGATGAATATTGCGACGCAGAATGCGCACGCACAACGAATGGAAAGTTGAGATTTCAGGCTTCTTTTTATCAGCGCGTTGAGGCAACAAGGCGGAAACGCGCTCAAGCATTTCACGCGCCGCCTTGTTGGTAAAAGTAACCGCTAGAATGCGATCCGGCTCGACTCCACTTTGGATTAAACGAGCTATTCGATATGTTACGACACGCGTCTTACCAGTTCCAGCGCCGGCTAACACTAGCAAGGGACCTGTCAACGTCTCGACTGCGGCTCGTTGCGCCTCGTTTAACGCCATTTCTACTAAATCCTCAAACCCACTTCTTTTTACTATATCGTTACGGCTTTTATTAATCGCGCATTCCTTCAAGTTCCTCGCGCGCTTCTCGAAGTATCATCTTAACAAGAAAATCAACAGTCATACCGTCAGCTTGCGCAAGATAATTTAATCGAACGCGATTGCGTAGCACGTTGGGCGCGGCGCGATCAACGTCGTCGTACGACGCAGTCGGACGTCCCGCCATAGCGGCGTACGCCTTCGCGGCTAACAAGATTCCCTGACTCGCGCGAGGACCAGCGCCCCATTCGACATATTGCTGGGTTGATTCTGCCGAATTCTTCATCTGAGGGCGCGTTTTGCGCACTATCTCGACAGCGTACTCGGCGACGCGTCGCGCCACGACGACGCGCCGTGTAAGCGCTTGACTTTCGGCGACCTCCTCACGCGTTACGATATGCGCAATCTCTCGCGTCTCGATTCCCGACGTCGTGAGCGCCATATCGATTTCGTCGCTCGCTTTTGGATAATCGATCTTCAGACTGAAGAGGAATCGATCCAATTGAGCTTCTGGCAATAAATAGGTTCCTTCCTGCTCTATTGGATTCTGAGTAGCGATAACGAAAAAGGGACTTTCAAGCTCGTAGCGTTTACCTGCGACCGTTACCTGCCGTTCTTGCATAGCTTCAAGTAACGCCGACTGCGTTTTAGGCGGCGTACGATTGATCTCGTCTGCGAGCAATACATTGGTAAAAATCGGACCGGGTAGAAATTCAAAGAGGCGCTCGCCGGTCGAAGTCGCTTGGAGAATGTTAGCGCCGATCAAATCGCTAGGCGTTAGATCAGGCGTAAACTGAACTCGATTGAACTTCAGGTCAAGCGATTTCGCTATTGCACGCGCCATACGAGTTTTTCCGAGCCCAGGAGCGCCTGTAAGCAAAACGTGCCCTCCCGCAAAAAACGCCGCAAGCAGATCTTCCAGGACACGAGATTGCCCCACGATCTCCCGTTCTAGCTGAGCCACGAAGCCAGTTTTAAACTCAACAAATCTCTTTAACGCGTCAAAATCATATTCGCGCTCGTTAATCTCACGATTTTCCTCAGCGTAATCGCCGCTCGTCATGTTCCAACACTCCCTTCGCGCCGGTTGATCTTACAAAACACGCCCGACGCGGTGAACGTCGAGCGCTGCGCTTCTCTCTCATTCTACCGAAACTGCTCGTTTTTTCAATCGAGGTAAACGACGAAAAGGAGACGCGGACGTTAAACAACTTAACGTTTGGAAGGTTGCGCGCCCTTCGCATTGCGCTCGCGAACAATTTCTTCCTGTAATGAGCCAGGCACGCGTTTGTATTTGAGAAACTCCATTGAGAAGACGCCCTGTCCTTGAGTCATACCGCGCAAGACAGAAGAATACCCAAAAGTTTCAGCAAGTGGAACCTCGCCAACCAGTCGACTCGACGCACCAGTCGTCTCTGTCGACGTAATCACTCCACGACGGCTGGCTAAATCGCCGACAACTCCGCCTTGGAAGTTCTCAGGGCATTCGATTTCAATCTTCATAATCGGCTCAAGTAACGCCGGCTTTGTACGCGGGAAATTCTCGCGGAGCGAAGTCTGAGCGCAGATGCGAAACGCGAGGTCGCTCGAGTCAACTTCGTGATAAGAACCGTCGTTGACAACTATCTTAAGGTTCACCACCGGGTATCCAGCTAAAGGACCTTTTTCAAGCGCGGAGCGATACCCCTTTTCTATAGCGGGAAGATAGTTGGCTGGAATTGCGCCGCCGGTAATCTGCTCCTCGAAGACAAAAGGTTCGCTCGTTTCTTCTTCCTCGGGGATAGGCGACATAATGCCTTTGATATGCGCGAACTGTCCAGATCCCCCGGACTGTTTCTTGTGTTTCGTATCGAACTCAACGGCTTGCGTCGGCGCCTCGCGATAATTGACCTTCGGCGCGGAGGTCTCAACCTCCACCTTGTACTCGCGACGAATCCGTTCAATATAGACGTCAAGGTGTAATTCGCCCATTCCAGCAATGAGCGTTTCACCACTCTCGGGATCATTCGAGACGCTCAAAGTTGGATCTTCTTTCCGAAAACGATAAAGAGCTTTGCTCAATCGATCGGCGTCCCGAGTTTCACACGCTTTAATCGCGACCTGAATGACAGGATCCGGCACAAAGATCGATTCGAGCGTGCAATAGTTCGGCTCCGCCGCGTAGCTTTCGCCAGAAGGACAATCGAGTCCGATGACCGCCACAATGTCGCCCGCGCTAGCGTAATCTAATTCCACGCGCTGATCTGCGTGCATACGAAAAATGCGGCTAATGCGCTCTTTCTTACCCGTTCGTTGATTGTAATATGTTCCACCCTTCTCTATCCGACCTTGATAAACTCTGATAAAGGTAAGCGATCCGTAGGGGTCTTCAACGTTTTTAAACGCCATCGCAACTGTCGGCGCGTCTTCTTCAGGACGCAGCTTAAATTTCTCCTCTTCGCCAGAGTCCTTATTAACACGGAAAGCAAACGCCTCTCGCTCCACCGGCGACGGGAGATATCGCGAGATTGCGTCAAGCAGGGGTTGGACGCCCTTGTTACGGTAAGCCGAACCGAGAAAGACCGGCGTCATTTGGCGTGCAAGAGTCGCGCTTTTCACTACGTCATGGATTTCGTCTTCCGAAATTTCACGACCTTCAAGCAAGGCCTCCATTAACGAATCGCTATACATAGAGAGCGCCTCAAGCATGTCCTGTCGCGCGGTCTCAAGTTCGTCTTTCATATTCTCGGGAGCGTCTTCAAACCTCAATCGCTCGCCTTGTTCACCGTCGAAATAGACGGCGCGTTTAGTAATAAGATCGACGACGCCAATGAAGTTACTTTCGACGCCAATCGGCAACTGCATGAGAATAGCGTCGCAATCGAGTTTATCATGAAGTTGTTGAACAACGCGACGAGGATTAGCGCCAATGCGATCCATCTTGTTAATGAAAGCGATTCTCGGCACGCCGTAGCGCTTCATTTGGCGATCGATCGTAAGGGACTGAGCTTGTACGCCGCCTACGGCGCACAACACGAGAACGGCGCCGTCAAGCACGCGCAGGCTCCGCTCAACCTCAACCGTAAAGTCTACGTGACCAGGGGTGTCAATAAGATTAATCGTAGTATCGTGCCACTGAACTCGCGTTGCAGCGCTCGTAATCGTAATACCGCGCTCTTGCTCGAGCTCCATGTGATCCATTGTTGCGCCGCCGTCGTGCACTTCGCCCAGTTTGTGCGTCCGACCA
This sequence comes from uncultured Planctomycetota bacterium, assembly GCA_900318195.1. Classification (GTDB taxonomy): domain Bacteria; phylum Planctomycetota; class Planctomycetia; order Pirellulales; family Thermoguttaceae; genus RUG369. Next base: position 21,737 of record ONJR01000162.1, read on the forward strand.
GTGTAAAACAAGATCCGCTCGCTAAGAGTCGTCTTACCAGAATCGATGTGAGCGGAAATACCAATATTGCGCAACGCGCTTAAATTCGACATTCATTCAACTCCAAAGGAAAACAATACCTCAGCCACAGTTCCAGCCCAACGCAGATCGCGTCAAGATTCCACCAACTCTTTCATGTTTTCCCGAAAACTACTATCTACTCCAGGGTCAAGAGACCGAACTCAACGTTAAATCTCCGTACGATAAACGAGTAACTATTATAGAGTCGACCATAATATTAACAAGGGAAAAAAGATTAAAAAACGCTGAAATAGCCTTGTTTTTACGTTTTTCAACAGTTGTTTTTACTTAAACAAGACTGTTGGTCAGGGAAACTCGACGGCAATCTTCCCCCAAAAAACGAGTCCTTTTTTATGTCAAAAAATAACCGCAAGGAGAGCATAAAAAGGTGTGGACTTGACAACGAAAATAGTCTAGACTATCGCGCTAGGAGACGCAAACTCGCCGCGACTCCAGACGCCAACAGAACGTATAAATCGGAGATAGTTCATTATGGTTGAAACAACGACGAAACTAACCTGGTTAGGACACAACTGCTTTCAGCTTGAAAGAGACGGTTTACGATTCCTCGTCGATCCGTTCATCGTCGAGGGATTGGCGCCCTGCCGCGCGGACGAGATCGAAACCGACTACATTCTTGTTTCTCACGGACACGCGGATCATTGTCAGGACGCAATCTCGATAGGCAAGCGAACAGGCGCGACCGTGGTCTCAATTGCTGAAATGACGAGTTATTTTGGTCGAAATGGTCTTAAGACAGAGCCGATGAATATTGGCGGCGCGATTTATCTTCCCACCCACGCTACGCGCTCGCCTTCGGTCCAGGTTCTAGCAGTCCAGGCGCCGCACAGTTCCACAACCCCATCCGGCGAACCTGGCGGCAATAGTCTCGGTTTCGTACTCTCCTTCTCTCAAAACGGTCGTGACCTCTCCCCTTCAAGCGACAGTCTTAAGCCGATGAAAGAAGCGCTAGCAGACGCGGACGCCTTCAACGTATATTTTGTATGCGACGCTGGTTATTTTTCGGAACTTGCCTGGATAGGCGAATTGGGAATCGATCTAGCAGTCGTTCCCATTGGCGATCGCTACACGATGGGAGCGCGCGTCTCACTCGACGCGATTTCATTGCTCTCTCCAAAATATGTCGCTCCTTCCCACTACAACACGTGGCCGCCGTTGCGTCAAAATGTTGACGCCTGGCGACAGAGCGTTAAGCGTTATACTAACGCGACTCCATTGGAGCTCAAACCCGGACAAACGGTCTACTACAACGACGATTCCAAAACGTGGCGATAATCGTCCACTTCACAACAATAATGCTCGTTCGAGCCATAACAATGATTCAAGCTAAAGAACTCACCAAGGTATATGGTCGTTTCATAGCAACCGAGCGCGTCTCGTTTCAAATATCAAAGGGAGAAGTCGCGTGTTTCCTCGGTCCAAACGGCGCTGGAAAAAGTACGACCATGAAAATGCTAACAGGATTCCTTGCGCCAACGTCAGGCTTCGCAATGGTGGCGGGCTACGATATGTCGACAAACCGAATCGAGGGCGCGCGAAGACTTGGGTATCTTCCCGAAAACGGACCGCTCTATCCCGATATGACGCCCGAATCACTCCTGCGATTTTTCGCTGAAATCCGTCTTCCTAAGTCGGAACGCGACTCTCGTATAAACGCAGTCGTTGAACTTTGTGAACTTCAGTCGATTTTTCGCCGTCCCATCGGTCGCCTTTCGCGCGGCTATCGCCAGCGTGTTGGTATGGCTCAAGCTCTTTTGCACGATCCAGAAGTTATCATTCTCGACGAACCAACAGCTGGTCTCGACCCTAATCAAATCCAACACGTTCGCGACGCGATCAAGCGAATAGGTCAGACGAAGACTGTATTGCTCTCAACCCATATTCTCCAGGAGGTTCGCGCAGTCGCAACACGCGTAATCTTTATTTCAGACGGTCGACTCGTCTTTGACGGTTCCGTAGAAGATTTCGGCGACACGACAGACGACTTTGACCGCAAGTTTAAAGAGTTAACAAGCGTCTCACATAACCGCTACCTTCCCTCTCGAGCCGCCTAACCCCACGAAAGTTACTCGGTCGATTCCCCAACCTCTTACCACAAGTATACAATTATGTTCGCCGTATTTAAACGCAACTTCATATCCTACTTCTTGAATCCTACGGGTTACGTTTTTATTTGCGTTTTTGTACTCCTGAATTCAGTCGCCGCGTTCGCTCCAGATAATTTTGTGAACACTAATCTCGCAAACCTTGCGCAACTGAATTTATGGTTTCCACTCATATCGCTGGTCTTCGCGCCTGCGGTAGCGATGGGAATTTGGGCAGACGAAAGACGCTTCGGCACAGACGAACTGCTTACGACACAACCGATCACTTCTTGGGATATTGTGATTGGTAAGTACGTCGCGTGCGCGCTTGTCTATACAGTCTCGCTTAGTTTTTCGGCAATTGCTAACTTTGCTATACTGAAATTTCTAGGCGCGCCTGACAAAGGACTCTTCCTAGCGACATATTTCGGCTACTGGCTCGTCGGACTTGCAATGACAGCTCTCTCGATGATCGTGTCCTTTATAACGTCGCAGCTTACGGCGTCGTACATTCTCGGCGCGCTCATTAACGTTCCGCTCGTAGCGTTGCAGTGGTCAGACGCGGCGCCGATTTCGACTGGAGCGGCGCAAGCACTGAAAGGATTCAGTATCAACGCATTTTTCGAGCCATTTGGTCGCGGCGTCGTGTCGCTTTCCGGCATACTATATTTTGCCGCGATACCTTGCGTTTCTATCTATGTGTGCGTCGTTCTGCTGAACAAACGCACGTGGCGCGCGACACACGTCGTTCGTCGAGTCGCGCGCTACGTCTATCGAGCGCTTGCATTTTCAATCCTCATGGTCGCTGTCGTCGGCTTTACGCGCGACCACGACTTTCGCGCAGATTGCACGGAAGAAAAGCTAAGCGCGCTCTCGCAAGCAACAATTGATATGATCAACCGCGACTACGCGGAATACCCAATCGTTATCGAAGCGCGACTGAGCTCCGAGGTTCCCGCTGAGTACGCTCAAACAAAACTCAATATTATTTCCATTCTGAACGAGCTAAAAAATCGCTCAAAGAGTGAAATATTCCTCGACGTACAAGAGATCGAACCGAACACGCAGGAAGCGTATCGATTGGAACGACAGTACAATGTACGACCACGCAACGTGTTTTTCGACCAACGCGGACAACTACGAGAAGACTCCATCTTCATGACGATTATTTTCCGTTGCGGGTCGAACGCCGCAGTTATTCCCTTTTTGAATCGCGGTCTCTCGGTTGAATACGAACTAGTTTCGTCCCTAATGCAGGTAACGTCGCCGTCCAAAAAGCGAATTGGAATCATTGCGACTGACGCAGGCGCGTTCGGACGTTACGACGCGTACGGGCGTCTCGTTCAGACTGAGTGGCCGCTTATCAACGAACTGAGAAAGGAATACGTTGTCGAGCAGGTCGACGCGACCACGCCGATTTCACGCGATCGCTACGCGGCGCTCGTTGTTTTTCAACCGTCCGCGCTAACGCCCCCCGAATTGACTAATTTTATTAACGCCGTTCGCGTTGGAACGCCAACCGCAATCTTCGAAGATCCCAAACCGATCTTTCTACCTTTTTTGCCCGGAACATTTGAACCGCGTCAAACGACGGCGCTTAACCCGATTGCGCCATTAAAAGGCGAAATCAATATGCTCTGGGCGGCGCTCGGATTACGACTAGACGGGGGAATTGTTTTATGGAAAAATTACAATCCTTACCCTAAACTTGCAGGGCTCTCTCAAGAGTATCTTTTCGTTGACGCGCGCCCTATTCGGTATACAGACTCTTCCGACGCGTCCAATAACAAAGCAAAAGACAAGGACGCTCAAACGTTCGACGCATTCAACGCCGAGGACTCTGTCGTCTCGTCTCTTGAACATTTACTTTTCCCGTTCGTTGGAGGCATAACGCAACCTGAACAATCGGAAACGAAATTTACGCCGCTCATCCGCGTGGAAGCTGGCGGCTATTCCTCCGTAAAAGATCTCCAAGGAGAGGGAATTCGTATGCGTAGCGGCGTGCGCATGGAACGCGACGCAGTCTACACTCTCGCAGGACGCGTAACAGGCGCCGTTCCAGAACATTTCCGTATACACGACAATTCCAACGCCGCGCCTGAATACAACGTCGTTGTCGTTGCGGACGTCGACATGGCGACGCCAGGCTTCTTTACTTTGCGCGAGATGGGAGGGGACGTTCGAAGCGGGGTCTCGTTCGATTTCGATAATATTACTTTCATTCTTAATCTGATCGACGATTTGACCGACGAGAGTTCGTTGATTTCAATTCGCAGTCGGCGCCCACGCCATCGCACTCTGACGCGTATTGAAGAGACGACGCGCAAGATTCGTGATAGGGCTACCGTCGCACAGATAGCTTACACGCGAGAGTTTGAAGAGGAGCAAAGAAAAGAAGAAGCGGCGCTTCAGGAGACAATGGTTAAGCTCTCGGAGCGCAAAACGTCGACGCAAGAACTAACTCGGGAAGAGAAGCTCGAAGTTCAAGCTGCGCTAACAGCGGCAAACGAGCGCCTGCATGCCAAACTTGACGAAAAACGACGAGCGCTTAATCTTAAACTCGAAGAGGAGCGTCGAGAAGTTGACGAGTTCACGCGACAGGTTCAAGGTAGATACAAGGCGTTTGCAGCTATTCTCCCTCCGATACCTCCTCTCGTTATAGGATGTTGCGTCTATTTCTATCGCCGCCGCCGCCAGGGCGCGACCTACGGACTATAAACGCAGAGTTAGCGTCCGCGTGTTCTTACGCGGACGTTCTTACTTCTGCTCCACGCGATACTGTTTGCGCGACACAATTGCCTTTTGATTCCAACAATTATGGCATTTTCTTAACTTAGGCGTCGCTATGCGCCATTATAGAAGTATAATGTTATCGTACAGGTTGCGCGTTTAAGGAACGCTTGACCGACTCGCAACTGCCATCATAGGATATACAGGGTACAGAAATGACGAAAACAACACGGCGAAACTTTCTTCGCGCAGGCGCCGCACTAGCAACGACGCCGATTCTTTCCGCGCTAGCACGTACGAATTTATTCGCACAGAAACCAGCGAGCGCCTCGATGATTTGGGGTGTGTTGTTACACCTTGGGCACAATATGTGGGGCGATTGTCCCAGCGCGTACACGCCTCCGGTCGACCGTCTAACGTGCGACGAAGCGTTATGGGACGAACTTACTGAAAAGTCTGCCGAACTTGGTCTCAACATGATCGTTGTCGACCTTGGTGAAGCGATTCAATACAAGAGTCATCCAGAAATAGCGATTAAGGGCGCCTGGACAGTAGAAAAGCTCCGCGAGGATATCAAGCGTATGCGCAACCTCGGGCTCGAACCGATACCGAAATTAAACTTTTCCGCATGCCACGATTTCTGGCTCGGCGACTATTCGCGTATGCTCTCGACTAAAACGTACTATCAAGTGTGCGCCGACCTTATTAAGGAAGTTTCCGAGATTTTCGATAAGCCTCGTTTCTTCCACCTCGGCTACGACGAAGAAACATACGATCATCAGAACACGCTCGAATACGTCGTCGTCCGTCAGAAAGAGCTCTGGAAGAAGGATTTCCTATTCTTCGTTGACCAATGCGATAAGAACGGCGTTCGTCCGTGGATTTGGGCGGATTACGGGTGGAATCACCCAGACTTCCTCGAATGGGCGCCTAAGCACGTCCTTATGAGCAACTGGTACTACGGCAAGGATTTCAATCCGGAAACGAGCAAGCACGTCAAATTCTACCTCGATCTAGACGCGGCTGGATTCGATCAAATTCCCACCGGTTCCAACTGGAATAACAACGAGAATTTTGGCATGACAGTCGAATTCTCGCGCGACAACCTCAAAAAAGAAAAACTTCTCGGCTTTTTGCAAACTCCGTGGCATTTCACGCATCCGGAAGATCACGAACACAATTTGCGCTCGATAGAACAGGTTGAAGCGGCTAGGAAGAAATATTACAACTAAACGGCGCGGTTAGCGTCTTTTTATGTAGCGAAGTAACGCACGTCTAATCTACTTTACCTAATAACAAGCGGCGACCAACTCCATCGAGCTGGTCGCCGCTTGTTTTATCGCATGGATTATCTGCCGTCTGAAATCTTTCGCTTCTAAAGCTCCTTCTGATAGACGCGATACCTCTTGAATCTTTTGGCGCCAACTCGCTCAAGAACATGAGAAATCTTATCATTGTATTCGTCCGTCCAGCCTAGTTCCGCATTATCATACTTGCGGTGATAGTACCCAAAATCGAACGTGTCGAGAATGAGGTTCTCCGCCACGCCCTTACGGCGGTACTCCGGTAAAACGCACAGTACCATAAGTCGCGCGCCGCGCACTCGCTTAAGACGGTACTTTAGACGAATAGCGCCGAGGTATGGGATTCCGTACCAAGTAAGAGATCCGTTGAGAGGCGCCGACGCCTCGTTCAAGTCGGGTATCGTAATCGAGAATCCGATCGGCTTGCCGTCTTCTGATTCAGCAAGCAACACCATTTCAGGATCAGCGATCAACCGAAGCATGTCGGCGTACTGTTGAATTTCTTCTTGCGTGAGCGACACGCTACCCCACCACCATTCTGATCGAACATGGTCATAGACGGTCATGCATTTCTTAACGTCCTCGTCAAAACGTTTCAGAGAAAACGGTCGAACGGTAAAATGATAGCGTCCTCGCAATCGTTCAATAATCGGACGCCAATTATCGGCGAAAATTGCTGTACGGTCGAAGTACCATGAAAAAAGATCGCGATTCTTTTCAAGTCCCCACGTCTCCAAAAGAGTTTGATAGTAAGGAGGATTATAGGGCATCATAACCTTCGGAGGCGTATCAAAACCGTCTACCAGCAACGCATATTCGAAATTCGTCGAGAACTCAACCGGACCGAAAACCATATTACGACGACGTTCCTCCTTTAACACGCGCGTTCCCTCGTCTAGCAATGCGTTCGCGACACGCTGGTCGTTCACCGACTCAAAAAAACCGAACATTCCGGCGTTCGAATCATTCTCTATATTGAAACGCTCGTCGTCGGAAACCAAAATTCGCCCAACCGTCTCGCCGTTCTCGACAGCAATAAACTCTTGCCCCCAACCATGAAGGAAAAAAGGATTCTTCCCGCGATCAAGTTTTTCGCGCACTTGAAAGTTAAAGGGCGCTATCCAATTCGGATCGTTCCGATAGATCTTGCGCGGTAAATCTATAAATTTCTCACGATCTTGAGGAGATGTTACTCGTATTATGTCCATGGGTTACTCTAAGCTCGCTACCGATGTGCTATCGCGCCCAAACGTCGCGCTTTCAGTCCAATGACGTAAGGGTTAGGTCAACTTCTTATCGTAAACTCGATATGTCTTATTACAAATTGCGCCGCCCTTTTCCAAACTACCGCGCGAAAACTGATTCGACTCCAGAACCCATGAGAATTCCGCTTCCTGCACTCCACATTCGACCGCCTTAGGCACAAGCGCATTGAGCATAACGAGCCCTAGACCAGACATCTGATATTCGGGAAGAACGTTTGTACTAATTATACGGATTCGCTTAATTGCTTCTTCTTTGTTTCGAAGTAGCTTGATAAAACCGAATGGAAACAGTCGTCCGTTTATAGCCTTAATGCGCGGGTTATAATCAGGTAGGCAAAAAGTCGCGCCAACGGGCTTGCCGTCGATCTCAGCAGCAAGAGCCAGCTCTGGGATCATTAGCATTTTCAAAGACGCCGCCATCTTTTTAATTTCGTTTGCACTCATGGGGACAAATCCCCACGTATTAGTAAGCGAACGATTGTAGACCTCGAGAAACATTTCATAATCTTCAGTGAACTTCTTCTTGTTCAGTGGACGCACCACGCAATTAAAACGCTCCTGGATCATCTCAGCTGTATGAAGGAATCGCGCGCGGATTTTGGGCAACATATCAATTTTACCCCAGAACGAGAAAAGATCTTGCGCTTTGGCAAAACCACAGTTCTCGATCAATCTCGGATAATACTGCGGATTATACGTCATCATAAAGAACGGCGAAGAATCGAATCCGTTAATCAAAGTTCCAACAGTGTGATTCATTGACGGATTCATCGGACCACGAATTGTCGTCGCGCCTTGTTCAATAAGCCATGACGACGCGACTTCAAAGAGAGCGTCCGCAACTTCTTGATCGTCGATCGACTCAAAAAAGCCGAAAAATCCAACGCCGTCGTGATAACGGTTAAGATGTCCAACGTTAAGTATCGCTGCAATACGTCCGACAGGCTGACCATTGCGCGTAGCAAGAAACGTCTGTATTTTATTCTCGTCGTAGAACGGATCTTTGGCAAAACCTAATAAACCCTTCTCTTCACCGAGAAGCGGTGGAATCCAGTATGGGTCGCGCTCGTATATCTTCCATGGCAAGAGGAGCGTCTGTTTGATCTCTTTTCGGGTCGTGGGTTTGATGATCTTAATCTCTGTCATGTTCAACGGAATCCTTAGATGGAGCTTACAAGTCGCCATCCACGTAGCGACGCTCCCTAATGTCAAAAGTTTCCAGGGGGAGAACTCTTTTCGTCTACTGTTGGTCGCCCCAACTGTTGAATGACGCGCGCTTTTCAAAGCTCAATCTTCCAGCTTTTGGCGCCGGCGCGCTTGGAACGCCGATAGGGAGAAGAACTTGAACGCGCTTATTCGAGGGCACGCCTAGCAACTCCGCTATACGTTCGGCGATATTGTCGCGACGAAGCATCCCGTCGAGCCACACAGAAGCGTAACCGAAGGAGGTTAGAGCGAGCAACATATTTTCGACGGCGGCTGCGCAGTCCTCCTTGTAAAACGTTGTTTCTCCATAAACAAATCGAGGATCCGAAACGCACACAATCATAGCCTTGGCCGTTTTACAGGCTGGCATAGGCGCAATCTCTGCAATTTTCGCAATGATCTCGGGATCGTCCACTCCAATAAAGGACGGACTCTGCTGATTACACGCCGAAGGCGCGAGAATACCTGCTTCGAGGACTTGCGTGAGTATCTCGCGCGGCACAGGTACGTCGTTAAACTCGCCTCGATAGCAACTTCGCGACGAAATAGCCTCAAATAAATCCATAAGGAGCTCCTTACTTTAGTGTGATCGTCGCTGCTCGACATTCAACGTAAACACCTCGACTCCTATTGCGAGATGTGGAAAAGTAACACGTCGCCCTCTTGAACGACGTAGTCCTTAGTTTCACGATGATTGAGTCCTTGAGCTTTAACTTCTCGCTCGCTTCCTAATCGGACAAGATCATCGCACGCGATGACTTCGCAACGGATAAATTTCTTAATAAAATCGGAATGGATGCAACCAGCCGCTTCTATCGCCGAACCGCCCTTGTGCATGAGCCAACTTCTAACTTCCTTATCGCCGGCCGTCAAAAACACCATCTGTCCAGAAACGTCCATGAGCCTCCGAACGATCGCGTCGCGTCCTACGCGCGTTAACCCCATCTCGTTACAGAACGCAATCGCTTCTTCCGCGCCCATCTTATCAAGCTCGAGTTCCAGACCAACCGACGCGGCCAAAACAGGCTCTTTGTCTGTTGAATATTGCTGAAACTTTGCAAAGTCAGTCTCGTCGTCCCCAGTGTTGACAAAGATAGCGCGTCGCTTCTCGGTAAGAAAGCGGAACGATCGCGTCGCCTTGTAATGATCGTCCGTCATTTCGTCGGCTAGAATAGGATCACCCTGCTCAAGACGATCACGGACTATTTCAAGCGCTTCCTTTTCAATTTCAAGCTTCTCTTGCTCTTCCTTGAGTCGACGCTTCTTGATCTGCTCGTCGATTTTTTCAAGTCGATTGGAGGCAATTTCAAGATCGGCGAGTTCCATGTCTTCCACAAAAGACTGCATTTCCTGGGCAACGTCGACGCCAGCAAAGGCAGGAATTACGCACACTAGAAAATCAGCTTCTCGCAAATGCGCCAATTTTGAGACATTGCCGACATGATCGCGACTCAATCCAGGCGTGTCGACAATTTCCATCGCTGCGTACGTAATTTTCTTGGGATGATAGATGGCGCTCAGCGCTTCAATACGCGGCTCCGGAATCGACGCCATCGCGGTCTGTGCCGAATTCATCGCCGACGGATCAGGAGTCGCGCCGCTCAACCAGGAAAATAAGGAGCTCTTGCCACTCCCAGAATAACCTACTAGACCTATTTTCATCTCAATCTCACTATGCGCACTTTAGGAAGCGCGCTCTTCATGTTAAAACAACGGCGCGCTAAGTTTGATCTTATAACGCCACAACCGAGTAAACCGCGCTTCTACTGAAACTCGGGCGCGTAAAGTAATCGTCCGCACGAGTAACACAACGCCGGCGCGCCGGCTCGAACGCGAAGAACCAAATCAATCGGCGCGCCCTGATGACACCTACCGCAATACTCCCCGTCAAGCGGCGCGCGCGCGTCCTCGCGTCCCCAACGCGTTACAGCCTCGGCATAAACAAGCTGGAATTCACGTGGGAAACGCGCTTCTATTTCACCAATAGTCAAGTTAGCGTCCTGAATTTTACCACGCAATTCCGGTTCGAGCGTCGCAAACCCAGCGCGTTTCTTGGTCAGTTGCTCCTCATACGTTCGTTCGGCTGCGCTTATTTCTTTCAAGTCACGTTCAAGTTGATCAATGAGAGTCAACGTTTCAAGAGTCGCGTCTGCTAGCGCGTCGTTCTTCTTCTCGTCAAGCTCGATTTGCAACTTAATCGCCGAATACTCGCGCTCAGAACTTGCCGCGTTCAGTTGTTCTCGTCGACGGTTCAAACTCTGAGCAACTCGCGCCGCCTCCAATTCCTGGTCGGCAACGCGCGATTTTGCCACGCGCGTTTCTTCCTCTTTCGCACAACGCGCTCTTGTTCGTTCAGCGAGTTCTTTTTCACTTCTCATAAGGTCGCGTTTACCGCGCTCAATTTGGAATTCAAGCTCCTTACGCCGACGGAATGCAGAATCAAGCTCTGCCATAAGGGCGGTTACTTCGGTCGCCGTCATTTGGTATCTCCGTTATACAAGGGCAATCAGTTCGAAAGACCTGCTGTTATTATACACGAAATTGCCCTCTTGTCCACACGTTTGAATATCAGACAAAGAGCCGCGCGCGCTCAGCAATAGGTGAAGTCACACAAAATCTCACAGGCTAAATATAATCACGAATATCGTTATATCATATTCATTCTAGCGACGCTTGACGTCGAGCATTGCAAGCAGTATATTCAATGACGTCGTCGATAGCTCGCTAACCAACGTAGCGTTGGCGTTTGCTCAATGTGCAATACAGCTCATTCATCACAAGGATTCAATCCATGACAATAATAAGACGTGCGAAGTCGGCTGACGTCGACGATATTTTAAAGTTGCTCGTTCAAGTCAATATGGTTCACCATAACGGACGACCTGATTTATTCAAAGGACCGACCACGAAGTATTCGAGCGACGAACTGTGCAAACTCATCGCAGACGAGTCAACGCCTATCTTTGTATTCTCTGATGAAACTGGCTCAATTTTGGGACACGCCTTTTGTATCGTTAAAGAAACGGTCGGCGATCGACTTCTAGCGGACGTTAAGACACTCTACATTGACGATATTTGTGTAGACGAGTCGGCGCGCGGTCAAGGCGTCGGAACCAAGCTTTATCATGCGGTTCTTGAATATGCGCGATCAATCAATTGCTATAACGTAACGCTCAACGTCTGGACGTGCAATCCCGGAGCAGTAGAATTCTATACGAAGCTCGGGCTCGTACCGCAGAAAATTGGCATGGAAACAATTTTGTAATGCCGCAACGGAACGGCATGCAGACACACCACATACTTTGCGAGGTCATTATGCATTCAAGTTCTAAATCTACCGATTGGACGCGTCTCAAAATCGCGTTTTTAACGATTATTCTGATTTTTTCGGCGGCGCTATTCGTCCCTCAAAGCAAAGCCAGCCTTCAGAACGAAACGATCCCTTCTCCTGTGTTTGTCTCAGATGACGACGACGCGCTCAGCGGGATAGGCGACTCGATCGACGAGCTCATTAAAGAGGCAGACTCAGGTTCTGTCGAAGCGATGGTTGTCTTGGGCGACTATTATGCTAAAGGTACGTTCGTCCAACAGGATCATGCCAAGGCGTTTCAGTACTACAAGCGGGTCGCAGATTCAAACGACGAAGAATACGCTGGCATGACCGCGACTGCAGTTGGCGAAATGTATTTACAAGGGCTCGGAGTCGCAAAAGACAATAAGAAAGCGTTCGAATATTTCACACGCGCCGCTGAGGCTAACTGCGAACTGGCGTACTTCTGCCAAGGATTGTGTTACCAAAACGGCTGGGGAATAGATAAAGACGACGTCAAAGCGATCGAGCTTTTCAATAAGGCAATTGAAGAGGGGGACGCTCGTGGCAAGCTGGGACTTGCAATCGCGTACGGCAATGGAAGCGGAGGTTTTGACCGCGACCCTGAGCGGGCTAAACAACTCATACATGAGGCAAAGGAGGAAGTGAATATTCCCACCTTCGGAGTCGAGTGTGATAAAATTCTTGCCCAAATCGATACGAACGCGAAAGGCGAAGCCGCTTACAATCTCGGATACCGTTTGGGATATCTTGCCGGTCGATTGCTATGCGTCGGGATAATAATCGCACTAATCGTTTTCCTCGTTATGAAATTTTCGAAGCGTTAACCGTCCTGCGCTCTCGACGCTCGTTATTATACCGTGAGACTTTTACATTCTTTGTAAACGTCTCTTTTTGTCGAACGCCAACCCAATGGCGGCTTTTAAACGCTTTCCTACTTGACGAAACAGCGATCTTAGATAGAATAACGAAGTCGATAAAATTTTATCGATAAAACAATATTCATAATATTATCACTATTGTGGAATTGTTGACCGTAGCGCGTGCTTAATCGTTAAGTCGCGACGCAAACTATCCTCAAGGCTCACGCCTTCTCACAACGAAACTCCATATGAATTGGTTAAGCGAATTATTGATAGGCTCTAGCCTAGGGCACGTATTGTTCATCATATCATGTGTCATAGCGCTGGGATTGTGGCTCGGACGACTTAAAATTCGAGGAGTGGCGCTTGGCACAACATTTGTCCTGCTAGTGGGCATAGCCATGGGACACTTCGGCGCCCAGTATCCGGACTTTCTTTATACAGACGTCGAAGGCGGCAAGCATTTTGTCAATCCGACGATCCTTCATTTTGTCAAAGAGTATGGTCTGATCCTTTTTGTATACGCAATTGGTATGCAGGTCGGTTCGACTTTTTTTTCAGCTTTCAAAAAGGGCGGTCTTAAACTCAACGTGTTAGCTCTCATTTTGATTTTGTCCGGAGTTGGAGCAACAATGGCGATTCATCGGCTAGCCGGTATTTCGACGCCTGTTGTCGTCGGTATCCTGTGCGGCGCAGTTACGAACACGCCTAGTCTCGGCGCGGCTCAAACGGTGTTCAGCGCATTTGGCGGAAACGAGGTCATCCTGTCAAACGCTTATGCTACGGCTTATCCTCTTGGCGTTCTCGGTTCAATCTTCGTTTTCCTGGCGCTACGCTTGATCTTTCGAATCGATCTTTCCCATGAGCGCAAACTCGCAGAAACCGCGCGGGAAGCCGAGGAGGAAGCGGCTGAAGTTCACACAAATGAACCGCGAGGACCGCAACAACGCGTCAATGCGTCAAGCGTTACCAAGGTGTTTATCGGAATTATGCTGGGCGTATTAGTCGGTAGTATTCCGATACACATTCCTGGAATCGAGCAGCCTCTGAAACTAGGTCTTGCCGGAGGACCGCTGGTCGTTTCAATCCTTATGGGCGCGCTCGCCACGCGTCTGCGCCTTCATTTCGTCCTACCTCCCAACTCTCTCCTCTCGATGCGCGAGATAGGTATTTGCCTTTTCCTTGCCGCAGTCGGACTTGGCGCCGGACCTACTTTTTACGATACGGTCAAGAACGGCGGACTCGTTTGGGTTGGTTATGGCGCAATCATAACGATCGTGCCGATGGCAATTGTCGGTCTTCTCGGTCTTACGCTTTTTAAAGTGGACTACTTCACGCTTACCGGTCTTCTTTCAGGCGCGACTACAGATCCTCCGGCTCTCTCCTACTCAGTCGACGTAGCTGGCAATAACAGTCCGCTTGTCGGTTATGCGACAGTTTATCCAATGTCTATGTTCTTGCGCATTATTACGGCGCAACTACTCATCGTCTTTATGACGTGATCCCGGCTTGAAGACGGTTGCCGCATATTAGAATTGCCAAAAGCCGCAACGCTCGCCTCGTGCTCGCGCGTTGCGGCTTATTTCTTGACGGACTCTTACCCTCGTACTGGCGACTGTGCGTAGAATTCAATGAGAACTGGTTCTTCATTATCAACACAACTACGTTTAACCTCAATTCTTACGCCGTAGGTTTGCAAATTCGAAATCTTAAAGGTTGAATCAACGCCGCCAATCTGTTCATATTCGAAGATCGGAGGATCTTTCATTGGTGGACAGAAAGCAATATTGAGCACGGCAAAAGAAGAGTTCGGTTCAAATTCAACGAGCGCGGTTCCAACGATACGTTCGAATTCGCTTGACCGTGTGCGTTCAAAAGAAAGAATCCTTGTCTCATCTTGCTCATCGTCCCTTGAAGATGTTAAATCCAGGCTCTCAGAGGTTGGCGTCAACTCACAAATATCACTCGTACTGATAAGTGGAGTCTTGCAAGGTTGACACGCAAGTTCTGTCATACGCCTGAGCTCGCGTATGACCGTTTCGGCATAACGTTCAGACGCCAGTGAAAACGCAAGGTCAAGAAGTAAAGCGGAAATAAACGCATAACAAGCGATCGCCCAATCGCCATAATATGTCAGTAAACAGGCAAAAATAAGATTAGCAACAATGAAAGGACGACTGACACGATTACGACCGTCAGAGAGAACTTCAACGTCAAGCCAGTAAGGATATTCAAGCCACGTTGCGCAGGAAGTTACAATAAAATGAGCAACGCCGGCAACCAAAAGCGTTAAAACGTAGAGCGGTACTACGTCTAATTCCACCTGAAAAATAACGCTCACGACAACAATAATCGCAATTCCAATCCATGAAACGCAACGTAAAAACTCGCTCACGCAACACACAGCAAATCCCAGTGTTCGCACACGCGCAGTCACACGGTTATCTCCAAATGATAAGTCAACTTCACGGCGTTTCATTTCAACATACATCGATTAGCAAAAATAGGCAATTTACAAAATTTGGTTTAAAAAGCCCGAGCGCTACTGGAACGCCCGGGTTCGTTCCTTATCTTATGCGCGTTTAGAAGCAGTATCGCCAGACGTCTAACGCTATGACCCAAAACATCAAGGCGAGGATCAATGCCAGCCCAATATAGCTGAGTATAATCTGCACTTTTTCATTCGGTTTACGACGTGTAATCATCTCATACAATAAGAAGACCATATGTCCGCCGTCAAGAACTGGAATCGGCAAGAAATTAACTACTGCAAGATTCGCGCTAATAAGGCACAAAAATAGCAGAAAGACCCCGTCAGGTCGACCGGCAGCTTGGTACGCAGTTCCAACGATCATACCTGGTCCGCCAAGCGCCTTAGCGGATACGTTTTTACCAACATTTTTCAGGAAAATAAAGACCTGAGACGCGGCGTCTATCGTCTTCTCAACGCCAAACGAAAAGGCTTCGCAGAAACTGTCGGCACGCTGATGAACTACGTCGACGCCAAAGACGAAACCGCGACCGGCTAAGTACGCGTTTTGATCGCGTTTAACTTTTGTCGATATCGTGGCAGTCTCGCCATTAGGAGTAAGCGCTTTAATTTCGACCTGGACGCCATTCGGGAGATACTGTAATACATTGGCGAACCAATTAAGAACCTTCGTCGCACGGTCAAGATCGCTTTCACCCGCGCCAACGGCACAGACCGCCGGTGTGAGGACGTCTAAAGCGCCCTCGGAGACTTTGAGTCCAGTGAGTGTTTTAAACGTCGTCTTGAGCGTTTCAGGCGCGTCTTCTCCAGGATTGCGCAAATAAGCGGTGATCTGCGTAATCTTGCCGCCTAGAGGGCTCTTGTCGATCACGACCGTACCGTCAACCCCTGCAATGACAGGTTCGACTTCATACGCAAATCCTAGTGTGTCGCAGGCAAGCCGACCGCGATTGGAAGCGCGATCTTCAAAAGGCGCAACCTCTGGAAGCGTAATTGCAAAATCCTTACGATCACCATCGCGCGCAACGGTCAGGGTAATCGAGCGCTGGGGAGCGGGACTTAGCGCATCCTGAGAATCGCCTTTGATTGTATCGCGCCCAGAAAGGTCGAAGATCATATACGGAAAGGCAAGCGGATCGAGTATCGGCTGATTATTAACTTCAAGGACGACGTCGCCCCGTTGCGTTACTTCCCCCGCTTCATTCGTTTCTCTTGCGCGCAAACCGACTTTTTCGGCAATTGAACCAGTGCGAATCGCGACGATTTCCCCCATGCCAAGTCGTACGCCAACGTCGGCAATGCGAGACGGTTCAAGCGTTACAGAAATTGCGGGCTTGCCCTCGTCGAGAAAGCGTTCGCCGCCGCGACCTTGAATAGTCGGTGCAAAAACGTAAGTTATCGGCTGATCAATAAACCGTTTTGCAAGTCTAAAGTAGTCTGCCGACGTTGCGACGTCGACGCCGTTCATACTAACGAGCCTTTCACCACCTTTAAGCTCGCCCAGCTTCTCCTCGAGCGCAACTTCGTCCTCGCGCGATAGAAGCGCCTCATACGGTCTGTGATCAGGCGTTTCACCGAGCTCAAGTGAAACGCTAGGACCGACGCCAATCATTGGCGTTAGCGCGCCATTCTCGATTATCGGCGTTACCTTAACCTCGCGCGGCGCCGAATCGCCTGGACGCGATACCTGGAGCGTTAGTTCCTTGCCGTCCATACACGAGACAAGAATTGACGAAAAGATCGGCTTCACATTGTCGTTAATCGCAACGATCTCATCGCCCGCTTGCAACCCCGCGCGCCATGCGGGCGATCCTGGAGCAACATAACCGATTTTTGCAGACGTCTCAGGCGTGCCTATTACAGAAGCTAGACTAGCGCAGACGATAGCAAAAATAACGTTCATAATAACGCCGGCCGAAATTATCGCCATACGCTGGAAGACATTCTTGGCAAGATAGCTGTCTGGCGCGTAAAGTTGGCTTTCGAGCTCTTTAATTTTAGCCTCTTGTTGTTGGCGCTCTTCCTCAGATAGCGGCTCGGTATTTTCTTCCTGCGCTAATTTAGCACGATCAATCTCCGCTTGAATTCCGCCAGGATTATCCTCCTGACCAAACATCTTGACGTATCCTCCAAGAGGAAGCCACCCCAGTCCGTACTCGGTGTCGCCGCGTTTGAAACTGAAAAGTTTAAACCCGTACGCGTCGAACCAAATGTAGAACTTGTCGCATCGCACGCCGCACATACGCGCGACTATGAAGTGTCCAAATTCGTGCACAATCACGAGCATATTAACGCCAAGCACGACGATAACGACGCGCCATATAACCGCTAAAACGTTAGACCAAGCTGAAGCGTTCTCCGCAACGCCAAGCAATGCCGCTAGCGCGCTATCCATTTTTCTATCTCCTTTCGAGCCCACGCGTCCACTTCGTACACGCGCTCAAGCGTCGGGTTCGGTTCATAATCATGCAGATCCAGAATTCTGCGGCAAAGCGTAAAAATCTGGTCAAAGTTTATTTTGCCACACATAAAGGCGTCGACGGCAGACTCGTTTGCAGCGTTGAGAACAGCGCCTGTCGTTCCACCATTTTTAGCGACTTCAAAGCCGAGAGTAAGCGCGGGAAAACGCTCAAAATCAGGGGGAGCAAAATTCATTGTCATCGCGCGTCGCCAATTAAACTTTCGCGTCGGACAAATCTCGCGTTCGGCTCCGTACAATGCAAACTGAATTGGCAGTCTCATATCTGGCGGACTAAGTTGCGCGATTACGGCGCCGTCAATGAACTCTACCATTGAATGTACAAGCGACTCGGGATGGATCACGACCTGAATCTTTTCCGGCGACATATCGAATAACCACCGCGCTTCGATTATCTCAAGCGCTTTGTTCATCATAGAAGCAGAATCGATCGTAATTTTCGCGCCCATATTCCAGGTCGGATGACGCAACGCGTCTTCAACGGTCGCGCTCTTAATACGGTCAAGCGACCACTCGCGGAACGGTCCTCCGCTTGCGGTGAGAATTATGCGTTCAACGTCGCCAGACGATATTCTTGTCGATTTCGTCGAGCAACGTCGCGAGAGGAGACATTGGTAAATTGCGCTATGCTCGCTATCGACAGGATATAGCGCGCCGCCATACTCGTCAAGCGCACGCATTACAAGCGAGCCGCCGGCAACCAGAGCTTCCTTGTTTGCAAGCGCTACTCTTTTACCGCATTCAAGCGCTCGCAAGGTCGTTGGCAATCCCGCGACGCCAACGACCGCGTTTAATACAACGTCTATTCCAGGTCGCGAGACCACCTCGTTTAACGCGTCTTCCCCAAAAAGAACCTCTGTCCCGCACGGCACGTCACGCAACGGCGAGCGATCAACGTCAGAATCGACGACAACGAGCACGTCAGGTCGAAACCGCCGCGACAATTCAACCGCTTTCGCAATCGAGCTCTTGACAGCCAAGACGCTCGCGCGCAACTTACCGCGCGACTCAGCAATAACGTCAAGCGCGCTTGTACCAATACTTCCAGTCGCGCCGATCACGGCTATTTGACGCTGTTCGCGAGTCGAGCTCGCGCTAAGTCCACTACAATCGTACAAAACCAATCTTTCACTTATCACACACTGCGCGCGCTAAGCGCGGCGTCGCCTAGTTAAACTACGTCGCGCAACGACTAGTAAGCGCGACCAGTCCTCTCTTTATAGACGAAAGCATAAAAAAATCAATGGGCTCGCGCCGTAAAAGACAAATAATCATGAAAATCAGTATGCACGACTATTCGCCGTCATTTCCGCTATCGTTTCCGCAATGATTCGCAGACCTCGCTCGACCACCAACTCACTCGAGGAAAAGCTGACGCGAAGCGTTTGCTCGCGTGAACGCTCAAATTCAGGATCGCGATTCTCAACTTCCATGTCGCTGAGTCCATAAAAAAAGCCTGAACCTGGAATCGCAAGAACTCCCTTCTCCTTAAGACGACGATAGAGAGCCTTCGACCCGCACTTTAATTCGGGCGTCCATAACCATAAAAAGAAAGCGCCTTCGCTTTTATGCAATCTTACGTCGACGCCAACGCGCGCAAACTCGCGCCGAACGATTTCAATCGCGTCAGTCCGACGCTTACGGTAATAAGGCAACACAACCTCGCGCGAGAGCGACAAAATCTCGCCGCTCTGCACGAGTGGAAACGCAAGGCGCTGACCGAGTGAATTATTGGCGAGACCTAGAATGGCCGTCATAGCAGAAACGCGCTCGACGATTTCCTCGGGCGCGATCATCATTGCGGTGCGCAGACTCGGCAGACCTATTTTCGATAGGCTGTAAAACAGAATGGCGCGCGGGGTCCAAAAGACAGAATCAAGTTCCGTTTTATCTTCGAGTATACCTGGGAAAGGACCTCCATACGCGTTGTCAACAATTAAAAGCGCGTCATATTTCTCAGCCAATGCGTCTAGTTTCACAAGTTCGGCACGCGTTATAAGATTGCCGCTCGGATTCGTGGGACGACTCAATAAAATGGCGGCGACGTCTTCCTTGCGCAACACCGCCTCGACTGAGTTGAAATCAACAGCGTATTTGAAGACGCTTCTATCGTCTGGATTTGGATAGGTGATTTTACCCGGCACGCCAATGAAAAGTCCGGGTTCTACGCCCATATCGGCATACCCGACATATTCAGGAACGAGTGGAACCAGTATTTTTCGAGCGCGTCCATCTTTGGTTTGACCAGCAAGGAGGTTGAAGAGCGAGAACGCGCCGAGTTGAGCTCCACTCGTTACGGCTACGTTAGCGCGCGAAATAGGAAGATTGAATTGTTCACGAAACATAGCGGCAAAGGCGTCGAGAAAGCGCGTCTCGCCTTGCGGCGCGTCGTAATGCGCAAGCGCTTTATCAAACTCGTCGCCGTCCTTCATGAGACGTTCTGCGCTCTTACGCCAGATTGTTTGCATCTCGGGAATTTCAGCCGGATTACCTCCGCCCAATGTTAGCATATCAGGGCGTAATGCGACGGTCTCGCCCAAGTCGTTCATTAGCTCGAGAATCCCGCTCTCCTGCGACAGCTTAGCGCCAATCGCCGACACAATGTAATTGCGCACCAAATTACTCTTCTTTCTAACCAACAGTAGTAAGGGACACTGAAGTCGACTAGTCCAACGTCGACAGAATCATTCAATCCATTTTGACCGTATGAGACGCAACGCGCTCGTTCTTCCCCAGCTTGCAACCTCGTCGTCGTCAAAAAATCGCGTTTCACCCAGCGCGCTAGAAGGTTCGTAAACCGTGAAAATTCGATTGAACCGATCAAAACCACGACTCATAAAGTCGCTCGGTTCTGTTGAATGATCAAGTCCGAAGGCATGCCCAAGCTCATGAAGACCGGCGCCAAGGGTCGAGGAAACAAGCGACCATTTCGTTAATCGGAAGGCTGAGTCGCGCGCGTATTCCTCAGAGACGCGGGAGGCGTCAAGAAGAAACTCTTCAACCTGATCAAGGCGTTCGGGCCAAGAGACTACGCGGCTAGCGTCAAGCATAGCGACTTCGTTAGTTCCTAGGGCAATTCGAGTTTCGTCTGAGTCGAAAGACGCGTTACCACCGGCGCCCAGCGAAACGAGAATGAAATAGCAAGCGTTCCGATCGCCGAGTTCACTTTCGCGCGTTTCGCGATAGATCGCGTTAAAACGCTCAGTTGGAGAAAGCGAGATATATTCGTCCGCGCGCTTACGACCACGCAACTTCCAAACAAGCGCTTCCCCGTTATCGTTTGTCTCTAAACGAAAGGAACGTCGACCATATCCGCCAGCATAGAGTCGCTCGCCCGTCGCCGTCTGCCACAACCTTGCCGCAACGCGTAATTTGAGCTCGACGTCTCCCCCATGCGAATGATCGTCGTTCTCCGTTTCGTCCGCGCCGCGAAACCATACGACGCGAACGAAATGAGGATTGGAACTCGCACGATAAATCAGTGTAAACGGTCGAACGTTCGCGCCGGCTGCAAGAATAAGATCGTTACGACCAGGACGCAGTTCAATTAGAGTTTTAAAGCGACCGCGCAATATTGGCGCGCGAGCAATGCGAGTCTCTGCGTTGGACGACAGATTCTCGATCACAACGACGCCCTGTTCAATTTCCGAAACGCGCCCTTGAACGAGCGCAATCGGATAATGAAGGATTTCGCTGTCGTCATAGTTCTCAACCATAATCGAGGACGCAAACGCGTTCGTGATGGTTGAGAAACTAAACACTATTAACGTTATTACAACGCGCGTAGCGACTCGAGACATCTGCATTTCAATCAACGCTTCTTCGCAGATTTTCTCAACTTTCGATTCGTAAAGCGCGAAGCGCTCTGCGTCGATTCCGGCTTATAGTCTCTACTGCGCTTGATTCCACGATACGTGCACCATGACACGAATACGACGCCAAGCGCTCCTGCAATTAGGTACGAAAGATTCAGATCAAGTCCCAAACCAGTCGGACCGCCGTGAGCTTCCGACGTCCAGAGAATGAAGCTCAAAACAATAAACGCATAAAACAAACACGGTATCGTAGAAATCCAACCGGCTTTCTTGCGAGAATAAAGCCAAACAATTCCAGAGCCAAGCGTAAAGACCGCAAGAGTCTGATTTCCCCAAGCGAAATAGCGCCAGAGTTTAGCAAACGATTGCTTATCGGCATTGGACCACCACAATAGCGCAACAACGCACGCAATAAGCGGCAGGCAAAGAATAAGGCGATTGCGGAACGGCTTCTGGTCAAAATGCAAGATTTCGGCAAGACTCAAGCGCATACTACGCATCGCCGTATCGCCCGAAGTGATCGCCAGCACAACGACGGCAATAACCGTAACCGTTCCAAGTCCCGTACCCAAGAAATTCGACGTTATCTTGGACAGAACGCCGACCTCGTTTTCAGACCAATACTCCGGAAACAGGTTATAAACTGCAAGCGCAGCGGCCGCCCAAACCATCGCTATAACGCCTTCGACAACCATCATCCCGTAAAAAGAGGAACGCGCTTCACGCTCGGTCTTCATCGTTCTCGCAATAATCGGAGATTGAGTCGCGTGAAATCCGGAAAGGATTCCACAGGCAATTGTAACGAAGAGACATGGCAGTATGGGATTCGTTTCAAGGTACTTCTCTTTATTGTCAAAGAAGGCTCGAGACTCCTCAAGAATGCCGGGACTCTCGATTCCATTTCGCAAGAGCGAAATAAGAAGAGCGCCGCTACCGAGAAGCAATAGCAACCCGAAGATCGGGTAAAAACGACCGATAATCTTGTCGACTGGAAACATCGTCGCCGCGATGTAGTATAGGAAAATCAAGCCGACAGAGCCCCAGAAATACGGCTTGTGCGGCGTAAATTGCAAGGAAATCAAATTCGCAGGAACGTTGATAAAAACCGCAACTACCAAAAGGAGCAGAAAGATCATGAAAATGGAAAAGAAGTAATACGATCCTTCGCCAAGATTCGATCGAATGAACGTAGGAAGGTTTGCCCCCTTATTACGCATCGAAGCCATTCCCGAGATGAAGTCGTGAGTGGCGCCGCCGATGATGTTGCCGATAGGAATCAGAAGAAAAACGATCGTTCCAAATTTGATACCAGCAATTACGCCAATTACCGGACCCACACCCGCGATATTCAAGAGCTGGATCAGCATATTCTTCCAATGGGGAAGCGTCACGAAATCGACGCCGTCCCGATATTTAACAGCGGGGGTCTCACGATCGTCAGGACCAAGGACCTTCTCAACGAAGCGTCCGTACGTGAAGTACCCCACTACCAGCAAAATCAAACCCAAAATAAACAAGGTCATAATTAACCCCCGCGTTGCAACCAAACAGTCGAACAGGAACGCAAAAACACAGTTCTAGTATTGTAACGAACCTCAGAAAAAAAACAAGTGAACTAGACAAATAGTCAAGGATCAGTTGAGAACAAGATTATTGTCAAGAAGAGGTTGAATAAGACCTCAGTTAAGGGTATACTACAAGACGCGCGCATTTTCCGAGAGATTGAATGCGCAACGAGTCAAGTCCAATACTTCAAGTCTAGAAGGAGTCTCTATGGCGAACATATTGAAGAGCGAAGTCCTTAAGTCGGCGTTCATCGGACTGGTTGCGCTTTTCGCGCTCGTTCTATGGCTGAAGAGCCGACCTCGACTGCCGGACGTCAAGCCGCAGGAAAGAATCGGTCAGAGACTTTTCGATCGCTTCAACGATATGGAGCAAATGACCAAGATCGAATTCGTGGGCGTTGATCCCTTAACAGGCGATACGCGCTCACTCGAACTTGCGCGTAGCGGCGATGAATGGCTCCTTCCTGGTTTATCGAATTTTCCGGCCGGTAACGCCAATCGTCTCGCTAAAATCGTCGCTCCGCTCATGCAACTTTCCGTCCTTTCGGCAATAGACGCGAGTTCGAACGTTGAAAACGCTAAACAAATCACGACGCTACATCGCGAATGTGGACTAGTTAATCCGGCGAATTTTGTGCCGAACACGTCAAATTCAGACTCACAGCCCAGCGACAGTTCGGAAAGCGCGCCAAATCTTGCCCAGGGCGCCGCGCTCGCCGTTACTATTACAGGGGAATCTGGCGAAAAGCTCGTTGATTTACTAGTAGGCTCGCGCGCGCCGGAAAGTTCCTTGACGCGAGACGCGCGGTTCGTGCGATTACCAAATGACGATAACGTCTATACCGTCGACTTCACTAGCGATTCGTTACAAGAGGAGGGAACGACTGAAATCACGGAATTTCCCGACAGAATCTCATTTGATCCGATCGACTGGATTGATCCCGATCTGCTCATGATCAGTCGTTGGGATATCGCGTTTCTTGCGGCGCTCGATTATCAGTTTAAAATAGCCAAGCTAGACGGCGCAAGCACGATCGAAGATTTCACAGCGTCTGGCGCCGCAATCTTTCGTCAAACACCTGAAAACTCTCTTTCTCGTGTGTGGTCGCTTACGCGTCGCGTCGATTACACAAGCGACGGTTCTTGGCGTGAAGTTAAACCAGTTAATCCGGAAAGCGCGCGCAACGACGTACTCAATGACACGGCAGACGCGCTCGGAGCTTTAAAGATCGTCGACGTTCGACAGAAACCTGAAGCGCTTGCGGCTATCTTGCGAAACGGCGCGTCCGGAGTCCAACTTGCCGCACATCAAGGAGCGCTCGCAGACTTGGGATTCGCAACTCTCGATAGAAATCCGCTCGATTCCGCCCAAATCGAACCTATGCTTGCGGGCGAAGGGGGCGCGATTGAACTGAAGATGAAGAACGGTATGAAAATTGAGCTTGTCTTTGGGCGACGTTTTGACAATCTTCGCGTATGTTTGGCAACAGCAGCCTTTGATAAAAGCATTCTTGCGCAAACGGCAGAAGACGAGTCAGAAATCGCGTTGCTAGCGCCTGAAGCGCAGCGCAAGGCGGCGCTCAAAAACGAACGATTCGCCAAATGGTTCTATCTCATCAATGAGGAATCATATCAGAATATTAAATTCCGAATGGCTGACGTTTTGAAATAACAAAGACGCGCCCATGTACGCCATTAGTCAACGAAGCGTACATATATCAAACGAGAATGTGAGGAGCTAATGACTGAGTCGTTTCAATCAGGCAACCAGTTCGTATTATTATCGCTGAATCCGAAATCCGGTCGTCGCTCTTCTGCCGAACGCGCGTCAATTCTATCTCGGAACCTAGAAGCGCGTGGCTTCACAGTAGAAACGCACATGGAGCTAGACGAAGTAACCTCACGCGCCAATCAATTGCGCGCGCAAGGACTTCTTCACGCGCTAGTTGGGGTCGGCGGCGACGGCACAGCGGCGGAATTAGTAAATCGTACAGAGCGCGACGTTCCGATTACGTTGCTACCATCCGGAACCGCAAATTTGATTGCGAAAAGGTTCAGACTACCTTTTGCTCCCGAAGCGGCGGCCGAAATGATAGCACAAGGTAGCAGTCTGTCACTCGACGCTGGTCGTGCGAACGGGCGTCTTTTCCTCGCTATGGCGAGCGCGGGATTGGACGCTGAGATTGTTCGTCGCGTCCACGCAACGCGTGAGAAAAAGTATCGCCAGAACACGAACGGCGGCGCTCATATTAATTACTTGTCCTACTTGAAACCACTCCTGCAATCAGTTCGTAATTACGAGTTTCCCTCAATTGCGACAGAATATTATGCGTCGCACACGTCGACGCCAGAGGTTACGTTAGGCAATTGGTCGCTCGTCTTTAATCTCCCCAACTATGCGTGGGGCGTTCGACTTGCGCCGGAATGCGACGAAGCGGACGGTAAGCTTGATTACTGTGTTTTTAGCGGAGGCGGGTTCCCTGCGACTCTTTCGCGCGTCGCGCTTGCTCACCTCTGGGGCGCGCATCGTCTCCTGCCAAGCGTACGTCTTGGACGCGGCGAACGCTTTGTCATCAGCGTGCACAATGAAAACGCGGCTACCAACGCTATTCCCTATCAGCTAGACGGCGATCCTGGCGGAGTCTTGCCCGTTGAAATCACCGTAGAACCCGGTCGATTTACACTTATCGCGCCGTCGGACGTCATAACGCGCGTTCACGAACGTCATGGACGCGCTAGTAAATCAATTTGAAAAAGTTGGCGATTGGGAAAACCACGCTATAATAGAGTCAGGGGTCGCGCGTTTACGTGAACGCCGACCGTGTGCGACGAAGGTTGTCGCCGTAAGCAAGCCCAGACGCGTTGCGCTCGTCTTGCTCCACGTCCACTCATGAGCTTTCATTTCAGGTGATCTATGGGTCTGTTAGAAAAATTACTCGGCAAAAAGAAGCTCGACTACAAGAAACGTTTTACCTTGCTAAAAGCGGCTATTTCCGGCACAATGTCGGAGTTCTATATGGCGCGCGATAAGGAAACGGATCAGATCGTCGGTCTCAAGATTCTTGATAAGGAAAAGACTCGACAAGTTGACGAACGTTTCCGCGCGATGAAGGGTATCTATAAGCCGCGCGAGGGCGAGATCGCAATTAAATTCAAGCACCCTTATATCGTGAACACCTTCGAAGAAGGCTTTACGACAAACAACGAGCAATACCTCGTCATGGAGTATCTCGAGGGGACGGGTCTTAACAACATCCTCATGATCAAGCAGGATTACCTAGCGGGCGCTCGTCTCATGTACATTCGCCAATGTGCTGAAGCGTTGCAGGTCGTTCACAAGGCAGGTTTCATCCACCGCGATTTTTGTCCGCGTAATCTACTCTTTACAGGCGACGGCAAAATTCTAAAACTTACCGACTTCGGACTGTCGCTGCCTAATCGTTCGCCATTTACTGATCCCGGTAATCGGACGGGCACGCCCAACTATATGGCGCCAGAATTGATTCGTCGTCGAGCTACGGACGAAAGAGTCGATATTTTTGCGTTCGGAGTGACGATGTATGAGCTGTGTACACGAGAATTACCGTGGCCTCGCGGCACGAACGGTCTTGCCGCAATGACGCACGACCAGCCGCCTGAGCCGATAACGAAATTCCGTCCCGCGATTAATCCCACCCTAGCCAAAGCGATACACTGGTGTCTCAAAGCGGAACCGCGAGATCGATGTCCTTCAATGGGCGATTTTCTCAAAATGATCGAACGCGTAGAATACGAGGACGACGTTTGAGTTTGTTTGTCGTCAGTTCGTTCCAAAAGAGCGCCAATCTTGAAAGTCAAGGTCGGCGCTCTTTGAACTTATTTTGGACGATTACACGCTACTCCTGGAAGAGGCGCAATAAAGCGGCGGAGAAAAGCTCCATGCCAAAATCATTGGGATGGTTGATATTGTTTGTCATAAGGGTGAGATATGGAATACCAGCGCGCCATAATTTGCCATAAAGCTCCGGCGTATCCGCTAATGGCACGTTCTGCGCTTGCGCGAAGGCACGAAGACCTTTAACAAGCGGACGAGGATCCTCGTCAATATCGCGTTGAGCGGTCAATCCCATCCAGTCGGGACGCACATAATGGGGACCGAGAATTATCCATTCAGCGCCGATCGCATCAAAGTCCGCCTTCATCTCGCCATACTTCTGCGCGACCATCTTTTCATCCATATAGGCGTCGTTAACAAACTCGGATATGATGAGATCCGGCTTGAGATCAAGGACCTTCTCCTTGTAATTCTTCGCGCTCCCGGGCGGCTCATTGCGATACGAATCGCTAGATCTCCCTCCCCACGCTTCCGTCATGATCGTGATCTTAGCTTTCGGGAACATCTCTTGCAACCCCCTGGCAAATTTAATTTGCCATCGTTGGTCGTCTGGCAGGTATCCGCACGCGGTAACGCTGTCGCCCCACGCAAGAATGCGTACTTCTGCGCCGCCAACTAGCTTTTTCCACGTCTTAGGCAAGAATCGCTTGGCGGCTCCGATATTTGAAACGCTCGGCGCTTGCGGCGTTTTGGCTCGAACGCGAAATTCGCCTACGTGTGCAACAAACGCTTGTGCGTCAAGCGCGCGATCATTTTCAAAGACGGTATCAATTGGGAAAATAGAATCCTCAGTCAATGCGTCGCCGCGACCAGTTGTGAAGACGTTAGCAAGTCGTTTCTCACCGTCTTTCAACGTTGGAGGTTCTGGTGAAAGCGTTCGCGATTCGCCCAAAACCAGTTCAAGTTCGCCGTTACCGTTGAGAATAATCGAATCGATTCTCGACTCTACGCAACGATAGCTCACGAAGACTTCGCTGGCGGCGTCGAGTTTGCCATTTTCAAGTCGTCCTAGCGCGCCGGCGGAGTTGTCAAATTCATAATCGCGACCACGCGTCAACGTCTCGCCGGAAGCCAACTTGACGACTACCGACTCAGGATCGAGCGCGTCGAAAACAGCACATTCGCAAGCGTTCACACCGCGAAGAACGCGCCCTTTAGTCCAAGAATTCGCTTGTGGGTTGAAGTTTGGCAAATTCGAATATTTTTCGGAGTCAACAACGTTCCAGGAGGCGCTAGGAACGTCGAACGAAGCAACTTTATCAAGATACGCAACCGTAACCTTGCGCGCGCCCGACAACTTGACGTCAGGAGCGGCAGCGCGCGCGGCGGAGCTGCCCCAATGGAATGTCAAACAAACCACGAGCGTCAACACGAAAAGAATCGTCTTACGCATTTATGTTCTCCCTTTTACCTACTGCGATAATTCGAGCGCGCAGCTTGATAGCAAAGCGCGCGGAAGAAAGATCAAGACGAATACAATCAGTCGGGATCCTTCGCAAGTTTGCGAAGCGCGTCAATACCGCGCTCAATAGTTTCAACGCTCGCAGCGTAGGAAAGTCGGAAGCATTGATCCTTACGACTAAAAACGTTGCCGGGAATAACCAGCAACTTGTACTTTGTAATGGCCTTCTCAACGAAACTCGTACCGGTTCCCCACGGAACTTTGGGGAACATATAGAACGCGCCCTTCGGATTCCCGAGATCGTATAAATCCGAAAGCCCGTCAATGAGCATATCGCGCTTTTTACGGTAGAAGTCAAACTTCTCCGACATATCAATATCGAGCGCGGCGAGAGCGCAATATTGAGCGACGTGAGGCGCGCAGACAAATGTGTATTGCTGGAACTTTGTCATCTCTTGAATAAGTTTCGAAGGACCGTGCGCATAGCCAATGCGCCAGCCGGGCATACCGTGCGACTTACTGAAACCGTCGAGCACGATGACTTCCTTATTGAAATCCGCAGGCGAAACAAAGTCGCCGTCGCCAAAATTCTTGTAGATTTCGTCGCTCAGTAGGATAATGTTCTTTTCGGCGGCTAGCTTTGCAATCGCTTCCACTTCTTCGCGGTTCGCCACGTGTCCGGTGGGATTACACGGGGAGTTGAAGATTATCATCTTGGTCTTCGGCGTAATGGCGGCGGCAACCTTTTGTACGTCGAAGTCGAAGTTCGGATAGGTGTCGATACAAACAGGAATTGCTCCGAGCATCTTCGTGAGAGACTCGTACATGACGAAGTATGGATCAAAAAGAATAACTTCGTCCCCAGGATTGATGAACGCCAATGCGGCCAGGAGAAGTCCGCCGCTGGTGCCGCTCGTGACGAAGACCTTTCGATCGGTATCGTTGTACTTGGCGTCGACGTCTGCCTGCAATCGATCGAGCAACGGCTTCATACCTTGGGTTGGAGTATAGCTACTCTTACCAGCCTTAATAGCGTCAAAAGCCGCCTGATGCGCGCCCTCCGGCATATCGAAATCAGGCTGACCAATCGAAAGATTAATCGGATTTTCCAACTTGGCGCCCAAGTCAAAGACCTTGCGAATACCCGAAGAACTAAAAGTACGGGAACGATCTGACAACCAGCTATCCAACATATTCTTCTCCTTAACGGACTGCACGAACGTAACCGAAAATCTCGCGAAAAAGATTCGCGCCACACGAGCGTAACGCCGCTTATTTCGCCACGCTACGCCGAACGAGTCGCTCGACTGTTCAACATTCCAATTGTAAGCCAACGAATGCGAATTTCAAGCCCGGGGGATGAAAACCACAAAAAACAACCGTTCTCGACAGATTTATAGGAGCTACTTTATAGCTCACAGATATTCTCTACGCAAGTGTAGCCAACTTTTATTAGCTTAGCTCATGAAGACTGCGAATAAGTTAAAAGGCTCCCAAACTAACAGAAAAAGGCAAAAAAGCAAGTTCGCCTACTAGACTTCAGACAAGTCTGTTGTATAATGATCGAAGGTTTTCGCTGATTTTTGCAGAAGGCAACGTGTGCTCGGCGAGAACTCGGTTGATAGGATATTGGAGCGCGGGATAAGCGTTCCTGTTTACATTCGGCATACTTGGTTCGGTTTTAGTCATGACGTTTGGGTTAAGCGCAAGGCTTGACGGTCGGCGCGTCGCGAGGCGATCTCCTGAAATGAACAAAAATCGACGACGGTAAACGTAACACTCTAACAGCAGAGGTTAAAAAGTGGTCAAGTTAACATTGCGCGATAAGGAAACGATCCAAGACGCAGTTCGTCGTTTCCGTAAACTGGTCGAACGTTCGGGCATCAAGAAGGAGATGCGTCGTCGTGAATCTTATGAAAAGCCAAGCGAAACGAAGCGTCGAGCTCGTCTCCGCGCCGAACGTCGCGCTTTCCGCGCTTCCAAAATGGCCGCTCGTTAGTTGCAGATTAGCGCGTGAGCGCATCGTAATTTGACAACTCACATTTGGGTCTTCCGCTCGCTGTGGTAGACCCTTTTTTATGCGTCAAACGCACCGCGAAAACAATTTTCTTCTGCTAGCAGTCGACATTTTCTTTCCTGCTGAGTAACAAGTTCCCCTTGACGTGGACGCAGCATTAGTTTAATATCGGCGCAGGAAATTGAGTGTGATCGACGAAGGCTCGAAGTCGCGTCATGGAGGACGGCGTTTTTTAGCCGACGTGTAGTCGCTCACAGCGTTATACTTTGTCAAAAACGGATTGCGCAATGTATTGTAACGAAGGTCAAAAGTCGCGGGATTCATCGAGAAGTCGAATAGTTTTGTTCGCTCTGGTCTGCTCGCTCGTCTTGGAGTTATTGGGGTGCTCGACGCCCATCTTCTGGACGGACAACAAGGCGTTACTCTATCTTCCCGGCGCCGGTCGACGTAGCGATGAAATTCCTGGCTATATTCGTCCTTGGGAACGTATCGAGTTAATCGAAGAAAAGGGAAAAAAGGGCGTCAAATCCAGCCCAGACGAGAAAGACGTCCTACTTGTTCAGCTCACAGACGAATATGGTAAGACGTCAAGTCCCAATGTCAAGCGCGCAGTAATCGACGCCATGGCGAGAATATCCTCAAACTATTCCAATCCAGCGGCAGAAAAACTCTTTGTCGACGCGCTCAATTGCGACGATCTGGCGCTCAATATATCAGCGTGTCGTGCGTTGGGGCTATACTGTTCCGAGGGTGAAATAGCTAAGAACGGCGGCAACGCGCGCGAGCGAGAATTCGCCATTACCGCATTAGCCAATCGTTATCGCTTGGCTCCTTACTCAATCGAGCCGGGCGCTGAAGATGAAAACACCAAGAAGAAGGACTTGCGAATAGCGATTCTCCGAGCGTTGGGGACATTCCAGGAGAAAGATTCTCCGCTTCTTTTTGAAACGCTCGAACTCGGACTCAATGGCGAGAAACTTGACGACGGAGCTCTTATGACGGAAGCAAGTTCGTCATTGCAACGAATCACTGGTAAAAAGTACGGGCTCGACGGCGAAACATGGTTACACTATTTAGAATACAAACGCGGCGAACGCTCAGAAGAACCTAAAGAAAGTAACCTCGTCTCGCGTCTGCCGCAAATATCAAACGAGACGGGAATTTTTAAGTAACGCTTCAAAGTAGGCGTATGACACTCGCCACGCAGCGCGTCTGCGTTCGCCATGGCGCGCGATTTAACGAAAGAAAACGCTACATGAAGAAACTCACACGCGAAAATGCCACGTCGCTCATCGTCGACTTCCAAGAAAAAATCGTACCTGCAATGTCGAACCCTACCCAGCTCATTGATCGTACGCGCTTTTTACTCGCAGGTCTAGCGACGCTCGCAATTCCGATTATCTCAACGCGTCAGTATCCGAAAGGTCTAGGCAATACGTTGTCGGCAATATCGGAATTCACGCCTGACGAAACTGTTTTTGACAAAACGTCCTTTAGTTGCTTGGAAACGCCCAGCATTCGCAACCACATTCTACAATCATCGAAACCGATAATTTTACTCGCAGGGATAGAGACGCACATATGCATACTTCAGACGGCGCTCGATCTTTTAGAAGCGGGCAAATCGGTGCATTTAGTTGTCGATTGTACGTCGTCGCGTACGGTTCTGGATCACGATATAGCTCTGCAACGCCTCGCCAGTTCCGGCGTAGTCTTAACGACGGCGGAAACGGCGCTCTTTGAACTCACACGTGTCGCAGGCACAAGCGAATTCAAAGCTATCAGCAAATTAACAACCGGTCGCGCATGAAAAAGGCGTTTGAAGACTCAAAAACGTCGCGCTCAGGCGTCTGAGCGCGACGTTTTGTCATTTACAGAAGAAATCCGGTCATTACTGCCTAAGGATTATTCTTCGATCTCTTCTTCATCGAATTCAGGTTCTTCCAACTCCTCAGGATCAGGTTCTTCCTTCGGCAGTTGTCCAGGAGACTCTGCATTTTCCGCCTCTAAGGCAGCCAAGACCTTCGCTTTTAGTTCTTCGGCGAAATCGTAGTTCGACTCGATATAAGCGCGCGCCTTCTCACGTCCCTGCGCTAACTGCTGATCGTCGTAACGAAACCACGATCCAGATTTTGAAATGATCTTGTTCGCTATCGCCAGATCAAGCAAGTCGCCAGCATAGCTAATGCCGTTCGCGTGCATCATATCGAACTCGGCAACGCGGAACGGAGGAGCAACTTTATTTTTAACGACCTTGGCTTTAACTCGCTGACCAATCACTTCATCGCCGTCTTTTAACTGACCGATACGGCGAACGTCGATGCGGCAAGAGCAGTAAAACTTCAACGCCTTACCGCCGGGAGTCGTTTCAGGCGAACCAAACATTACGCCTATTTTTTCACGGATCTGGTTAATAAAGATGACGGCCGTTTTGCTCTTAGAGATTGCGCCCGTCAGTTTTCGAAGCGACTGACTCATGAGTCGCGCTTGCAAACCAACGAATTGGTCGCCAATTTCGCCCTGCAATTCCTTTTCAGGTACGAGCGCGGCGACTGAGTCGACTACGATAATATCGACTGCGTTCGTTTTCACAAGCATTTCTGCAATGCGCATGGCCTCCTCGCCGCTACTCGGTTGGCTAACGAGGAGCGATTCAAGATCGACGCCCAAACGCTTTGCCCAACTCGGATCGAACGCGTGCTCAGCGTCAATGAAAGCGGCAACCCCACCAGATTTTTGCGCTTCGGCAACAACGTGTAACGTTAACGTTGTTTTACCGCTTGATTCCGGACCAAAAATTTCGACAATGCGTCCGCGCGGAATACCGCGACCACCTAATGCGATATCAAGTGACAGGCAACCAGTGGAGATACCCTCCAAACTAGGCGCACGATCAAGTCCCAAAGGCATAATCGCTCCCTGCCCATACTCCTTTTCGATCTGGTCAACGACCGCTTTAAGTTGCGGGTTCTTCTCGTAGAGCTCCTCCATCTTCGATAACTTAGCGCTCTTCGAACCCGATTTTGACGTTTGTTTTGCCACAATGCGCTCCTTTCACGGAAGACTAACACTCATCCTGCCCGTCGCCGCGCGACGTTGAATCAGTTATACCAGAAACTATGATTAGACGCCATATGGCTAATTGAAATTATTCCGCTTTTTCCTCGTCCACCGTCTTTTCTGGGTTATTAAAGTTCTGTCGACATGAAATTGCGTCGGCTAACATTTCATTATTAGCAAACTCGAGAGCGCTACCAGTGGTAATACCACGCGCAAGCCTCGTGATTTTGATTGGCGTTCCCTGCAACTGATTCGTTATTGCTAACGCAGTGCCGTCGCCTTCAACTGTTGGATTTGTCGCCATAATGAGTTCTTTGAAAGAGCCGCTCTTGACGCGTTTAACAAGCTGGTCGATCGTTAACTGGTCGGGACTAACGCCGTCCAAAGGCGAGAGCCGTCCAAGAAGAACATGATACAGTCCACGATACATTCCCGTTTTTTCGAGAGCAATCAAGTCGCGTGGTTGCTCAACAACGCAAAGAACTGACTGATCTCGTCGCTCGTCGCGGCATATTTCACAGAGATCGTCTTCGGCAAGATTAAAGCAACGCTGACAATATCGAATATTTTCCTTCATGGCTCGAATCGCGTCAGAGAGCGCCAGCGCTTCTTCTTTCGAGACCTTCAATAGATGATAAACGATTCTCTCAGCCGACTTCTTACCAACGCCTGGTAATCGTTCAAACTCCTTCATTGTCTTTGCAACGGAGTCCGTCAATTCCGTCATTAGGACGCCCCCTTTCTTTTAGGCATATCAATGTTGTTCGCAAGTTCTGCGAGTCCATAGAGCGCTAATCGAGGCTCAACAACGATCCTCGGTCGTGGAACCTTGCACTTAAAATTTGCGTCAAGATCGTTGAAGTAATTCTGAAGATTCCGTTCTGTGGCGTGTGAGTCCCCACCGGCTATAACGAGTTGCAGATCGTCTGGATTCGCGCCTTGACGTTCAAGGGATAGACGCGTTTGCCAATAGAAGGAAATAATCGCGCCGACGAGCGTATAGACTACGCCAAGTCGAATACCGTTGTTCGTCTCTGTCGCGGGAAACGTAAGCGCGCCAGATTGCGTACGCCCGTCGAGACTGGCGTTTTCAGGATCGTCCAACATAGGCAACGCGGCTGTTTTACGCGTAAGCGCTTCGGCGCTCAGCGCCGGACCAGGCAGGATCGCGCCGCCGCGAAAGACGCCCGACTGATCGACATAATCAACAGTGGCAGCAGTTCCAACGTCAATTGCAAGGAACGGGGTCTTCTGCGGGAGCATTCTAACGCCGGCAAAAGCGGCGACAGCACGATCAATGCCTAATTTCTCAGGATAATCGTACTCGACTTCCAACGGCAAATCGTCTAGTGTAAGTAAGTAAAACGAGTCTTCTTTCCTTATCCTTTCGACGATCGTCTTCAGTCGCGCAGTCTTTCGATTATTGACGCTCGACACAATCCAGAACGCCGAGTCAAGCTCGCGATTACCAGATTCCAGCAACCAACGTTCTATCTCAGTTAAGTCACACGAACCGTCAGCGCGTTCTGCGTCAGGCACACACGGTCTACCGTCTTGAAAAACGGACGCGGCGCCGCCTCGCCAGCGCGCGATCTTCACTCGAGTATTTCCCACGTCGACGGCAAACAAAGCTCTGTGTCTCATGTGTTTTGTCAATCCAGAAATCGCGGCTTACAAGAACGATTAAATCTCGATAAGTTCGTATTCCATCGAACCGAGTCCAATCTCAGCGCCGTATTCCACAACAGATCGCCAGTTTGTTGTCGGGTGCATTGCGTTAAAGTAGTCGCCGTCATGTTTCTTACCGTCGAGTTCACTGTGCGGAACGATAGGTTGCGCGTTAATCGCGTCAGCGCAGGCAACGTCAAGAGCAACAGGATCAAAGGAGGCAAACATTCCAACGTTTGGAACGACAGGGATATCGTTTTCCGCGTGGCAATCGCAGAACGGCGAGACGTCGGCAACGAAAGCAATATGAAATGCGGGACGATCTTTGACAACGGCGAGAGAATATTCGCAAACTTTCTTATTGAGGATTTCGTACTTCTCGTCCATTGCGGCGTACACTGCGTCTTTCGGGCACCGACCGACACAACGTCCACATCCCGCGCACTTGCTCTTATCAATTTCCGCCTTGCGATTTGAATCAAAAGAGATGGCGTCGTGCGCGCACGTTTTAGCGCACGCGCGACAACCGACGCATGCGTTTTTATCGACGCTAGGTTTGCCGTTGGAGTGCATTTCCATCTTACCGGCTCGCGAACCACAGCCCATGCCGATATTCTTCAGCACGCCTCCAAGTCCCGCGCATTCATGCATCTTGACGTGGGTAAGCGTTACGATTACGTCTGCGTCCATAACGGCGCGACCAATCTTCGCTTCCTTAACGTACTGTCCGTTGACCGGCACAAGGGTCTCGTCGGTTCCCTTGAGACCGTCCGCAATGATAACGTGACACCCGGTAACGAAAGGGTTGAATCCGTTCGCGTAGGCCGTTTCAATGTGATCGAGCGCATTTTTACGACTACCAACGTACAACGTGTTCGCGTCGGTAAGAAACGGCTTACCGCCCTTTTCCTTCGTGAGATCGACTATGACGCGCGCATAGTTGGGGCGAAGGAACGCGAGATTGCCCCACTCTCCGAAATGAATTTTAAGAGCGACAAATTTACCGTCGAGGTCGAGTTTATCGTACCCGGCACGAACCGCCAACCGTCGTAACTTCTGTAGAAGATTCTCGTTCGGATTGGCGTGAAAGTTAGCAAAGTAGACCTGAGACTTACTCATGATAAAACCTTTCTTGCGTGTTATAGCGTGTGTGAAAAGCGCGTCTGAAATCAGGTTCTCCTAGAATAGAAGACGCCTTGCGCACACGGTAGATTAGTCAATCAATAATCTTTCGATTTCATTGATTGAATTCGTAATATCGTCTTCTGCTTCTGGCGCGTCGTTCACTTCCTCTGGCTCAACATACGATTTTTCGTCTACGCCGGCGGTTGAAATGTTGCCGTCGTTACCTGCGTTACCGCCTCGTTCTGAAACTTCATGACGCAATCTTTCGTCAAGTTCATTATCGCGTTGGATGCGTTCGCGCGCCCTTGCGCGTGCCTGCGCGCGATCGGCTATCTCCTCGGCTCGCTTCAGCATATCTTCTGCCCGATAGCGTTTGGCGCCTCCATGAGATTTGCAGTATTCGCTCAGAGTAGCGACACACTCGTCGTGCCGTTGCAAGGCTCCTGGATGCGATAAGAAAATGTTCATTCTGGCAAAGAACGCTACGTCGTTGTCCCCTCCTATTTCTACCGCCTTCGCTAATGCGTCAACCGCTTCTACGTACCGTCTCGTTAGACTCAAGTACATTCCGGCATAATAATAGAAGTCGTAATTTCGTCGTTCCTCTGAAGTCGTGGCGTACACGGTTTCAAACTTGGCGCGTATTAGATCGTAGAGCGGATCGTCGCGTAACTTGCGTAGTTTGTACGCCGCATAGAAAATTGCGTACATATTGTCGGACAAAACCTGTTGCGATCTTTCCGCAAGTTGATTTTGCGGCAACGCAACTGCTAGGACGACGAGCGCGGCAGGCGCGTAGGTCGGCTGACAAGCCACGGCTCTCTTAAGAAACTTTGTCTTAGCGCTGTGGAGACGAAACAACCCAAGATGATACGCGGCTCTAATGAGAAACTTCGTGTCGTATGGCGTCGTGGACGCGCCGCGCAAATCAGCAAGCAACTCGAGTTGCCGTTCGTCTTCCCATGTCATCTTATA
Source organism: uncultured Planctomycetota bacterium (assembly GCA_900318195.1). Classification (GTDB taxonomy): domain Bacteria; phylum Planctomycetota; class Planctomycetia; order Pirellulales; family Thermoguttaceae; genus RUG369. The sequence goes on from ONJR01000162.1 coordinate 59,072, forward strand.
GACGAGTGAAACATATGCGGGTATCGGTTGCCAGACGCGCGTTTGGAGTGGGCAAATTCTTCTTGCGGCGTATAGCGAGGTCAGAACGTTGGCAAAACATTCTCTAAGCTCAGCGCTATCGCGTAATGCGGAAGTCGCGGTGTCAAATCCGATCGACTGATACCCGAGCAACAATTCCAAATACGCTTCGATATCGGTCTTAGCCCATAATTCTTCAAACTTAGCCTCAGGATTGCGCTCTTTAAGGAAAGCACAATATCCCACGCGATAGCGCATAATATAGAGTTGGGCAAGCAGGCTTTGGAGCTCGCAACTATCATTACGCCTGAGCGCAAACTTTCGTAGCTTTGCAATATCGTCGTTGAAAGTATTCGCCGTTAGACTGCTAGGCTCGGCGTCGAGAATCGCGTTCGCGTCTTGAATCAGTTTCGCGCGCAAAACGGCGTCTTTATTCTCTTGCAACATCCATTTCGTTCCCAAGAGTAACAAGACGACGAGAGATGAAAACACGACCATACCAAGCGCCTCGCGCTGTTCAAGTCGACGTATCTCACGCGCCGCCTCCACTGATTGACGAGAATTAACCATTCGACTCTTGACAGCGTCCCACTTTCGACGGTTCTGTCGACTGATAAAAGCGCCGCAAAGCGTGAAAAAGAGGAAAAGATTGCACGGAAAATAAATGCCAAAATCCATACATGAAGAGACGATTTGACCAGCTAGCGTTGTAATAGCCGCAACCGCCAGCGCCGTCGTCTCGATACTATGCACGCCAATAAGCATACGCACAAAAATCACGATCAACATAACGTATGCCGCCACGAGCAAAATCAGCCCTAAAACGCCCATCTCTACCAGCGTTTGAACAAACGTATTCTCAGCATAATAAAAAAGGGAGTCTTTTGCCAACGTGCGATCATTACGCGCATTGACGACGGAGTAAGAGCCTAGACCAGAGCCCAACCACGTGAAATCCTGCGAGGTCTTGAGCGCGCTCTTCCAATTATCGACACGACCGTCTTGAACGATCGAAACGGCGCCGTCCTCATTCTCAACAACAATGGTGGACATACGGTCGCTAACCCTACCATGAAGATTCATTGCAAATAGCGCGCCCACGACTATAAGGAACGAAACACACGGGACAAACCAGTAGCGACGCGCGTCTTTACGCATGAGTAGCGCAATCAAGGCTACAAGAATCGAGGTTGTGGCGGCAATAGCTCCGCCGCGGGACATCGAGGCAAGAATCGCGGCATAAAGGACGGCGAGTGAGAATAGCCCCAAAAGTAATTTCCGATTAAACAGGTCGATAAAGTCGCCAATCAGCAAAGCCCACTTTGACTCTTTCCGAACTTTGTAAACCTTTTCTTCCGCGTCCTCTTTCTCGAGAATCTTACGATTTTCAAGATCCTTGTTCTTCAAACGAATCGTCAGTAAGAATTCGCGAACCATAAAGAAGACGCAGGCGCCAAATGAAAGAACCAAATATCCTGCCGCCGCATTTTTATTGACGAACGTACCATAATTGAGTTTGCGATCGTTAAGCCAATCAATTTCGAAAAGCCTTTTGAAACGCGCAATCACCTCGTAATTAGCGCGTCCTGCAAGCGCAAATAGCGCAAAAGCCAAACCGACAAAAACGACGACGCTTAGTAAGACGCGGCGCGACTCTGCCGTATTAAAAAGAATCGAAGCGGATAAGAAGAGGAGAAACGCCGCCCAGAACATTGGCACGCTCTGCCGCGTGGCAAGCGGATAGACGCTGATCGTTCTACCCCATTCGCGCATTCCAAATCGAAAACCTGGCAATAAGAACTGCTGTTCTGCGGCGGCGTCGAGGATCAGAGCTCGTCGAACGTCGAATTTCGTGTCCTCGTCGTCGTATTGGACGACCTCTGCAACAAACTTTTCTGTCGGAGCCACGTCGTCGCCAATTCTCGACGCTAGCGCTCTGCGAGCCGCACCTCCCTCCTCGCCGTAAAGAGAGTCCAAGGTAACGCCGCGTTCGCAATCTGGTAACAACACTTGTCGAAGCTGTGGAACACTTGGCGAAAGTCTAGCCAGCCACGAGTCTGGCAACGGTTTCGCTTGTAATGCGCACAACATAATCGCGAGTATCAGGGGAATCGAAAGATACAAAGGCGCGTGATAGGAGTTTATTTTCCGTTCACGTTGTGGCGTCGTCCACAAGGAAGCCAGAGCAAGCGCGCCGCTCGCAATCACGAGGTAGATTAGTAGCCGCAAAACCGCCGGTTGTGACGACGCGTTCCACCATGGGCTAATAACGACAACGCCAAGCACGCAAAGTCGTCCCAACATTCTCAGTAGTTGATACACTATTTTCCTCACTGTTTTAGGTAGAGCCAAACGAACGTGAAGCAATCTAGCACACGAAATTCATTTAGCCTTTGCGATTCTGGGCGCCGTTATAAATCCGAAGTAACTAGCGCGCGCCGCTACTTGTTGCGTTTCCAATTCGTTTTGTTCGCCATTCTACGAGTTCTGCATACGACTTGACGTTAAGGACGTCGTCTGCGGTTAAGCCTGCGCGTTGTGCGTGTTCTACGCCAAAGCGCAAGTAATTCATTTGGTCAGGAGCGTGCGCGTCCGTTGAAATTGCGATTGGGACGCCGTAACGCTTAGCGAGGACGAGTCCTTCCGTCGGCAAATCAAGTCTACGAGGCTGCGAATTGAGTTCAAGCGCCTTGCCGTACTTCTTGGCATTTTGGCATAGAAATTCGAGCTCTACCTTCATAGGAGCTTCTTTGCCGATAACTCTCTCCGTCGGATGCGCGACAACGTCGACATAGGGCGATCGAAAAGCGTCCATATAACGTCGCTCAATCATCTCGCGATTCTGGTCTCGCGCCACATGAATACTCGCAATAATCCAATCAGCACGTTTTAACGTCTCGTCTTTCAGGTCAAGACCACCATCTTCGAGAATGTCAACTTCAGCGCCTTTGAGTACGTGAAAACGAACGCCGTCGCGCTTCAAAGCCTCATTCGCTCCGTCGATCATATCCCAAACGCGTAGTAGCTCAACGTCGCCCAAGCCTGTAACGCCAGGCACATTCTGAGTATGATCGGTTATCGCGATATAGTCGAGTCCCAACTCCAGAGCGTAGTCTATCATTTCATCGATAGAGCCAACGCCGTCCGAATGAGTCGTATGCATATGTAAATCAGCACGCAAATCATCCAATTCAAGCAATGCGGGCGAGCCAGCTTCAAACCAACGTTGCGCAACGTCGGCATGACGCAGGCAAATCGGCGGCTCGATCATGCCGAGTTTTTCATAAATCCTATACGTTTGCGTCGAGGTTATTCTTCTTGGACCGTCATAAAGCCCAAAGAGAGTAAGCCACCAGCCCTTGTCATGAGCGCGGCGTTGCAACTCTTGCCAATGTCGCTTGGTCGACGTCAGCGCGAGTTCCATAGCGCCGCGTGCGAATTCGGAGACTGCGTAAAACGTAAGCTCTATTGTCGGCGTAGGACGGTTATTATAGGGCATATCAAAAAAGTCCGGCGCCAAGACAAACTTAGCCCAGCGATCAGTCGTCTCTAGACGAGCCTTAACAAACTCCGAACGATTTACGCGTTCAAAGGCAACCACCGGATTATCCGTGATAATAAGGAACTCCAGCTTTCCGATAATTTCGCGTCGCCTCGCGAGAGCGCCAACTTTAATTACGTCAAGAGGTCGGCTAATCGCGGTTTCACGGCGTTCCTCCGCTTCTTGAACGGCGCGTCGTTCTGCTTGCGCGCGATTGCGCTCCTCTTCTTCACGCCTTAGTCTTGCATAATTTGGACTCGTAGGCGACGTGAAAAATCTACGCGCTTTACCAATAACGCCGCGCGCTTGATCGCGGGCTAGATTAATCGCGTCCTTTGAGACAAAATCGGAAGCCGTCTTGAGTAACGAGGCGCGCAGAGGTTCGGCAAGAGTTCCAATAATGGCGTCGGCAAGCGCGTCTGCATTTGCATGGAACATAGCGAGCGGATCGTCGGTAGCAAGAGGTTGATCGTCGTAATACGGCGCGATCTGCTCGCATTCGTCGTCTTGCGCGTCGTCGGAACATTTCATTCGCGTCGCTTCTTCCAAACGCTGGAGTTCCTCGAGAATGTCATGCTCTTGACGCTCGGAAAAGCGACCCGACTGCGCTAGCGTTCCAGCGGCGCAAGAGCGCTTTAACGCGTCGATAGAACGTATTCCCATCGCTCTTCTCAAAAAACGAACTGCGTCAACGTCAAGAGAGATAATTTTAAGTAGTTCGGCGGTCGCGGGCGACGACGCGTTAATAAGATCGTCACGCATCGGATTCGTGAAAGTGAGAACCGTTTCGCGCAACAGCCAGACGCCGTCGCGTGAAAAATCGCGAAACCAGTAATTCAAAGCGGCGTCCAATTCGGCTACTTGCTCCTCATTTTCGAGATCCACGCCAGAAAAGAGCGCTAAGGGCGCGTCTAACGTCCTCACGCGTGAAGCTATATCGGAGAGCTCCCTACTAACAAACGACGAGCCTTCGCGGTATTCCAGAAGTCGCGCCGTCTGCGATAGGATATTTGCGATTTTTAAATTGCTCATTAGACGCACGAATGGATTACAGTAAAACGTGGACGACGCCTGTTCGTTGCGCCGTTCTTAGCAAATTCGTTCAAAACACCAACTCGGGACGCCCATGCGTTCGCAACATGAGCGTCCCACATCGGACAGACCAAACGCGCGCTACGTTCGATCGTCAACTAAAACTAGTGCTTGAAATGTCGCCGACCAGTGAAGATCATCGCAATTCCAAGTTCATTACAAGCGTCGATGACCTCTTGATCGCGTTTCGAGCCGCCGGGCTGAATAACCGCCGTTACGCCTTTCGCCGCTTGAACCCCGTCGGCAAACGGGAAGAAAGCGTCGGAAGCAAGGACTGCGCCTTCGCAACGCCCGTCCGACTTCTTTACAGAAATCTCAACCGAGTCAACACGACTCATCTGCCCAGCGCCGACGCCAACTAGCATCTCGTCCTTGCAGAGAACAATCGCATTCGACTTGACGTGTCTGACAATTTCCCAAGCAAAACGCAGATCGCGCATCTGTGCGTCGGTCGGTTCCTTTTCTGTAACGACGCGCCAATCTTCCTCCGGATCGGCAAGAACGTCTGCGTCCTGAACAAGAGCGCCCCCCGTGATCGGACGCACAGCCCAATTCAATTCCGCGCGCTCGAATTTATCGCCGCCGCATTCGAGCAGTCGAACGTTAGCGCTCCATTTAGGCTCGGTAGTGAGGATACGTAGCGCTTCCGGCGAGAATCCTGGCGCAATAATAGCTTCAACAAAAAGTCCAGGTTGTGCAAGCAGTTTTGCACACGGCTCGTCAACTACGCGATTGACGCCTAAAATCGAGCCGAAAGCGCTGAGCGGATCGCCGTCCATCGCCTTACGGAGCGCGTTGACAAGCACGTCGTCAACGGCGGCGCCACACGGGTTATTGTGTTTGAGTACGGCAACAGCAGGTCGATCAAATGATCGAGAAATAGCAAGCGCGGCGTCAAGGTCAAGGATGTTATTGTAAGAGAGTTCCTTGCCGTTGAGTTGGCGCGCCGTCGCGGCGGAGTACCCCTTGTATTTCGGATCAATGTAAAGGGCAGCGCGTTGGTGTGGATTCTCACCGTATCGGAGTTCTGCAGAAAGCTTGAGGGAGGTAGAGAAATTTGTTTGGAAGGTTACTTGACCGTCGTGTTCTGCAAAATATCGAGCAATAGCGGCGTCATATCCAGCAGTATGGGCGAAAGCGTCCCGAGCAAGGCTACGTCGCATCTGCATGGTGAGCGAGCCAGACGCTTGAATTTGTTCCAGAACGCGAGCATATTGACTCGGAGAGGTCACAACGCCGACGAATTTGTGGTTCTTTGCGGCGGCGCGCACCATAGTTGGTCCGCCAATATCGATATTCTCGATCGCTTCTGCGTCGGTTACGCCTTCTTTTGCTATTGTAGCCTCGAAAGGATAAAGGTTAACTACGACGAGTTCGAAGGGCTCAATGCCATAATCGGACGCTGATTTCATATCAGATTCGTCGTCGCGGCGACACAAAATTCCACCATGGACTTTCGGATGAAGCGTCTTGAGGCGTCCGCTCATCATTTCAGGAAAGCCTGTGTACTCAGAGACGTCGGTAACGGGCACGCCATTAGTTTCAAGACTCCGCTTGGTGCCGCCCGTACTGAAAATCTGAACGCCAGCGGCGACAAGTCCTTTGGCGAAATCGGTCAAACCCATTTTATCGCTAACGCTAATGAGCGCGCGCTTAACCTGAGGATCCATTAGAAAAACCCTTTCCTATGTTGCGTCGACAATTTCAAGGGCTCGCCACTAGCAAGCTCTCGTAAAGTCGCAATGTTTAGTATGCGCCAAATGAAACATTCAAACGCTAGCCCTGCAAGCACGCTATCGCGGTTGCATAACGTACCCTCGCCCACGAGCGAGGCATATAATACGACCGTCTTGATCCTTCACCACAACGTCGCCAAGCGTCGTCGAACGAGTCCGAAGCGTTTCCTTCGCCTCAGCGTTAAGTCGAGCGCCAACTTTAGCCGGCTTGCAGTATGAAATCGAGACGTCAAGCGAAACCACAGACTCGTCAGTATAGTTGAAGGCGGCGGCAAGCGCGTAATCCGCGAGCGAAAAAAGCGCGCCGCCCTGACAAATACCAACCCCGTTGAGATGCTCCTCTGCAACGACCAATTGAGCCGTCGCCATCCCGTCTCCAACATTGACAAGCCGAACGCCAACGAGATCGCAAATAAATTTATCGGCGGACATTCTTGCAAGTTGCTTCTTTTGCGCTTCCGGTAGCGTGCTCAAATCAATTTCCTGGTCGCTCATAGAGCCTTCATTCCTTCGTTTATCTATCGAGTCGTATCTGGTTCGTGGCGACGAAAACATTGTTGTGCTGAATTCGCACCGTAAAGCCAACCTGCTCGCCCAACGCTTCAAGGTCGAGCTGAATGTTCTTGAGGTCGAGCTTCGGATCAACCTCAACTTGCGTTATCAGGACGAATTCACCTTCGCCCGTTATATAGGCGTACAAGTCGATTATATTGATTTCTTTGCCGCCAAGATACCGAGTAAATTGGGAAACGATACCTTCGCAATCCTTACCGAACGCAGTAATAACGAACGTATTGGCCGCAGAACTAATCTTAGCGCGATCCGCTTCAGAAGTAGGAAAAAGAATTGCCTGACAACCTTCCAAACCACGCTCGGTAAGAATCGTCGCTTTAAGGGTTTCGACGTCGTGTTCCTCGGGCGTTGAAAACGTCATAATAAGCGTAAAATATCCGTCGAGCACCGTTTGGCTACACGATTCAATATTACCCTGCAACTTCACGATCGCGGAACTAACGCCCGCAACAATTCCGGGTCTATCGACGGCCATAACGTCGATGACATAACCATACCGCATAAAATCTAACCTTTCTCCAACGGTCAACCGCGCTCAGTACGTCGCGACTTCTTCTCCAACCACGCGGCGCCGAATTTCGTCTATTATACCCCAAAAGTTTGCTTTGTTCAGTAAGAGCGCTCTTCAAAACGAAAAAATCTATGTTTTATGCGGCGCTTCACTGCTCGCGAACGCTAAATTCAAGTTTCCAACGTCGGTCGCCGTCCACCTCGTCGCACCATATTTCAAGCGCGCCAAGCTCGGTCATCTTGGTGTGAAAACGAACCATGACGTATTCGAGTCGGCTACTCACGTCCGCGTTTTCATCCTCGTCATATGAATCCAAGGTAATTTCTATCGGATCGGTTTCTTCTAGCGACAGATTTTCCAACTGGTTCGCATTCCTGTCGGGATAGTATGTCAAGAGCGCGCCTGGTTCGTCGTCGGGACGCGTTGACGAAGTGAAAAATCGGAATGACGCTGGTTCGCCAACCACCAGTTCAAAGGATTCGGAGGGAACGTCAATCTCTGCGCCTTCTTCCATACCGGTCGGCGCGACACAAAGAGCCTTCATTGGTCGTGCTACGCCTGGGATAGCCATTCCCGAAGACTCTATACCAATGTAGTACGAGCGCGCAGAAGTCGCACGAATCCGCACGCCTCCATTCAATTTCGCGGCGCCATAAAACGCGGCGCCAAGAGCAACGGAGCTCTCCATATCGGCGTTAGGGTCAAGATTTTTGGGATGTTCCTCAGGAAACCAGCGTTCAAGTTGCTCCGTCATACGTTCTGAAACAACCTTCGACTTGAAGAGCCCGCCGTTGAAAAGAAACACCGTTGGCGCCACAGCGCCTTCCAAGCGACGAGCGTGAACGCGCAGAAAATTCGCGACGTGCTTCGTTATCGCAGGATCAGCCTCGTAAGGAAGTCCCTTTTCACGCAGACCTATCCCCGAGCGTCGAAGAGGCTGATCTGTTAATTCGCAAAGGGGAAAGAAACCGTCTAATGCAATCGCGCGTGCGTCTCGATTGGGAAAATCCACCGAAACCGAATCGCCGACGAGCCGACTTGAACGACCAGCAACTGTGATCGTACATATCGAATCAATCTCGGCGCCGTCAGCGAGCAACGCCTCCTTCGCATATCGACACTGACGGCGCAACACGCCTGATTGCCAAGGATTCAAAGCGACTCCTTTTTCTGAAAAGAGTTCGGAGGCTCGCATGGCTAGCGCAAGGTCGATATTGTCGCCGCCCAATAGTAGACGGTCGCCAACAGCCAGACGCTCCAAAAGTAAGTCGCCGTTTTCTTCGCCTACCTTAATGAGAGATAAGTCGGTTGTTCCGCCGCCGACGTCGCAGACAAGAATGACGTCGCCAACCTTAAGTTTCGAGCGCCACGAGTCTCCCTGGCGCGCCAGCCAAGCGTACAGCGCCGCCTGCGGTTCTTCAAGGAAAATCATCGTTTCAGGATTAATTCCAGCGGCAATGGCGGCTTCACGGGTTAATTCGCGGGCGCTCTCGTCGAAAGACGCCGGCACAGTAACAACAACGAGTTGGTCGGCAACCGGCGAATCTGGAAAGTCGGCGTTCCAAGTCTCAACGACCCTGGCAAGATAACGCTTCGACGCCTCTACCGGTGAAACCTTCGGCATTTCATCGTCCGCCTCGCTAGGCAATATCGGACTTCGACGATCAACCTTCGTATATGCTAGCCATGATTTCGCTGAAAGAACAACTTTTTCGGGATGTTCAGAAGCGCGTCTGCTAGCTATTTCACCGACCAAATATAGCGCGTCGGGGTGCGAAGTTCCACTGGCGTCGTCTGCATTACCTACGCCAAATAGCTTCTTCAAGAAACCGCGCTTGTTCTTCCCGCTACCTTTCGCTTTTTTACCTTTATCAGGACTGTCAACCGACTCGTTTGTAGCGTTTTGGTCCGTCTGACCAGGTAATTGCCAGTCGCAATTCTCTCTTTCTTCCGGCGTGCCAAGATAGAGAGCAGACGGTAAAGCGGATCGCCGCTCAATAACAGCCTGATCGACGAATTGAGGAATCTCTAAGAGGGTTGGAACGCTGAGCGCGGCATTTCCCTCAAGCGCGCAGTACGCCGCTTCCGTATTGGTAGTTCCCAAATCTATTCCAATTGCATATCGCATAGTTGGTCGGTCTTTGTTTTCGTTACTCATACTTCCTCGCATCGTCCAATTATCCAATAGAGCAGATCGTAACGGGCGCGCGTGAATCGCGTCGGCATATACGCGCGCTTCTTGCTTTACAGTATCTTTCTGAGCTCGGCAAAGGACGTTACCATGCAGTCGGCGTCGAGATACTCTTCCGCTTTGTGCCCTTCGCTAAAAAAACCGATCGTTCGCATACCAGCCCGGCGACCAGCTAAAACACCGCTTCGTGAATCGTCAATCACGACGCATTCCTTCGGCGAAACGCCCAGCTTATCAGCCGCTTTCAGGAAAATATCAGGCGCAGGTTTGCCTTCGACAACTTCGTTGCCCGCGACAATGTTTTCCCCGAAATATGAGCGTATCTCAAGCCAGTCGAGCGCAAAGTCAACGTTTACGCGCGGCGCCGATGAACCAACCGCCATCAGACGCCCCTGCGACGACATATCGCGAACAAACTCAACTGCACCGTCAATCGGTTCCACTTTACTCGTAATCATTTCGCGGAACGCAGTCTCCTTACGATCGACTATTTCCTCGATTTCACGTTCGGAGAGTCCGCTCCTCTGCCAATAGTTGGCGACGATATGTTCCGAAGTCATTCCAAAGGTGCGCCAAAAGACCTCGGGTAAGAATTCCAGACCGTCTTCGCGCGCTACTTGTTGCCAGCTTGCCAAATGTGCGGCGTTACTATTAATCAAAACGCCGTCCATATCGAATATGATAGCCATCTCTCAAATTTCCCAATCAATCGAGTCGACGTAGAACGCGTGAACAACACTCTTCTCAACGCGCTAACGTCGTCATTTTACACAATTCAGGATTTTCGCCAAGGGATAACAGAATTCGACTCGACTTCATTATCTTTGATACCAAAAGAGCGATTCCGACTTGTAAGAGTTGCGCCTTTTAGTAGAATATCGCCGTGCGGGAGGCGAATCTAAATGGTATGTCTCGCGCGACTCCACAGCTCGTTGTCGAATTGTTAGCGTTAGAGACCTACGAATCGCACCAGTCCGACAGAACCAAACTAAATTGAAAGGAATGACATGAACACGACAGAAACGTCAACTAGCTTCCCTGTCTGCCGCGGAGTCCGAGGAGCTACGACAATAGAAGCCAACACCCCCGAGGCTATTTTACGCGGCACGCGCGAACTACTGGCGCTAATGATTCGGTTCAACGGAATTAAACCGGAGGACGTCGCAAGCGCCATCTTTACGACAACCAGCGATCTCAACGCAGAATTCCCCGCTGTTGCCGCGCGTCAGCTCAATTGGTTTGACGTCGCGCTTATGTGCCAGCACGAGCTCGACGTCCCGGGGTCCTTGCGCAAATGCATCCGGATTCTATTGCATTGGAACACCACAAAGACCTCAGCTGAAATTAGACACGTCTATATTAAGGGAGCGGCTAAGCTACGTCCCGAACGAGGAGACCTTCCGCCCGTAGATTGGGAGGAACTTGAACGATGGATAGATAGTCAAATCAACCCCGACGTAGTATCAAATCGAGCCCAGTAATTTGAACGTCAAATCACAATTCCCCATTACGGGGTTCATCGAACGCTACGAAGCCGATAAAATAGGTAAAGAAGAGAAAACACACAACAAAGAAACGACATAACTAATTGTATTTAGTTATCATTCTAAACAGTTTGCCTAGATAAAAAAATTGGCTAGAAACGGTATTGATTTTGTCCTAGCGTTTGATAGAATGTGAACAGTACTTGCATTCCATACGCTTCTGTTGACTAAACTGAAGCGTTCCTTTTTGCCTCAACGAGCGGGACGTTTGCAACTTCGACGAATCTTAGCGCGGTTTGTCGCCACGTTGTAACCCCTGAACGTTTCGTCCGTGAGGAATAGACGTCGGCGCGCTATATGCGTCGCTGTCCTGAAGTCTTTCGTTTGTTTACCCCCCAGGCAAACGGAACTGATGCGTATTAGCGTTTCGGGTTCGACTACCGCTACGTCAGCGGTAGCGGTTGGCGCCGCATCGAACTCGAGCGCATGGCGTAACCCCGCCGTTCGAACGTCCTGTTCGTACGGATCGCCTTTTGCGTAATTTGATCAACCCAAAGGTTCATTTGCGTACATAAGACGTGATCTCGTTCTGAGAGTTCCCGTAAAATACGTAGAATCGTCAAAAAGTGCAAAATTATCGCGTCTTTACTTCGTGGATGGCTAAATTCCGACGTTTTGCGGAGTGAACCGAGTATGAGTAACTTTGTCAGGAAGCCAAGGATTGGTATTAACGCTGAAAACAAGCCCGCCTACAATGGCGTTTCTGAATTTCACTTTCTTGAATCAGGATACGTAGACGCGCTTGTCCGCGCAGGCGCTGTTCCGCGCGTCCTACCCCCGGTCGACCAACTCGATCTCGTGCCCGAGATGCTCGACGACCTTGACGGTTTCCTTCTTATCGGAGGTCCCGATCTAGACCCGCGCAAGGACGGATATCGACTCCATCCTTCAGTTCGTTTAATGTCCCCCCGTCGCGAGAACTTTGATCGCGCTCTTATGGAAGAAATTGAGGAACGTCGTATGCCGGTCTTTGGCATTGGCGTTGGTATGCAACTTCTAAATGTCTCGCAGGGCGGCACTCTGTTCCTGCACCTCCCCGAAGATCTCCCGAACGCGCTCCCACACCGCGAAGTATACGGCGACTCTTCTAAGTCGGCGATGAGGCATTCCGTCATCATTGAAAAGGGTTCGTTGCTCGATTCCGTATACGGTGAGAACGACGTTCGAGTCAATAGTCGCCATCACATGGCAGTCGACGACCTAGCGCCCGGTTTCTTGGTCTCGGCGCGTTGCCCTGCCGACGGCGTTATCGAAGCGATTGAGTCAACGCAACCAGATTGGTTTGCTTTTGGCGTTCAGTTCCATCCTGAAGCGAGATCGGCAACTTTCCTCGACCAACGCATCTTTGACGCGTTCGTTGAAGGCGTTAAAGAATTCATGGCGACCGGAGTGAATAAATTTGCTGTTCGTCCCCAGGTTAATGGTAAATCCCGCAAACGTCGAACGCGCGCTAATGTCGATCAACTTAGCTTCGATGCGATCAAGGATATGCTAAGCGACGCGACGAAGAACTAGATTCTCCGTTATTTTGACGTGTGATGGATTTGACGCCCTCACACAGTTAACCGACGCGCTAAGACGATTCGCGTATCAGGCGCGGACGTCAGCGCGTCGGTTTGTTACGTTCTAAGCGACGCACAATCTTTCCGCATACAGGAGGTCATATGCGTTTCTTTAAGAGATCGAGGGACAAGGACGCGCCAATTTCAAAACATTTTTGGTTTGTCGGTCTTCACCTATCGTCTTCAGCGCGTAAGTTGGAATGCGCGCTACTCGGAGTCGACACGCTACGCTCGAATTCAAGTATCGTCCTGCAAAAGAGCGTCTCCTTTGATATCCCCGAGGAAATCGCCGCAACCTATCACGCCATTCGCCGCGAAATAGAGCTCGAACATGACAAGATCAATCAGGCGTCTTCACCGGAATCGCAATTAGGCGCGACTAACGTAAGAGTTCGCGCTCCAAAACAAACAACCTCGTCTTCATCCCTTACTAGAACGCTATTGCTACGCAATATGATCGCGTCAATCCAAGAGGAAGCTCTTAATGAATTACTAGCGGACGGCGAAGTCCCACGCAATCAGGTTGTTGCTGTCGTAGTAAACGATCCTGGTCTCTGGATGAAATCGTTTGATTCAGAACGCCAATATTCTTATCTTCCGCTAACGGACGCAGGTCTCTTGGCCGAGCGCACAGGTCTTAACGTGCTCGACGCATTGTACGCAAAAGAATGGACGCCAACCGGACGCGGCAATCCTTTCTTGCTCCTACCCTATTGGATTCTTCTCGGTAGCGGCACCTCCGATAAAGTAGTCGTTGATCTCGGCGAACGCGCGCGATGGCACTTCCTACCTTCTAGCGATAAAGACCAAGATTCCTGGCGTCGCGCCTTTACCTGTGAGGCTTCTCCTTGCGGCGCTCTTTTGAATCTTTTTGCGCGCGAGTCCAGTAAAGGTAAGGTATGCGTCGACGTTGGCGGCAAGTTGTCCGTGCAAGGTCGCAAATCGCAGGACTTGCTTACCTATTGGCAGAAGTTCGCATCAGACATTGCTTCGTCTAAATCAACACATTATTCGCCATTGTTACCTGTTCCCTCGGAAGACGATTTTGTCGAGGCGTTAGATCGCTTTGATAGTAAAGTTTCGTCTCTCGACGCTCTTTGTACAGCTGTGCACTGGATTGCCGACTCGCTTGCAACTTCCCTGCATGAAAACGCAGACCGAATTGGGAATTCTTTTGATTTTATCATAACAGGCGCAACCAAACAAAACGGGTTGCTTTTCAGTCGAGTCTCTCAATTACTGCCTCCATCCACGCCACAATCGCTCAACGATTTCGGATTTCCTGAAGATTCCTTCGACGCGATTGCCGTAGCCGTTCTGGGAATACTCTTTGCGTCTAAAATTCCCGCAGCGTCGCCGACGCTAACGTCAACGCCGCGCGAACGTGTGTTAGGACGCGTTACGCCAGGATCTCCCGAAGCGTGGAATCGTATAATTGAAGCGTTAAACTCTTCTCGTTAATCGATTCGCTAATGGAGTCTGTTGACTTTGCGTAATAATATTCGCCACCCCTTGATTTTCACCGTTCGACGGCTTATATTATTTCGCATGAGGCGCCGAAGTCAGGCGCTCACGACTGAACCTTAGAAAAGTTAGGAACTAGCCGTATGTCGGACAAAACCATCTTTAAGAAAATAATTGATAAAGAAATTCCGGCTCAGGTCGTTTACGAGGACGAACTCTGCCTGGCATTTCGAGACGTTGCGCCGCAAGCGCCGACGCACGTGCTTGTCATTCCTAAAACGACAGAATTGAAATCGCTCGACGACGTGACTCCCCAAACAGAGGCTCTTATTGGACACATTTTCGGCGTAATCCAACGATTGGCGCGCGAACTGGGTCTAGCTGAGGATGGATACCGCGTTGTAAGCAATTGTGGCGAGAACGCGTGTCAGACGGTACCGCATCTTCATTTCCATTTGCTGGGAGGACGTGGTTTCGCATGGCCGCCGGGCTAGTCAAGTAGCGCGACTCGTCTGTCCACTTTTGCCCGCGCAAACCTACTAGGCGCGAGCCTTCTGATTCGAAAATAACAGGAAAATACCATGGAGAAAGTCTTTCATTACATCGAAGAGAATAAGGACGCCTTTCTGAAAGAATGGTTTGAAGTCCTGCGCATTCCAAGCGTCAGCGCCGTCAAAGAACATAAAAGCGATATGATCAAAACGGGCGAATGGGCGCGCGACTTCCTGCAAGAGAAACTCGGTATGTCGGCGCGACTCATTCCAACAGCCGGAAACCCGCTCGTCTACGGTGAAAGTCCCAAGATACCCGGCGCGCCAACCGTTCTGCTCTATGGACACTACGACGTACAACCGGAAGATCCAATCAGCGAATGGCGCACGCCGCCTTTCGAACCGACAATTCTGGACGGCAAAGTCTACTGTCGCGGCGCGAACGACGACAAAGGGCAATGGTGCGCACAATTGTGCGGGATGCAAACGTATCTCAACGCGATCGGTTCGTTTCCACTTCAAGTCAAGGTTCTTCTCGAAGGCGAAGAAGAAGTCGGAAGCGGTTCGCTTTCCTCGTTCCTCGATTCAAATGAAAATTGTGAACTTCTCGCTTGCGACGCGCTTCTCGTCAGCGACACCTCCGCCGCAGGTCCGAGCCTTCCCGCGATCACCTACGGACTGCGCGGAGTTATGAGTTTCGAGCTTAAGCTTCACGGACCCAATCGTGATCTACACTCGGGCGTCTACGGTGGTTCAGTATACAATCCAGCCATTGCGTTATCGAAAATAATCGCCGCAATGATTGACGAAAACGGCAAAATACAAATTCCAGGATTCTACGACGACGTAGAACCCCTTTCTGAACTCGAACGAAAAGCTTTTGCCGCCAATCCGTTCGATCCTGAAAAAAACAAAGAGCAGATTGGAATCGATGCGGAATTCGGCGAGCCGGAATTCACCACGCTTGAACGTCGCGGAGGACGACCGTCTTTCGACGTTAACGGTTTGACAAGCGGTTATCAAGGTGAAGGCGGCAAGACGATCATTCCAGCCTGGGCGTCGGCGAAATTTACTTTCCGCACCGTCCCCAATATGGAACCCCTAAAGATTAAGGCGCAAGCGGAAGCCTACATTAAATCGCTTATTCCTCCGGGTATTACTATGGAATTGACGTATTCTCAGGGTTCCGGAGGTATGGTAGCGCCTCTTGACGGCAAGTTCATCCAAGCGGCTAGCGCGGTTCTTGAGCAGGTGTACGGAGTCAAGCCTCTTTATGTTCGGGACGGTGGTTCAATTCCAATCGTTGCGAAGTTGCGCGATCGTTTAAACGCCGAAGCAACGCTTGTCGGGTTCGGCTTGGACGACGATGGAATTCACTCGCCCAACGAGAAATTCAATCTCGACTCTTTCTTTAACGCCGTCAAGACGAGCGCTCTGCTCTGGGACGCCTTTGCAAATGCAAAATAACTCGATTCAGGCGTAGTCGACGCTCTCCTTGATCTCATGACGCTCGCTGTTACTACTATTCAACGGCGAGCGTCGCTTCACCTCAATGAGAGAGTAAAATCCCCCTGTCACATTCTCACTTCACCATGCGCTTTCCTTTTCCTCCACCAGCCTTACTGTGTACGCCTCATTCAGTAAAAGAAGCAACCGAAATCCTCGCATACGGAGGTCTTCTTTTTCCAACTTCGGTATTGGAAGCAATACTCTGGGGAATTTTTCCTTGGACGTTAGGCTGTCGTGTTCCTCCAAAGAATATCGAATTCTTTCACAACGTAGCGCCGCTCATCTCTGACTGCGAGGAGGGTTGCCTTATTCAGGAGTACGAAATTCCATCTCCCCAAGCTGACGCTCAACGGTGTATCGTAGAACTTTTAGATTCGGTATGCGACGCGACCGAACAGATTGCAAAAGGAGTCTACAACGCCCAATTACCAAAGCGCATTTATCAATCCCTCGACGCACAATATAGAAACGCCGCATGGGGCGACATATGCTACAATGAATTGCCTACGCTTGCCCAGAACGGCGAAATATTAGCGTGGTACTCGCCAACGAAGCGAGGCGTCATGGAACTAACGAACGTTCATGTCCCTCGACGACTCCAACGCGATATTCGTAGCGACCGATACAAGGTTACCTTCGATCATGCGTTCGCGGAAGTCATGCTAGCCTGCGCGTCATGTAATGGACGACTGAAATCAGGGACATGGATAACACAAGAATTCTACGCTACCTATTGCAAATTGCACGAACTAGGAGTCGCTCACAGCGCTGAATGTTGGCGATTCGACACGCAGTCCAACAAGGAAACGCTTATTGGCGGAGTCTATGGTTTAGCAGTCAACGGTTTTTTTGAAGGCGAGTCAATGTTCAGCGCCGAAAGCAACGGGTCGAAAATCGCGCTCTTTTCATTATTATCGCGGTTGGAGCAACACGGCTTCAAACTCTTCGACCTTCAAGTTCTCAACGACCATACCAGGAGTCTTGGCGGAGTTGAAATTGATCGCAACGAGTACCTTCACCGACTCGAAGACGCGCTTCTAACGCCAGCAACTTTCTGACGCCTACGCATCTTTCTTAGAACCGCTCGTATCTGGCGACGGTTCGTGCGGCGCTATCTGCTCTTCGTTCTGAGGAGAAGCCGTCGTCTCTTTCCTCCTCTTGTCAGAGAGTAAGGTCGGGATAGCGGGAAAAGTCAGTGTGAACTGAGTTCCACGCCCAAGATCGCTTTGAATGGCGATACGACCGCCGTGTCCCTCGACAACCTTCCGCACGGTAGGCAGTCCCAATCCAGAGCCTCCCGGCTTAGTCGAAAAGAACGGTTCGAAAATCTTGCGCATTGTGTCGTCCTGCATACCGCATCCGGAATCGATAAGGTCAATCGCCACTTCGCCGCCGCAGGGACGTGTGCGCACTAAGATTTCACCGTTTGCTGCGCGTACGTCCTCGTCGTCTTTGACTTTATTCTGAATCGCTTGAAGAGCATTCAAGAGCAGGTTAAAAATAGCGCGGTCAAATGATCGTTTGTCGATCCTAATTGTAGGAAGATCGTTGGAGTAGAATTCTTGAAGCTCAACATTCTCAGCCTCTGCCTGGGGGCGAAAGAAGGAAACGATCTGTTTAAGCTCTTGATTCGCGTCGACAGGGGTCAGTTCCAATCTATGCGCGCGTGTGAAATTCAAAAACTCATTGAGCAAATCTTCTAGGCGTAAAGTTTCACGCTCAACAGTAGCAATTCTGGCTAAAACGCGTCGTCGCTGTGGAGAATCGTCGAGATCCTCGACGTCTTCCTTAAGAAGCGCCATATTAAGTCGGATTGTCGACAGCGGGTTTTTGACTTCATGAGCCAATCCTCCAGCTAGTTGGGCAATTTCCGTATATTGCTCTTGCAAACGCCTGTTGAGCTCGTTCGGTGTAAAATCCTTGACTCCTGACACATTCATATCAATTCCTTCTCACCCAAGTTCATTAACCGAACAAATACGATTACTCTTGCATTCTATTAACGGCGTATCTAACTTGACTGATAAAATCCTCGAAGCTAATTAGATCCGTAGGGAATGGCAACGCGTCAAAAAATTGTTCCTTAGGCTCGCGTTGTCGCCGTTCTTCTTTAGCGTCGACGCGCGCAATCACAACCTCGTCTTGCAGTTCATTAAGCCATTCAGGCAATTCCCAACCTGCGCCGTTGTGCAATTTTGCCAGTCTCTCAACCATTTGGTCGAACTTTCGGAACGTCTCGTTGTCTTCGCCCTTCGTTCTAACCTCAGAAATAACGTCGAAAACCATCCCACAGATCTGCGCGATCTCCAAGGGGCGCACAAATCGTTCCGAAAGTCGTTCAAAAACGCTTTTGAGCCACATTCCATACTGACTCTGCAAACGGCTAAAATCCTCAAGATTCTTTTCAGCGTTCCTTGAACTTTGAGTCTGAACCTCGCGGCTCCATAATTCTGCCGCGTCAATACGCCCAGCTCGGATTAACGCGTCGTGAACCCAATAGAGTGGTTTCAAGTTCCAGGACACTCGCTCGTATCTCGCAAGCAATCGCAAGAAGTCGAGTAGCATATATAGCTTCGACCCATGATCCGACTGAATCGTCGAACTATTGTAATCGACGTATTCGGAATACTGCTCCGCAACACATTCAAGAATTAACTCGAGCGCCGCAGAGGCGGATTTCATATCGATCTTGCCTGAAAGAAGCGCGTCAACCAGTTTTTCACCGTTTTCTAACTCTTCTTCATTACGTCTCATTTCCATGAGCGACGTCAAAAACGCGGAAGCTCCCTGATGGAGTATCGCGCGTAAATTGCGAAAGTTCAAAAACTGCTGAGTAAAAAGATCCTCGCCATAGGTTACGATAAAGTTCTTAACAAACCCCCAATCCCGTTCTGACTTGAGACTCTCAACCGACGAGACCCTAATACTACCGCTATGCGCAAGCCAAGGCTTCAGAATGACGTCGACAAGACGATTCAGCGAGTTTATTAGAGCTCTATCTTTCGTAAACCCACGACTGCCGTCGATAATCCACGCCTCGGATGTTTCAGCGAGCGCTTCCGTCATACTACGTAACGCGGCTTCGACAAAACGATCATATTCTGTAATAGAGCCAGGAGCGGAAAGGCGATTTTGCTCCATCTGCTTAACTCGACTTATGAGTAGCAACGTCTCAGAAAAGAGTCCTAAACGCGGCGCGTACTCCATCAGACGCACGATGATCCGTTGTAGACTACGCGCCTCGGTTATCGCACGCGCGTCGCCGCCACGACCCGTCGGAATATACAATAACGTTTCCGTTCGAAAGCTATCGAGCATAGAATCCCATAATGCGCGAACGCGCGACGAATCGCGCCGGAAAATAGCGCTCATAACTTCAAGCGTCCTTCTTTTCCAGGGCTTCTCGTAACTTTCTCCTTGTTCTATTCTCAGCGTTGCGCGGAGCGACACAATGGCGTCCTGTACGTCGACGATAGTCCATTCAATACGGTCGAGCAGAATTTCCTTCGCGCCTCGCAACTGATCGTACTCAACAAGCGAGTCTATCGACCCAACGGGCTTAGGCACGCGGAAACGAACCGTTTGATCGAGTAGTTTATACAGTTTCTTTTCAAAGATGAGCGCCTGATCAAGCCAACTTTCAACGTCTAAACGCGACGATTTCAACGTTTCATCTGAAAGAGCAACGCCCGTATAATAATTCAGCAAGGGCGATTTCTCTGCCGTCGATTTCCAGAGTTGCGCTATTGTGTCAATAAAGGCAAGCCGCTCGCCAATGCGATCAGTCTCTTTAACAAACTCGAGTTGATTTTCGTCGTCGTAGCGCTCGCCAAACCCGGCTCCTCCTCCTCCCGCTGTGTCGCCTTCGTTACCATCGTCTGCGCTATCGCGATAACTCATGTGCTCGTATGCCGCGCGGAAAACCGAATCGCCACCGGTAATGGTTTCTTCATCGTCCAGGTCGTCAGATTCAAGTTGCTCGTCTCTCTCGCTGTCAAAGCCCTGTTCATTAGAAAAGGGATCGTCGTCGAAGATATCTGAATCGGGATTAGTAACTTGAAAAGTCGTATTGGGCTCTTTCGAGCGGATATTCATTAATCTCCTTATAGTCTCCCTGCCGTCTGAATCTTCAGGCAAATTCAGCTGCTTGACCATTTCGAGCCATTCTTGCATCGTGGAAAGATCGGACGAATTTTCACGCACACCGTCATTCGCAGTAGAGCTTTCTTCAGCGCCTCCACTGCGTCGCTTGCGGGCAAGGTAATTGCGAAATTGAGTCTTTTTTCCTTCAGAGAGGCAAGACAGCTCCGTAATGATTTCAAAGAACGCGTCAAAGTTCAGGTACTTAGGAAAGACGTCAACGTTGTTATAGAAGAACGCCTCGAAGTCCTGCGGCTCGGGGACATTATCGTCGTTAAAAACGCGCGTAGCGTCGCGAAAGGACGCTTTAACCAAGATGCGCTCGCGCAAATTGGAATGGGGCGCCACGCAACGCGTGTCGAGAATTATTCTGCGCGCTAGCTCGGCAAGCAACGGATTGTCGCCTTTAAAAATGAGCTCGCGATCGAAATTATCCTTCGACAGCTCAATTTGTGGCACATTCCAGTAGTCGTCGGCATTAGCTTCAATACGGTCAAGAAAACTCTTTGCCAGCTTCCATCGCCGAAGGTACTCTTCTTCAGACCAATTGTTTTCGATTGCTACGACAACACGCCTCGTGGCGTTTGGCGACGTCGGTTTATTGGAATCAGTCCAAACCTCTCGCATCCAGGATTCGGCAAGGGTTGTAAAGGAGTAATCGGCTTCTGTTAGAGGAATCGTCAGTGATTGATTGAGCCAGTAAACGAGGAGAGAAGAAGCAGAAATCAGATCGTTCTTCTCCAATAAAGCTTCGCCTAGTAGAACAAAAGCCTTCGGCGACTTAAAACGTTCAACGTGCCGACTCCAGAATTTAACGTCGCCTACCGCGCCGCCTGTTGCGCTCCAAGCCGCGAGCGCCGTCGAAACTTTGGCCGCAGACTCCCAAACTTCCTGTCCGGAAAAACCTTCAACAGAAGTTACTTCCGTACTACCATATTGATCCCACCAGCCAGCAAGATTACTCATCTGCTCAGAAAGATCGAGTCGCAAATCACTATTACCGGTCGCCGCCGCTTCCTTTTGAATACGGCTATACAGATCGAAAATATCGTTAAGCAGGTCGATCAAACCGTCGATTCGATGATCATGTACACCCGAGTCAGGAGAAGGATAAAGACTGAACTGAGCGTCGAAACCAAGAATGAACCACGGATCGGGAAAAGCGCCGCAGGCAAGACCTCTATGAAGCGTCTCTTCTATTTTCGGTAGGATAGCCGCCGCTTCCTGCAATTTTCCAGAGTCGGTTTTGAGGTGCGCTTCCGTAATGAGACAGTCGATCCGGGAAAGCAACCTCGCCGACGGAGTTTCTATAACGTCCGCTTGTAGCTGCGCCGCTTTGAAATATCCCATACGCGCATATGTCCGCGCGAGTGAAAAGCGTTGCAACTGATCGGCGCGTTTGCGGGCAAGCTCACGATTGAGCGCCTGACGAGCGCCGGCAAATGGCTGGAAGAGTCGCGTCGCTTCAGCTCCAAGACGCGCTTTCAAAGGCTCGGGAACTTTCTTTATGAGCGACTCATAGAACTTGTCGCGATACTCTGAAACTCTATTCGCCAATTCATGTAGCGTAACAGTCGAATCATATGCTTGAACGCGACCTCCGCAGACGCCGGACGCCATGAGCATCGTACCAGCCAGCACGGCGCCAGCTTCATAGGCATACTCTCGACGTAAGGTTTCATCCTGTTCCGCCCATACTCGCGTCATAATAGAATCGAGATTCGACCTCGGCACGACAAATCTTCGGAAGTACCCGTCGTCGTCAACAGACCGATCGTCCCAAGTGCCAAACGCGTAATTTACGCGCAAATGAACAGGATGGTCAAAATCATACGGACGCGGATCGATTGCTAATTCTCGCAACTTTTCCGGGTCAAATGAGGCGCTGAAGAGAATATCTTCGTCTGTGTCTCGGATAATCTGGAGCGCGTGCTCAACGACGTCTTGATATATTCCCTGCGCAACCCCCGCTCCTTCGTAGTATAGCGGGACAGGCGCGATCCACTCGTGCGGATTTGGTTCGTGCTTTTCCTCACCCTCGAGAACGGGAATGGGACGGTATCCAATATAATCATTCAAACGCTCAACGACAGTCTTTGCATCAAGTTCTCCATAATTATCGTCGTCAATCTTCGCAACAATACAAGAGAGCTTCGCCATGAAAAACGAGTTATATATGAGAGCATTCTTGATATTGAAGAGCGTGTCGACATGAAATAGCCTATATTCCTCGAGCGTTCCAACCATAACGTCAAGCAGTTTAACACATCGCTTGGAATTTTGGAACGCCGAGTTTTCTCTCTCAAGGAAGGTCAGCTCAGAACGTAGAGCGTTCAAGACGTCCTGCCATATCTCTTCCGATCCTTTTGCGGCAAAGGACACGAACAACTCGTTCCACGCTCTCAGCAATTTTACGTCGACACTGCCGGAAGAAAAATTCAGATATCCCAGTATTTCACAGATAAACGAACGATCTTGATCTGTCAAATTATAGCTCGTCATAGTTACGTCTTGACTTTCCCCTCTTGCGTCCCAATTCTAACTACATCGTATGAACTCACGCCGCAGTAAGTATGGCGTCTACTCGTGCGCGCCGTCGGTATGCGCCTCGCTAACACTCCATCGATGACTCCCCTATAATTTATGACTCTTTTCTTTTTCATCCAGGGGGGGGCAAGAAAAAGAGTGTTGAATATCGGTAAAATAGGCGTTCACTCTGCATGATCAACAGAGAGGTATTCAGACTCTTAGTTGCAAACGTTCATTGAAGTGGTAGAATGTAGAAACTCGTTGTCAGGAACGCCGTGTGCGGTCGATAAGCTCCCAGAGCGTCCCTAGCGCGAGTGAAATCAGCCATAAGGAGAAGAATATGCTAAAACGTCATTACACTCGTCGCGAGGTCCTCAAGCTTACTTCACTAGGGCTTGGCTCTGGAGCGCTTTTATCGTCGTATTTTCCAGCGCCGTCGCTAGGTCAAGCAGGCGGGGTCTTATCTAAGCTCAACATAGCTCATGTCGGACTCGCACACCAGGGCGAATTCAGCCTCCAAGGATGTTCGACCGAGAACCAAATAGCGCTCTGCGACGTCGATGAAAACTATCTCGCGCGTGCAAAAGAAAAGCGCCCGAGCGCTAAAACGTACGTCGATTTTCGCGTTATGCTCGACGAAATGGGGGATAAGCTCGACGCAATTGTAGTCGCGACCCCGGATCATACTCACGCGATCGTCGCTATCTCCGGTATGAAACGCGGTCTACACTGTTATTCAGAGAAACCGCTCGGTCATGATCTATATCAGGTTCGCCAAATGCGCAAGACGGCGCTCGAGAAGAACCTGGTAACACAAATGGGAACGCAAATTCACGCGTTAGACAACTATCGACGCGTTGTCGAACTCGTACAAAGCGGCGCTATCGGTAAAGTTACCGACGTCAAAGTCTGGTGTTCAAATCGCTATCTTGCTAAACCCAAGGCTACTGAACCGGTCAAATGTCCAGACGAGCTTAAGTGGGATTTATGGCTCGGACCAGCGGCAGACAGACCTTACG
Source organism: uncultured Planctomycetota bacterium (assembly GCA_900318195.1). Taxonomy (GTDB): domain Bacteria; phylum Planctomycetota; class Planctomycetia; order Pirellulales; family Thermoguttaceae; genus RUG369. The sequence goes on from ONJR01000162.1 coordinate 82,992, forward strand.
ATCCACGTTTCGCGCCAGGATCTTGGCGGAGTTTTTGGGACTTCGGCAACGGCGCTATGGGCGATATGGCGTGTCACTACCTCGACCTACCCTATTGGGCGCTAGGGCTCGACAAGACCGCGCCGATTTCCGTCGAAACAACGTCCCCGAACCCCGTTGACGACGAAACGTGTGGATACGACCTTACCGCTAAGTATGTTTTCGCGCCTCTCAAAAGCGGCGACGAACCGCTGACCCTGTCATGGCAGGACGGTCATGCGCGACCAGAATGTCTTAAGGAACTCGAACTAGACAAATTCGGCGCCGGCGTTCTCTTTTTCGGAACAGACGGCATACTCTTCTCAACCTACCACGAACATGCATTGCTACCAAAGGCAAAGTTTGAAGGCTTCACTCCGCCCGAACAGACGATTCCCAAATCGCTCGGTCATCATGCAGAATGGATCGATGCGATTAAACGTGGAAGAGGCGCAAGCGAGAACTCGACTACATGCCGATTTGAATACTCTGGCAAGATTGCGGAAACCGTTTTGCTTGGATGCTTCGCGTATCGTTGCGGGCAAAAGCTCGAGTATGACGCCGAGCAGATGAAGGCGACGAACTGTCCGGAAGCCGAGAAGTACTTCAAGCAGTACTGCCGTCCGGGTTGGGAAGTCTAACTTGATACGCGTCGCAGTGCGATCAAATACATAGGAGACGCCCAAGCTAACGTTTGAGCGTCTCCCTTATTCTACCTTAGAGGACGGTGGCGACGATTATTCGTCATATCGAATCTCAAGGATCTCAAACTTATTGAGACCGGCCGGAACCTTGATTTCAGCTATCTCGTTAACTTTCTTACCAAGAAACCCCTTACCTAACGGGCTCGTTACGAGGATTTTCCCCGCCATGAAGTCTTCGTCGCCGGCGCCGACGAGTTTATAGGTGATCGTCTTATTGTCGCGAAGGCGTTTAACAACGATAGTCGCGCCGAATCGTATCTCGTCGTGATTGACTTGGGACATATCGACGATCTGCGCGCGCGATGCGCGGCTTTTAAGGTCGGCTATTTTAGCCATGAGTAGTCCCTGACTTTCCCGTGCGCCATGATATTCTGCATTTTCGCTCAGATCTCCTTCGGCACGCGCAGCCGCGAGTCTTTCGAGAATAGGCGGTAACTCTTCTTTTTCAAGTCTATCGATTTCATCCTTCAAGCGGTTGTACGCTTCACGAGTCATAGGAATCGCGTCGCTCATTTCTCCGGATCCTTTCTCCTAACAGCGCCAAACGAAAAGGCGCGCGTAACGTAACGCGCGCCCCAGTCGGCCACGACGCCGTCCATGCGGCGCCACACTCGGGAGTATTATAAACGTTTTTTAGTGTTTATCAATAGTCAAATTGTTTTTCTGGAGAGCGATAACAGCCTCTTTCATTGGTTCGTCGTTTTCGTCTTGGATTTCTCGATTCAATGAGACAGCGACGCGCGAAACGATTTCTCTCGGATAGTGTGCAACAACGTCGTACTTGACGGTTCCTTCCATTTTGACGAGCATTTGAGAAAGTTCGTCGACCTTTACGTCAAGTTCGCCTTTACCTTTCACAGTAGCGACCGTTCTAGAACCTAGTGTATCGACAGCAGTAAGGACGCAGTCCCATTTCAACGTCTCCTCCTTACCGGTCGGCAATGGCAACAAGGTCTCAGTAACCCACTTTTCGCCAACAGCAACCTCGCCGGGCGAATCAAGCTCAGAAAGCGTCTCGAAAACCTGAGACAAATTTGAATCAGAGAAGAGCTGGCGCAATTGACCGGTAAAGAATTTCTCTCGATCATCCTTTGGTTCGGGAATTTTCTTCCAGAACTCTTCAGAATACCCGGTAATCCTGCTCGCTTTCCCGTCTAGCGCTTCGACGTCGAGTTCTGTCTGTCTTGCTTCGACCATAAAAGCGTTAAGAATCGCAAAATCCGGATTCTTATCATTCGAACTATCAAAAAAGAGCAACTCTGAATCATTATTAGAGAGCCGCATTACGAGACGCACAAGCGTCATTGTGAAATGTTGACAACCATCGGAATCCTTAGCAACGTCAACTTTCCATGTCAGAGTATTGCGATCCTGCTGTCTTTCAGCTACCTTGCCATTTCGTGTCGTCATAGCGGTGGAGAGGCAATCCAGACGCAAAGTATAGACGCCGTCGTCCCAATAATTGATAGCGGCATACTTTTGCTCATCGCCATAAGCTCTTCCAGCGCAGAGCGCGACTAGAGCGAGCAGAACCGCGTAGCGAATGATTCTCGTCGTCATTAGCTTCCCTCACTTCTTGGATACGTCCATCATGAATCAACGCGCAAGACGGTTGGAAGATCACACTCTTCAAACAATCCACGCGAACATACCTATTTTAACAAGAAAACTTGGTCGTAGCAAACGCAATTTACGTACTTTCGCCTTTTTTGATGAAGAAACTTTAGTTTGACGTCAGACGAAATGCCTATTCGAGCTCACGATACATGGGAAGGTAACGGTATGGAGTTTCAAGAATGAGTATCGCCAGCGACGTGTTAAGCAGTCGTCCTCCATCGTTCATATACTGATCATAAAAGAGCCAGCTACCAGATTCACAAGATTGCCCCAACGCTCCTCCTCGAGATTGTGTAGCGACAAGTAAATCGCGAACCTTTGGAAAACGCTCGGACCATAATTTACCACCGTAATGATGCAACGCCAAAGCTGCATAATAGGCAAAATACAAATTATAAATCATCCGGTCGTCTCGAAAATATCGTACGGAAAGATTATTCACTTTGCCGCTACGATCATCTTTCTTCACTTTTTGCCAAATCGCGTCAGACGCGTCTATCCACTCGGCAAGTTGCTTAACGCCCAGGTCTAGCGAACGCTCGCCAGGAGCCCAGCCAAGATACTCGCGCGATAAGACGCTTGCCGCCGTCGTCCCCCAACGTTTCGCAACAGGCTCCTTCGTATTCGGTTGATAACGATACGTCCGACCGTCTCGATCCATAACAGAGTCAAGAAAATTTGACGCGCGGTAAGTAACCGACGCCGGGACGCCAAACCCAGCGGAAGCGCCAGACTTCAACGCCATGATTTGCCAACCGAGGACGGACGAATCGCCGGCAACCGTCGCATGAAAGTTAGGATCGCCGATCGAATTGTAACGCCAGCCGCCGTCGTTAAGCTGTGAATGAACTATGAAGTCGAGCCCGCCTTTAGCAAGTGGATGTAACTTGCGATCCTTCGTCATCTCATACGCTTCACAATATACGAGAGTCGCAAGCGCTTGAATGTAAGAAGCGCCGTCGCCAACGTATCCTGCGCGAAAATCGACGCCGTCTGGTTTGGTTACCGCAGCGTACTCTAAAAAACGCAACCCTGCCGCAACAGTCTTCTGGTATGGATTCGCTTCAACGTGAGTATAACCGGCGCCGAGATAAGGAAGAAGAGCCAAAGCAGTCGCCGCCGTGCGATTGGGAAAAAGCGGCTGTCTATACGTTCCACCGCCTGACGTCCCCACACTATTAGAACATCCGCGGCACACGCTGGGACGTCCAGAAGCGTCGGAATCAGTAAGATCAAACGCCCAACCTCCGTCGGGTAACTGATGGCGTGCCAACCAGTCTAATCCCCTTTCAACAGCGTCTTCACTCGCCTTGGTTACGTCACCTTCGCGCCCCTGCATTCCACGCTTGCGCTCATTTCTACCCGATGCAGATCCGGCAATCCGACTCGTCTGAAGAAAGCCTCCCCACTGATCGTTTCCCTCAAGTCCAACAGACTCCGGTTGAACGGTCGCTTCGTTGCCGTCAATGCTCGTGAGCTCTTGAGTCAAAGAGCGGAGCGATTGTCCAACGAGTTGTTCTTCTAACGTCTGACTCGTTAGTTCGTAGAGATCCTCGGACTCAGCAATTTCAAAGGAGGATTCCGCAAGAGTCGAATCGCCGATCTCATCTACTGTATCGAGCTCGCCAAGATCAGGAACAAATCCGCCAGAGGCGTTAATTCCGAGCGTTCCTACACGACTAGTTAAAAAGATTGACGCGAGAATGAAAACAAGACACGCGTGCAGGAGCAAACTAAAAGCAAGCGCTTTGCTCCTACGCGCGGTTATAAAGCGTCTAATGCTAGTAAAAAGAGAGACGCTCGTTCGTTCGTCCTGGTTGAGCGTCTCGAGTTGGAACGATTCGGACTCAGAACTTAGCTGTGAAAAATCGACTGTCTCCGGCAAGGAAACGACTAATTCGTATGGCGCGCGACGCCGACGGTCGTCGTTTCGCGCGTTATCCTCGCGCCCGTCGCCGTTCAGCGTTTCGTCGGCTTCATTAGCGCTCTGCGTCGACCGTTTCATCGCAATTCCTCAACCTCGATACGTTTTGCGACCATGCGCACGTTCGTCGCTTAACGCTTTTCCATTTCGATATAGTTCGACTTCGGATTGCCGACGTATAGCTGACGAGGTCGAATAATCTTACCCCCGTCCGCAAAATGTTGTTCTTTCCACTGCGCAATCCATCCGGGCAATCGTCCCATCGCGAACATAACAGTAAACATATTTGTCGGAATACCCATAGCGCGTAGCAGTATGCCGCTGTAGAAGTCCACGTTTGGATATAGTTTCCGATCGACAAAATACGGATCGCGCAACGCGAGCTCTTCGAGCTTACGCGCAACGTCGAGAAGAGGATCAACGTGTTTGATCTTCTTAAAAAGACGGTCGCACGCCGTTTTGAGGATCTTTGCGCGCGGATCGTAGTTACGATAGACTCGATGTCCAAAGCCAAAAAGACGGAACGGATTGCTACGATCCTTCGCCGCCTTAATGCAATCCTCTGGGCGAAGACCGTCCTTATAGATGGCCTCCAGCATCTCCATGACTTTCACATTCGCGCCGCCGTGCAAGGGTCCCCACAACGCATTGACCCCCGCGCTACACGAGGCAAAAAGATTCGCCTGCGCAGAACACACGACGCGAACTGCGCTCGCGCTACAGTTCTGTTCGTGATCCGCATGCAAAATAAGGACAAGGTTCAACGCATCCTCCATCTCCTCGGAAACCTCAAACTGCTTATAAGGGAGCGAAAACATCATGTGAAGGAAATTCGCGCAATATCGCAGTCCCGGATGAGGATAGATGAAAGGTAAACCAGCCGCGCGACGATAGGTAAAGGCGGCAATCGTACGCACCTTACTAATCAGCCTCGCTGCTGCGCCCATCAAAATCTTCTCGTCCTCAAGCAGGAGAAATTCCTTATGATAACAAGCCATCATACTGATCATTGCCGAGAGAATAGCCATAGGCGGCGCGTCGACTGGCAACGTCATAAACTGATTCTTGAGACCCTCGTGCAGGAGTTCGTTTTCCGTAAGAATGTCGCGGAACTCCTCAAGCTCTTCCTCGTCCGGCAAACGTCCAAAGATAAGCGTCCAAGCAACCTCAATAAAATTCGGGGTTGCGCGATCGAATTGTTCGATCGGGACGCCGCGGTAACGTAGGATACCGCGTTCACCGTCGATGTACGTAATCGAACTACGACAAATAGCCGTATTCCCCAACGAAGGATCATAGGTCGTCAGTTTATGATCCTTGTACAGAGACGTTATATCGATTGAACGCTCTCCTTCAACGCCGGTATAGACGTCAAGGTTGATCTCTTTGTCGTCAATGAGCAGTTTAGCGGTATCTGACAAATCTGTCATTGCTCGCTCCTCCTGTCGTAAATATCGCGATTCGCTTGCGGAAACTATATTCCAAGCGCGCGCTCATGCGCGAACACAGTAGCCGTCCAAACCGACAATCCCGAGATCGTCGGTCGCAACGACCTATAAGTAAACGCAACCTTCGCGCTATCGACAACCGTCGCCGACGCGCGAAATCGCTCTAATGATTCAATAGCGTCAAAAGCCAGCCGCTTATTACGGATCTATTATAAACGTTCAAACCGCTTTGAAAAGACCAAAAGGCTCCCTTTCGAAAAAAGCAGCTCTTGATACTCATTCGAAATTATGTCTAAAGCTCCCCTCCCCCCCAAATCACCCATTCTCCCCTTTTTTTTCTAATAATGATCACACGTATTAACAGTCAAGAAGAGAGCTCTATACAAAGTAACGAGTTTTCCAAAATTCAATGTCGTCGGTTAATTGCGTGAAACGGTCAGATTCTTGAAAAGAGGTATAGACACGCACGAAAAAAAAGTCTATTATCGTCGCAGAATCGGCGAGTCGAGCGGGACGTCGCCCTTTTGTTCCATGTATCACCAATATTGAAGCGGCAGATCAAATGAAACATTCCATCTTGTTCGGTATCGGCACGGTTTTGCTTTCCCTGGGCTTGGCGTTTGGGGGTTATATTGTAGGCGCGCGAATTTTTGAGATGGACGCGAACAACGTTGAGACAGTCTCGCCAGTCTTGGCAACGTCGTCAAGTGAAGACAGCGGCGTCGTGATCGCTACCGGCTATTTCAACTCAAATATTGAAGCGTTGTATTACCTCGATTCACAAAGCGGTCGACTTTCAGCCGCGCTTATTTCGCGATCTGAACCAGCGGTTCAAAAATCGTACGTTCGAAATATCAAGACGGATCTCGCAGAAGCCGCTCAGCAATTACAGGTTCCAGCGCCTACGTCGCCAAAGTTCATTATGACGACAGGCGACGTCGACGTTCGCAACGTCGGCTCGGTCGCGAATCTTTCCAAAGCGTTTCTGTACGTCGCTGAAATTAACAGTGGAATCGTTATCGTCTACGCGTTGCCCGGCGCCAACGAACGCGACCTTCTCGTCACCAACGGCGAGATCGTACGCTGGACTTTTGCGCGTCTGAGCGACGGTCTGCAGGCGTCTCCTACAGCGCCCGTTCAGCCAGCGGCGGATCAGCAAGGCGCGCCACAACTGATCGACTCTGGATTCTACCGTACGCGCAATCGATAATGCAGGTCGACGCCTACAGCATGATTATCGCGTTGCGTTTTCCGCAACTCATTTTGAATGGCAGGAAGCCTATAATTGAGGTCATGTATGACGATTCAATCGAGACGGCAAGGACGCCGTCGCGTATTTTGGAGTTCTCTTTGTGTTGCGCTAATATCCTCGGGAGTCGTGGCGAACGCTTCAGCCCAAACGGTGAGTGTTGGACCTTATCAACCGAGCGAGCCGCCGCTCAACGCGTCTCAGGTTTCTTCAGATGAAAACCTTAGCGCCCCAAACGGACGTAGCTATGCAGATATGGCGTCGCCTACATACGGTATGGGTTACAATGAAACGCTACAATATCCCGGCGCGTCTCCTGATTTCGGATTAGAGCAAGCAGGAATTCCAATAGGTAATATGGGGCAGTACTATGAACAAGCGCCAAACTCGGGCGACTTTTCGCAATATTACTACCCTGGCGGTACTCTCGCCGATGAGAATTACAGCGGAGAAGTCTACAGTAATTCAACTACTGTTCCCAGTCCTGGAAACCATGAAGAAAGCCGTCCGCGACGTGAACGAACGGCGCTCGAAATCTGGTCGACTCTACTTTTTGGTTCGCGCGGAAAAACGTCAAGTCGTGATGAGGGAGCCCAGGGACGAGAAAGACAATCTCCTCTGGTCATGCATCACCAACACGGCAATGCAGACGAACTAGAGTTGAATCCCATCTTCCGCCTTTTCACCTTTGGTTGGTTCGGGCGTAGCGCGGCAGATAACGACGGAGTAGCTTCTGGACAAAACCATTACCTTGCGAATGCTCTCGACGCGGAATATTTAGACGAGGGCTCGCCGATGATGGTCAACCAGTTCTATGACGGTAACTCAAATATCATTGACGGTAACTATTCAGCAAACGCGCCGAATTTCGACAGTCAGTTTTTTGAGTCGACGTCAGGATTGGGCTCGCCCAATTTCGGAGGTATCCGACAACAATTTGACGTAATGGACGCCGATTTACATACGCTACGTCAAGACGTTTCTCGTAACGTCCGCGACTATAGTAGCCGTCTTGCAGACAATATAGAAAGACAACGTCAACGCGCTACTCGAAGTGTCCGTACGGCACAACGAGACGTCGCCAAAAGTCTCAATGCGACCCAACACACGGCTTCAAACGCGATTTATACTGCTCAAAGAGACGCAAAGCGCGCCGTGCGTCAGGGTAAACAGCAAATAGCGCTCGAAGTATCGCAGGTTAATCGTGCTACGCAGAATCTTAGGAGAAACATTGCCGACGTTAGCTCAAACGCTCTTCGTTACACGACGACTAGCAATTCTGCAACGCGCAACACGCCTCCACAACTGGAAATGAAAGTCGCAAACGCTCAACCTCAAGGCAAACGACAGAACGTCGCGCCTAACACGGCGCCGTCAAGCGACACAGAACAAATTATTGCAAACCGTCGCCGTCTAGAAGAACTCAATGTGCTACTCGCGGCGAAACGTCCGGAAGAATTCTCGCGACGTATTCGTCAAACGAACGCGTTGAGCGTCAACCCAGAGGTTACGCCAAGGGAGTCCAACGACGCGGAATCGTTCGAATTCAACGCCGCGCGAGCCAATCGTTCTAAAATCCGCCAAGCAACATACCAGGAGGAACCTAGTATTGCGAGCGGCGCAACTTCGTCGTCTTCGCCTCGCGTCTTACCGACTCGACCACAAGCGATGAAAATTTCCGACAACGTATACCTCTCGTCTGACGTCGTCGAATTACCGCACGCAGGAGTGCAAGCGCGACCGCTTCGACAATTGGCGCAACGGAACGGCGCCGCTCAAGGAGTTAATAATAACGTTCAGCGAGTTCGAACGACACAGGAGAAATTGCCAAATTACAAATCGTCTTTCACAGAAGACGAGACGACGGAAACAAATGAAGCCGCTCCCAAACCATTGTCGCAAAGGTCGTCAAAATCAGGTTCAAAATCAAGTCCCATTCAAAATCTGCGAACACAACAAAATGATGTCGAGGAAAATGTGCTTCGATCGCCCGCTAAGTTTATCGACCCGCGAGATCTATAGTCGGTGGAGCCAATAAATCGACCTTGACAGCTAAAAGCGCCTAAAGCGGAGCAAACGCTCTCGTCATTAGGCGCTTCTTTTTCTTTACAGCTTACGTTTCCATCTATTCACGAAGACGAAGTAATACCTACTCCTCGGCTAAGTGATAAAAATGGAACTAGAGTCATCCTTAAACTTATCGCCGTACCACCAATAACGTTCGTCCTTTTACTTACCTGACACGCAGACATGAGTAGGAAAAATCTTTTCAGTCTTTACACATCTTGCTTTAATTTTCATTCTGCTTCGCTCGCATTGCTTCCATACGAGCGCGACTCTGTTCTCTCATGATTTTATGTCTTTCTTCAGGAGTCAAATTGGGGTCTGCCTCTGGGTGCCGCTTGATAAACTCGGCTCGCTGACGCTCTTGCTCTTCTTGCCACTTTTGGCGCGATTCTTTGATTCTTTCCTCACGACGTTGCTGGTTCTCGTCGACAACGCCTTGAGTCGGATTTTGGAACGCATCCTCATTCGAAAGAGCGCTATTTTGCCCTGCTGCGTTATTCCTCTTTTCTTCCCTTTGTCGACGTTTTTGCTCCATCCTATCGCGAAATTCCTGAGCTCGCCTTTCATTTTCGGCGCGAATAGCTTCAAATCTAGCTCGACTCTCTTCCCGAGCTTTTTGGAATTGATCATCGGAGTCTGTATTGAAACCTTTCTCTGGAGGCATACCCGGAACAACTGTCGGATGAGACGAAGAACTTTGCGACGATTTAGTCGCCTTAGCCGCCTTCGCACTCTTAGCTTGCCACTCCGCCGCCTTCGCCGCCGCCTTGTCAACCTCCGTCTTTTGACGCATCATGACACGAAGCCCTACGTTGGAGTAACGCTCAGACTCACTGAAGAACAGCAACGTTCTTGCAGCCGCTCGACACGAATCCGCCGAATCCTCAACACTGCCGCCTTTCATAAACGCCGGTGTTCCCGGATCGGGCGAACTGGAAAGCGTCGCGCCCGTATAAAAATTACGGGACGACGCTGGCAAGGTTTCCGGATCGAGCCAAAACCCGCCAACCATTTCGCCCGAGGCTTTCATTTGCTCGTCATTTGGGACAAATTCAATACTGCGTGTCGCCTTCATTGCTTTCGTCACGGGAATGTACGAGTATTCCCATAGATTCCCATGCATATCGTAGAATCCCCAAGCGTTCGGATTCTTTTGGGCAACGTCATGCACATGACCGTCGCTGTTGCCAGAATACCATGCCACCTCGTCGACAGAGCCGCCGCTATATGGTTCCTTGACGCCTGCACGACACGCATATTCCCACTGCGCTGCGTTTGGAACGTCGAAGATCCAACCGTCAGGCGCTAGCCCGGATTCATTCATCGCAACGAGGAACTCTTCAAGCTCAGTAGGACGGATATTCACTTGGGGAGTTGTTGGAGAACCGCCAATGTTCATGTCTTCGGGCAAGGAGAAAATCGACGTCCATTGTTGCTCTGTAAGCTCGGTTTCCATGAGCCAAAAACCTTTGGTAAAACGAATGGGAATTCGTTCTTCATATTCCTCGTGTCCGGGCTCGCTTGCAGGACTCCCCATTTCGAAAGAGCCGGGCGGACAATATCGAAATTTAAAGGTCGCATTTCCACGAGTCAGCACGAGCTGATCGCCGGCGACAAGCGTCGTGGTTGAATCAGGCATAGCGGTAAAACTCTCGGGAGCGCGCGTCTTCGGCGCGCAACCTGTCGACAACGCGAAGATAGCGAAAACAGCCACACACAAGGTGAAAAAATCTTTTCGTATGATGCGTTCGTCCCCAAAGCTACCTAGAACCCCCATACTCTATCCACTCCTCTTATATAATCCGGTTTTTTCATACTGTCAAACGAAAACGACTATCGCACCCTACCGCCGGAAAGCGCCAAGCGTAGCGGCGAAAAGAGCCAACTAGAACCAAAATAACCGACCAATTTGTAAAAGACGGTAGGAATACAAACGACATTTGGTCGAAATCGGCGGCGTAGCGAACGCAGAGACGCGTCGACTACACGGTCAGCGCTTTGCCATATAATCTCAGGGTAGATTTGTTTTACATTTGAACGTTTCATCGTCTCTGAAATGTGGAACTCCGTATTAGCAAAACCAGGACACAACGCCTGAACACGTATTCCAAACCGTCTAACGTCGCACTGAAGACACTTTGAGAAAGTTACCAGATACGCTTTCGTACCGCAATAGTCCGCCGCGCCCTGACCTGCAAGAAACCCGGCAACCGAGGCGACGTTGACAATATAACCCGCGTCCTTCTTTTTTCCCTGCGCCTTCATTGGCACGAGCGCTGCGCGCGCCAAACGCATCGACGCCAGACAGTGAGTCAGCACCATACGCGTTTCGACCTCGACTGAAACGTCTGGAAATTGCTGATTGCCGCCAAAACCTGCATTGTTAATCAAGTATCGTAGTGTCGAAAAACGTTCCACCCGACGCTCAATTTCAGCTAGATCGTCTTGATTAGCAAGATCGGCGACAACAGCCTCTACCTCAACGCCATACTTACTTCGAATTTTTTCGGCGACTGAATTGAGTTTTTCTTCACGACGCGCCACGATCATTAAATCACACCCTTCGGCGGCAAGACGATCGGCAAAAATCATTCCAAAACCGCTCGAGGCGCCCGTTATAACAGCCACAGCCCGACCGTTCGCTCCTATCGACATAGACGCTGCCCCTTTCTGACAGTATTCCCTTCCACTCCTCGAACAATTCCACTCAAACGTATACATCCGTCTTAAGGACGCGTCTGCAACGCTCACAATGCCTATTATAATGTGTCTCGAGCGCGGCTGAGCGCGAAAAAAATGAAAATGATTCTTTTTCAAACTTTTCCCCATTGATAAAATTCTTTCTTTGGATACAATCAAGCAAAGAGTTGAGTCGAACGACGCGACTTTGAACGAGGCCCCCTGCAATGGGAGCCCGTGAACCTGGTCAGGTGAGAAATCAAGCAGCCATAAGCGGTTACTTTTATGTGCCGGGGGTTCTCGTTCAGAGCCGCGTCGTTTTTGTTTTTCTTGACGGTTATAACGAATACTCATGTGGATAAAGCGTCCGTAATTTCGCCATTTTTACATTAGAACGCTCTGAACGCCTTTACTCAGATTATACTAGCTAGATGGTACTCTCAGACGATGGTCTGGCGTATTTGGATCATTACTAATCGTGCGCGCAGTCGTGTTTTCATAATCGACAGACGCGTAGTCATTACCCCTTGAGATGGAGGTTGCGCCGTGAAACGCGCTCGTCAAGATTCTACCTCTTCTGAAGCGCCGAGTTTACTATTCGGCGACGCGTTTATGACGTCGGAATCAGAAACGACTCAGGCAGACCGCGCAGGTTCGGAAGATGTTGGGTCGAAAGTCAAAAAACGAAAGACGTCGAAAAAATCCGAGCCTAAAGATAAATCGCAACTGTTAGGCGATCCTTCTGAAGCGCTCTTTGCGGCGCAGCCTCTAGTACCCGAGAGAGTCGTCGACGAGCCCAGTAATGCAAGCGAAGAATCGACGAGCATAGCGGCACAAGGCGCTGACGTAGAGGTTGACGACCAGTGCGAAGCAGACTCAACAGTCAATTCGCAAGAGTTGGAGAGTACGCCAAACACTTTCGTTGAAACAGACCGACGCACTGAAGAGTTCACGGTGGAAGAATCGGTGAAAACTATGGTCGACGGTCCATCAGAAAAAGATGACATTACCAACGTTGCGTTGTCCTCGTCTGGATCGTCCCTGCCTTCCAAGTCAGAGAATAGAGAAGTAGCGTCGCCTGTTTCGCAAGCGTCTACATCAACTCCCTCTGAATTTCAGCGACGCGAAAAAAAACCGAGCGCCTATCAAGTTGTCGCGCGACGCTACCGACCTCAAGCGTTTGACGAACTCATTGGGCAGGAAACAGTCGCGCGCGCACTATCGAACGCGATCGAAACGGATCGCGTTGGGCACGCCTATCTTTTCACGGGGGCGCGCGGCGTCGGTAAAACGTCCTGCGCTCGCATTTTTGCTAAGGCGCTGAACTGCGTCGAGGGACCGACGACACATCCATGTTTGAAATGTGACAGTTGTGTCGGGATTGCGACGGGCGACGACGTCGACGTTCTTGAAATAGACGGGGCAAGCAACCGAGGCGTCGACGAGATTCGTCAACTTCGCCAAAACGCAACGATCGCGCCAAGCCGCTCGCTCTACAAGATCTATATCATAGACGAAGTGCATATGCTAACGCGTGAAGCGTTCAACGCGCTCCTTAAAACGCTCGAGGAACCGCCCGCACGAGTGAAATTTATCTTCTGTACCACCGAACCTAACAAGATCCCGATAACAATCTTGTCCAGATGCCAGCGCTTCGATTTTAGCAGTATTAATGGAGGTTCAATCGCGTCGCGATTAGCTCAGATAGCAAAGCAAGAAGGCGCCGAGGCAGAAGAAGGGGTTTTTGACATACTCGCGCGCCGCGCAAACGGCTCGATGCGGGACGCTCAGTCTTTGTTGGAACAGTTACTTTCGTTTGCGCCAACCTACATATCTCAAGAGACCGTTCATAATATGCTAGGTTCAGTCGACGATCGTAAGATATTCGACTTGCTTGACGCAACAGCTCAAGGAAACGCCGCGCGCGTCTTTGAAACGTTGGGAATAGCGGCAACGCAAGGGGTCGACTTCGGAACGCTCATTGAACAAATGTTAGGAGTCTATCGCGATCTCATGGTTGTCGCAAGCGGTTGTGGCGAGAAGGAGCTTCTCTACTCGCCCGTCGCGCGGATGACTGAACTCCAAAAGATAGCGCAAGCGTTTGGAATACGTCGCATCTTGGCGTCGCTTCAGATTCTCGATCAAACGGCTCAACGCATGAGGTATAGCGCACAAGCGCGAGTTCTTGCGGAAATTGCGCTTGTGCGTCTGTGCCGACTCGACGCCTTCCAGTCGCTCGAATCGCTAATCGCGCAGTTGCAGTCCGGCGCAATACCGAACGCGCAGGTTGCATTGCCGATCTCTTCGTCGTCGCCTTCTCAACAGGAAGACGACGAGCAAAAAAAAAATCTAGCAAACGTTAACCCGGTTCCTGCGCCGCATCCCGCAATCGGCGCTTCAGCGCCCACCCAGTCGGATAACTCAGCGACTATAATGACGCAGTCGCCCCGTCAGTTACAAGCTGCGTGGCATGAAGCGACGAATCGAGGCGTCGTTCTACCCAATCACGCCACGACTGCCGCCGAAGTCAGAATTGAGCCGCCAAATAGTTTTGTCGTCGTCTTCCCAGGCGATAGATTAACGGAACGCGATTACTGCGAAATGGAGCGCGCAACGATTCAGGAGCGACTTGGTGAACTACTAGACGCAAAACTCCACCTCCGTCTCATCGTTGATCCCAACCTGAAATCGCCTCAGAAACCGCCGACCTCCAATGTCGGCGCACGCGGCGAACCGCGAGCGGCGCGCGTCAATTTGCGCGCGCTTTATACACAGGTCGCTGAAAGCGAAATTGCGCTACAAATTAAAGAGGTCTTCGACGCCGATCTCGTCGAAGTCAAACCGCCAGCTATAAACAAATCTCAATCCCCAACGACGTAGGGAGTGCGCTATGTCAATGTCCGACGGTCGCGAAATTTTGATTATTCCGGAAATTGTCGGGCTCGACGCGCGTGCGTCGATTATCCGAATACCGCCCGATCTAGACGCTCCACTAACTCCGCGAGTGCGTCGAATAATCGATTCTCGCGCGTTTCAGCGACTAACGCGAATCCCACAACTGGGCTTTGTTCAACTTGTCTATCCTGGCGCGACGCACACGCGGTTTGAACATTCGCTCGGCGTCTATCGTTTGACCTTACTCCTCGTTAAGAAGCTCGCTCGCGATCCGCGTTTCGCAGCTTTAGTACGAGCACAAGACGCAGAAACGCTCATACTAGCGGCGTTGCTTCACGACGTCGGGCACTTTCCATTCTGCCATCTCCTTGAGGATCTTAAACTACCTGGGTTAATTTCACACGAAGAAGCGGCCGAAGCGAGCGTGCTTGGCGAGTTGTCGCCTCTCATTCGTCATGATTGGGGAGTCGACCCCTTAAACGTTTGCGACGTTCTCGTAAAAAGAGCGCCGTTGCGACGCCCAGGAGAATCGAATGAAGAATATGATCGGCGGCGGCGAGTTTTTCGCCTTCTGTCTAGCATTCTTTCAGGTCCGATTGACGTCGACAAGATGGATTACCTCATGCGCGACAGTCATGCGGCAGGCGTTCCCTACGGCAGAAATTATGACCTTGATCGTCTCGTAGGCAGTATTTGTCTTAACGAGCAAGGCGACGGCGTCGCTATCACAAGTAAGGGTAAAACGGCGGCCGAACTTATGGTTTTTGCGCGATACGTTATGTTTAGCGAAGTCTATTGGCACCATGCGTCGCGTGCGGCAACCGTTATGTTCCAACGAGCCGTCTTCTCGCTCAGTCGAGCGCTGGGAAGCAATAGAACGCTGATCGACGACCTCCGGACACTCTCAAACGCAGAAGTTCAGTCGCGGTTATTCGAGCTACTAAACACGTGGGAACTTACGAGCCAACCGGCGCTTCGAAAAGAGATTCACACACTACTAGCAGGGCTATTTGGGAGCGAGCGTCGGCTCTATAAGAGAGCGCGCGAGTTCAGCGCCATGGAGTCGCCGCGCCTCTACGCCAAAATAGCGGGACGATCATACAACGAAGTAAATCAGATAGCCGACCTTGTCGCATACCGTTTGGGTCTGCGCCCAGGCGACGCGCTAATCGACGCGCCGCCTATTGACAAGGAAGTCGAATTCAAGATAGACGTCTTTTATCAGCGTGAAGGTTTGTACCGCGCTCTATCCGACGTTTCGCCCGTTGTCCGCGCGCTAGCGCTTGAACAGTTTGACGACTATGTCAAACGAGTGCGCCTCTTTATTGATCCGCGCGCAATTGACCGCGTCAGAGAGCTCGAGAATATCGATCAATTACTGGCGACTGTCGTAAACGAATACGATCATGATTCGCGGTTTTGAACGCCTTTGTCGCCTGCTCGTTTATAAAAAAACGCCAATTATCGCGTCTCTCGACTTTTGCGACAAACAATCTGCGGTATACTATTAAACGTTGGTTTACGACCGATAGTCAAGATTCACGCATAACCGGAAAAGGACAGTCTAATGGGAGAAGGGTCTTCCAATAATCAAACGCGCGCCTATTTAATGAAGCGCTTTGAAACGCTCGGCATCCATCCGCGCGGCAAGCTCGGTCAGAATTTTCTCATCGACTTGAACCTTTTACACCTCTTGCATCAGTCTGCACAACTTGAACGTAGCGACGTCGTCCTAGAGGTCGGGACGGGCACAGGGTCGCTCACAGGCGCAATGGCGCAAGAGGCAGGTCAGGTTGTCACAGTAGAAGTTGACGCCGTTATGCATGAAATGGCGAAGCAAGAGCACTGGGATAAGGACAATATCCGGTTCCTTTTTGCCGATATCCTTGAGAATAAGAATCGTCTCAATCAGGAAGTCCTCAGCGTCGTACGCGAAGAACTCGCAAGGGTTCCAGGAAGACGTTTCAAATTGTGCGCCAATCTTCCTTACCAGATCGCGACTCCATTAATGTCAAATCTCTTGCTAACGGATATCCCCCCCTATTCGATGACGGTAACAATCCAAAAGGAAGTTGGCGATCGCATTGTAGCAAAGCCTCGCACAAAAGATTACGGCGCGCTTGCCGTCTGGATGCAGAGTCAGTGCGACTGTCGAATTGTGCGCGTCATGCCGCCGACCGTCTTTTGGCCGCGTCCGAAGGTCGACTCTGCAATCGTTCAGCTTGTTTACAATGAAAAGAAACGCGCGCGTATACCAAATCTGCGCTATTTTCACGAGTTTGTTCGCGCGCTCTTTTTCCATCGCCGCAAGTTCATTCGATCTGTGCTATGTAGCGCCTTCAAGGGGCGCCTAGAAAAAGACGTCGTCGATAGGATACTAGACGAGACGCGCCTCAAGGGCGAGATTCGCGCTGAAACGCTCGACGTTAAAAAAATCCTCGAACTGTCGGAAAAGTTCCGCGTACTGTTACCAGTTGACAAACAGACGCTACTCAGTTAATTGCGCGAAGTCGAAAGAAAAGATGGGAATTCTGGAAAAATTTTCCCAAGGTTGTTGACGACGCTTGTAAAATCAATTAGAATGGTGACAGTGGCGCTGGCGAGAATGCCTCTTCCCGTAACAGGATGGGAGAGCGCCGCACTGGACGAGCGCGTGATACTGGCGCGCTCAGACATACAACTGACTAGAACTAGCGATAACCCTCGGCGAAAAGCCTCACGCTTCTCGAAGGTGCGGTTACGCTAAATACTATACGAAAGGATCGTCATGGGTTTCAACCATACTCAACTGATAATCGTCTTAGTGATTGCCTTCTTGCTTTTCGGCAATCGCCTACCCTCTATGATGCGCTCTCTCGGACGTAGTGTGACCGAATTCAAGAAGGGCGTCAACGGCGTCGGAGACGAGATTGAAGACGCGTCGAAAGAAGCCAAAAAGACCGAACAAAATTATTCCAAGAAGGACGATTCGGAGGAATAGGCGGACGAATAATCTACTAACTTTCTACCAGTGCAAGCGCGTTAGCGCTTGGAGAATTTCAGAAGATTCGAGCCGACGTTTCCTCGCGAGGTTGCGTCGGTTTTTCTATGTACACGCCTCGCTAGGACGCGTCTCCTTGAATCCCAACATTCATCTTTCTTTACAACAGGGAGTTTAAAATGTCCTATAATATCACCCCCACCGGCGAAGCGACAGGCGCGATCTACTTTGATCATCTTTCCCCCATCAAAGTTTTCGGTACCGATAAAATCCGCGATACCTTTGGGGAAACAACGTTGCAACAAGCGGTCAACGCGCGCTTCGCGCCTGGCGTAGTCGACGTCGTTCTTACGCCTGACGCACATGTTGGATTCGGCGCCCCTATCGGATGCATTATGGCGTCGCCTACTCACATTTATCCGGGTCCGGCAGGAGTCGACATTAGTTGTTCTATGAGTCTTCTACAACTAGATCTTCCCGAGGACGCTATTGCTGATAAAAGACTCAGACGCGCTATTATCAACGCTATTTGCGCGCGGATCCCAAACGGATATGGAAAAGGACGCGCAGGCAAGAAACCCGACTTCCCTGTCGAGAATATTGAGCAAGCGATGACTCAGGGAGCGACAGAAGCGACCTGTCAAATCTTTAATGTGCCAGTAGAATGGATTCAACGCTGTGAGGAACCCACCCACGTTGGACACTGTACAAATGGCGAGATCCTCGCCGAGCGACTCGAGCAGATCAAGTTCGATATTACTCACGGCAAAGGTTCGTTTCGTCATTACGCGCAAAAGCTGACTCAAATCGGCAGCTACGGAGGCGGCAATCACTTCGGAGAATGTGAAATCGTACGTCTGTCGGAGTACGACAAGAATATCGTTAAGGACGAATCGCGCTTAAACGTTGCAAAGACCTTCGGATTGATTGACGGAAACGTTGCTTTCCTTTCACACTGCGGTTCGCGCGGACTTGGAAATGCGCTTGCGAAGAGACAATTCAAGCTGCTCCAAGAGAAATTCAAACTGTGGAATATTCCACTGCCAGGAGAAGACCCCGAATTAGTATACGCGCCGCTCGATACGCCCGAAGCGAACGACTATATCGACGATATGGCGCTTGCCGCCAACTTCGCGACAATGAATCACCTAATCATTAACGCGCTCGTTCTCGAAGCGTTTCAAGAGGTCATTCCCGGAATTACCGGTCGCCTCGTCTATCACATCAGTCACAATATCGCACGGCGTGAAATTGTGAACAACCGTCCAATGTGGATTCACCGTAAGGGCGCAACTCGCGCATATCCAGCAGGGCATTTTGCGCTTGCTAAGACGCCGTTCGCCGATACAGGGCATCCGATCCTACTACCAGGGAATCCAACGCAGGGTTCATCGGTCATGGTCGGTCTAGAAGGCGCAAGCTCGAGTCTGTACAGCGTCAATCATGGCGCCGGTCGCGCTATGGGGCGTCGAGTTGCAAATCAAACCTTAGATCAGCAAGTGGTCGATCAGGAGTTTAACGACGCCGATATCCTCACAAACTGCCGTTTCTACCCTAAGGACGAGGCGCCTGCGGCATACAAGGACTTTAACGAGGTTCTCCACAGCGTCGAAGTAGCAGGACTCGCTCGCGAAGTTGCGCGCTTGCAGGCAAGATTCGTCATTAAAGACTCATCGGCGCCTGACGATTGATTAATTCCTCCGTGATTTGCACGATCATAAGAAGTCCCTCGTTTCAATGTGAGAAGAGGGACTTCGCTCGTTAAAAACTCGGGATTAATTAGAAATGTCGGAATTATAATTGTCGTCTAGCGTCGAAGGAAGCGATTAGTTGATGAGCTGAACCTGTCGCATAGGCGCCGTCCTCTTTTGCAGGGATATAATCCGATTAGATCTTAAAAGTTCAACCTGCAAAATTCATTGAAGTTCCTTAGAACCTCTGGAACGGTGGCGCTTGACAGTTTTATAAAGGGCGCTAGAATCACAGTACGCTTGGTTGTGGCGTTTTACCCCTTCATGGTTATGACAGCAAAGGTTTTTTTAGATGAGCAACATTTGTAAAATTAACGGAACAGCACGTCGTGGTTTCACTCTTGTGGAACTCTTGGTAGTTATCGCAATCATCGGTATCTTAATTGGTCTCCTTCTCCCTGCAGTTCAGGCTGCACGTGAAGCGGCGCGTCGTATGCAGTGCACAAACAATCTCAAACAGCTCGCACTTGCAACGATGAACTACGTCGATGCAAATGGCGACACGCTTCCTCTCGGTCAAGACTGCTTCGGCGCCGTACCTGGCACTGGACGCACGCTCGGGTATGGTTGGCGCGATTTCATTCTTCCGAACATGGAGCAGGGTTCTGCGTATCAACTTTTCCAGAAGTATTACTCCGCCGGTACGACCGCTTGGAGCGCCGGCGCAGACTACAAGGAAATCAAGATCGATACTTTCCAGTGTCCTTCTGACGGTAACGCGAAGCAGATACAGAACGGATACGCTTGCGCTAGCTACGATTGTAGCTATGGCGACTATTGCGTTAAAGCTGAGGAATGGGGGTGGGTCAATGGTAGCTCCGGACGTACCGACTACTCGCGCGGCGCGCTCCAGCCGAAGACTTGGACTCCGCTGGCGTCTATCTCCGACGGAACCTCCAACACCATCATTTATAGTGAACACGTAGTCCCTGCCGTTAACACCCAAGGTCTAAAGGGTGGCGTCGCAGTCAATCGTAGCGACGTATTCGGCGCCGGTACTGGACACAATACTTGTGAACTTTCCGGCTTCAATCCTCAAGCGTGTATCAACCTCCGCGGCGAAGGCAATGCGTTTACGAACGGCGTTAGCGTTGCGGCCAAACGCGGAGTTCGATGGGACGACTGCCAGCCAATCTATGCAGCGTTCACGACCATTTGCCCCCCGAACTCGCCGAGTTGCCACGTTAGTAACGACGACTATACGGCGATGATCCTCTCCGCTCAGTCCAATCACTCCGGCGGAGTGAACTGCGCTTACGTCGACGGCTCTGTTCACTTTGTTAGCGACACAATTGATTGCGGCACGCTTGCAAATGGGCTTTGCAAACGTTCTGGCAAATCGAACTTCGGCGTCTGGGGAGCTCTCGGTTCCAGGGACGGTGGAGAGTCTGGAACGAACCTCTAATTTTAAGCCCGACCTGAGGGTAATTAGGGGTAACGCTTTGCTCAACGTATGAGCGATACGTTCAAGTTACTTTTTACAAACCCCTTGATGGTTGTGGTCGTTTAATGGCGATCAACCTATCAGGGGGTTTTACATTAGGTGTGTCGCAGAAAATTACTAGCGTAATCTCTGTGTATACGAAATTCAGCAATAGGAACACGCTTCATGAAAAAATACAGCACGATTCTCTTACTCGCAATCTTGGCGGTATGTTTCGCCGGTTGCGAAAAGGGCGGACTCGGTGGTCTCAATACGGCGACAGGCACAATAACGCTCGACGGCGAACCGCTCGCCGACGCCTCGATTACTCTTATTCCGTCCACGCCAGGCGCGCGTAGCGCCGGCGCTATGTCAGACGCGAAGGGGAAATTCGAATTTCAAACGCTTAACGCTGGGGACGGCGTCGCGCCTGGCGAGTATCAAGTAACAGTAACAAAGTTTATCATGGAAAACGCGTACACCGACGAAGAAGCAAAGATTTTCAGCGAAGCGGGTGGTAAAAGCCACAAGCAGGTTTTTCCTGATCGACCAGAACCGAAGGGGGTCAATCTGCTTCCAGCTCGTTATGCGAACCAGGCAACCTCCGGACTTACGCTGACAATCGGCGAGTCCAACAAGGATCTCAAACTGGAGCTCACTAGCGACGAATGAGTCTATTTACAAGAAATCTTCAATGTCGCCATAGAACGTCGTGGAATTAGTAACGTGAGAGAGCGCGTTGTCCTATGACAGCGCGCTTTTTGCGTAAATCAGAAAATATGACGCCAACATACCTAATACGTCCTTCAAATCCATCGCGATGATCTAACGCTTATCATGATTGCTGTCCTAATCGACGCTAGGAAGAATGACAATTAGTCGAGTAGCCTTGCACGGATTAGCCGCGTCAACGGCTATAAGCCTTCACGAAATTACGCAACGATAGTTGTCTGTTACCAGCAAAAAGGGACCTCCAGCGAGGGAACAGAGATAAGACGATATGAATCCGGCGAGTAAAACAAATTCGCCAAAAGTTTCCTCAAAATTCTCTCTCTAGGGGCAAAACTACCACCTTTTTGTCTTTGAAACGTCAATGACTCTCTCAAAGGGGAAACATTACAATAACGTCAAATAAGCGAAATAATAGGATCGATGAATCACATTCGCACAACGACAATCACCTGACTAACGGTTCGTTACTGTACGCTTCCCCTTGACGAATCGTCAGAATACCCCACCAGTCTTCGTTCTCGCTTTTTCTCATTTGCTACATGCACTGTATGCCCTGCTCTGAAATGCGAGCATTCGCGCAAATATACGCATACACGTGAAAGACAATGCTAACTTCCTTTTCCTTTACGCAACGCTTTGAGGCGATTAGCAAGCGGCGCGCGATAATCCGGCTTGGCGGGGGATGATGAGAAAGAATCTTTCCCTTTCTTAGGAGCTTCCTTCGTTTTCTCTGCCTTTATCGCCTTCTTGCCATTATTAGTTTTAACATAGGCAGCAATGTCGACGTTCGTTCCTTCGCTCCACGCAATAGTCGCTTCTGCAGTAAAACCCGCAAGCGTCTCGTCTCCTTGCGGCACGGCAAAGAGTGATCGCGCAAATCGAACAAGATCTGATTCGTTCATAACGCCGTCGGAATCGAACACATCGGGCGGTAAATCTACGTATCCACGTAAAACGTCGTTTATAACGCCGATCATGTAACCTCGAGCCTGTAAAATCTCCTGAAATCGCTCCATAAGACTAGGCACACGGAAATTGATCGTTAGCTTCTTTTTGTTACCTTGCGGAGTAACGACGTCCTCCAATGAAATCCGTTTTACACGGAAAGTAAACGCTTCTATTCTTAGGTAAGCCAACTCAAAAAGTAACTTCGCTGCGTGTGGAGGTTTACCAAAACGGTCGCAAACCTCGTCATAGAGGTCTTTCGCCTGAGCGTGCGTTGAAGCGCGGGCAAGTCGTCGATAGATATCGATCTTCTGAGACGCTTCGCATATATAGGAATCCGAGAGAAGCGCTGCGCAATTCAAATCAATTTCAACCTCTACGTTTATCTTTTGAGGAAGACGCTTCTGAGCGCGAACAACTGAGTCCAGCATATCGCAGTACATTTCGTATCCCACTGCTTCCAAGCTTCCGCTCTGCTCGACCCCCAAGATGTTGCCGGCGCCGCGGATTTCAAGGTCTTTTAATGCAATCTGAAACCCTGAACCTAATTTGGAATACTGTTCTAATGCGCGCAACCGTCGAGTAGCAACGCCAGAAAGTTGTTTATTCGGATCGATAAAGAGAAAGCAGTACGCTTGTTTCTTCTCGCGCCCTACCCTACCGCGTAATTGGTGTAGTTCCGCCACGCCAAATCGATCTGCGTTATCGATAAAAATCGTATTGGCATTGGGGATGTCGACGCCGCTTTCAACAATAGTTGTACATAGTAGGACGTCAAATTTATGCATAACAAAGTCGCGCATGATTTTTTCGAGCGAACTCGAAGCCATTTGCGCATGCCCCACGACAATTCGAGCTTCCGGCACAAGAGCGCGTAACTCTTTCGCCTTTTCCTCAATGTCAAAAACGCGATTGTGAAGATAATAAACCTGCCCGCCGCGATTCAATTCGCGTAAAATAGCGCGCCTTATGATCTGGTCATTTTGTCTAACGATCCTCGTCTCAACTGGTAGTCGATCTTCAGGCGGCGTCTCAAGATTAGAAATATCGCGAATTCCCAACATAGCCATATGCAAAGTGCGTGGAATCGGCGTCGCTGTCATGGTCAGAATATCAACGGTGTTATGCAGATGCTTTAACTGTTCTTTATGACGAACGCCGAATTTTTGCTCTTCATCTATAACCACAAGTCCTAGCTTCTTGAAATGCACGTCTTTTGAGAGCAGCCGGTGCGTACCGATTACGACGTCAATTTCGCCGCTTCTTATCTTTTCGAGCGTATCGTTGAGCTCTTCCTTTTTCGAGAAACGAGACAACGACGCCACTTTAATCGGTAGCTGAACCGAGCGTGAAACAAAAGTTCGATAGTGTTGCTCTGTGAGAACGGTCGTCGGGGCTAAAATAGCGACCTGAAATCCGGACTCAACAGCCTTAATTGCGGCGCGCATTGCAATTTCCGTCTTTCCGAATCCAACGTCGCCGCAGAGTAACCGATCCATTGGTCGAATCTTTTCCATATCCTTTGCAACGGCGTCTAACGCGGTCAGTTGATCTTCCGTTTCACGATATGGAAAAGTTGATTCAAATCCGCGAAACATTTCGCCGTTCGGTTCAAACGCTGTTCCGCACAACGTCTCGCGCGTAGCTTGCACCTCCAACATTTGTGCGGCATATTGGATGACAGATTGCCGAACGCGTTCCTTTCTCTCGTTCCAAGCTTTCCCATTAGGCTTCGACAACTTAACAACGCGCGCACCGCCGACGCCAAAATAGCGCTGTATTTTACCTATCTGAGAAACTGGTACGAGAATCGTTTTTCCATCGAATTCAAGTCGGAGATGATCTTCTATTTGATTCAAACGACGGAGTTTCTCAATCCCTGTATAGCGAGCAATTCCCAAATCAATATGGACGACAAGATCGCCGGGCTCCAAGTCCATAATCGAATCGATCGTTTTACGCAGTTCACGTTCAGACTTTGTCGAACGCGTACGTCGGGAAATTGCGCGGCTAAAGAGTTGATCCGTTCCTACGACGAGCGTTTTCATTGGGCGCCATTCAAAACCTTCTGACAAAGCTCCAATCACGAAAGCGAGACGTCCGTCTAAACCTGCGCGACTCGTCATGAACGCACGCTGTAGCCGAGTCGATTCTGCATCGGACGCACATACAAAAATAACGCATTCGTCGTCTGCAAGGGACCTGAGTGAACCGTCAACTGAAGTAACGTCGCCACAAAGGCGTTCAACGGAATAAAAGGAGCCCTCTAACGCAAGTTGCGCAGGTTCGGCGCCGCTAGCAAGATTAACGGCGTGTATCGTTGGAAATCGGTAGAGCGTGTTCATGGCTTCTGAGATCGTAAGACGGTGCGCGCCAGATTGGCTAGTCTTACTCGCGCCTGAATTAGCGCTGGAAACCAACTTGGTCGTTTCGGCAATTACAAGATCTGACTCCCATATGAACGCCACAGAATCATTCGGCAGATGTTCAAGAAAAGTCGAATTTGACACTCCGTGAGTCTTGAGCCGAGAGATCGTTATCGCGTCTAATTCAGATATTTTGCGTTGATCAACCACGTCGAAAAAACGAATCGACTCTACCTGATCGCCAAAGAACTCAATACGAATAGGGTTTTCCCAATCAACGGCAAAAATGTCACAAATATCGCCGCGAATAGAAAACTCTCCCGAGTGTTCGACGGCAGGTTCGCGTACGAATTCGCCCGTTGCAAGCCAGTCGCGGAGCTTTTCCAACGAATAGACGTCGCCCACTTTCAAACTGATAGACTCAGCGATAATCTGATCACGAGACGGCGTCGTCTGTAGGAGCGCGGCAAGCGTGGCAACAATGATGGGGGCGCGCGCGTTGTTAGTTTCAGTAGCACGATTAAAGTTAATGTGATCGCCTAATGCTTTGAGAGCTTTTATCCGCGCGCCAAAATCAGCGTCTTCCGAGGGGAATATGTCGTCAGGGTCTTCTGCGGCGGCTTCCGTTAAAATGGGATATGTATAAATAGGAGCGTCGGTGAAAAGTTTTAGGTCTTGAGCCGTTTTTTCCACCATACCAACTTTTGAAACAACGATTATCATCGGTCGGTTCGTCTCATCTGAAACTGCGCCTGCTAGCATCGCGTACGAACTGCCAACACATCCGTTCCACAGCGCCGACTCACCCCGTTCAAGTGTTTTTATAGTCTGAGAAAACTCGAAGGAGCCTACAAATTGTTCTTTTAAAAGACTCAATGCAGTTCTAGCCATAATCTCCTAACCTCTTCGATCTCGCTGTTTGATGATAGCAAAAAGCCGCGTCGATACCGTACGCTTCCAATGCGCTACTTTGCTAAGCATAAAGAACAACGTCCAGCCAAAGAAACACGCGTATGACAAGGCTCCCGACACTCCCCGTGGAGTCAGATTATAGCAAATTTATCAAATAAAGAAAGTCTATCCAGAGAGCTTTTACCTAAAGAAGATCCGGACGGTCTACTTTCACCATCCGGATCTATAATGTATCGAGTCAGAAAGAGACTATCAAAGGAAGTCAGAGACTTAACTAGCGACCGACGCCCCAGCGATAGAACTTCTTAATCTTAAGACCAGCTTCCTTCGCTGCGTCGCCTACGGTTTTGTTCGAGTCGACAATGAAGGCTTGATCGAGGAGGCAGATTTCCTTGAGAACAGCCTTGATACGACCTTCGACGATCTTAGCGATAATATTGTCGGGCTTACCAGCGTTGGCAACGCGCGTTTGCTCTTCAGCAATCTCGCGCTCTTTTTGGAGGACGGCAGGATCAAGGTCGTCAGCAGAAACCGCAGACGGATTCATTGCGCAAACCTGCATACAAATCGTGTTCGCAACTTCGCTGTTGTCTCCGTCAACTTCCAGAATAACGCCAACCTTTGCGTCGTGATGCACGTACGTGCCAACGGAACCTTCCACACGCAGAATTCGCGGAACCTTAAAGACCTCGCGAATCTTATTCATGAGGTCGTCGAATTGTTGTTGCAAATCGCCTTGAGCTAGTAGTTCCTCAGGCGTAGCGGCGCCGGGACCTTCTGCAAGTTGCTTGGCGAGCGCGTTAGCAAGCGCTACGAACTGATCGTTCCCAGCCACGGGTGCGGACTCACAGAGCAATTCGACCATACCAGTCACGCCGTTTGCTCCCGTATAGATCGCAATACGTCCTTCGGCCGTTTCACGGTCAGTACGTCCGCCCATTTTAGCCTTACCGGCTTTGCGAAGCAATTCGATCGCCTTCTCTTCGTCGCCATTTGCTTCGGTAAGAGCCTTTTTGCATTCCATCATCGGCAACTGGGTCTTGTCGCGCAACGATTTGACCATAGCGGCAGTAATTTCAGCCATTGTATTCTCTCCTGGCTTTTTAATAGCCTATTATCAGAGTTATTGAGCGTCCGCCACGGAACTTGTCGAGGCGAACAATTCATCAAACCTAAGATGCGAAAAGCTACGGAAGAAAGAGCCTTATTCTGCGTCGGCAGCCTCGTCGGTCTCGCCAGACTCGACGACTTCTTCCTGAGCGGAATCGAACTTATTCGCTTCACGTTCCTTCACACCTTCGGCAATGGCGTCGGCAAGATAGGAAACAATCAGATCGATGGAACGGATCGAGTCGTCGTTACCGGGAATCGGGAGATCAACTTCGTCCGGATCAGAGTCTGTATCGATCAAAGCGATCGAGACAACGTTAAGTTTACGCGCTTCGCGAACTGCGTTCTTCTCTTTACGCGGGTCGACGACAATCATCGCGGCAGGATAGCGTTCCATTTTGCGCAGACCGTTAAGATTGCGATACATCTTGCGATATTCGCGCGCTAGAGACGCTTGCATCTTCTTGGAATAGGTCGCAAGAAGCTCGCCTTCCATGATCTTTTCCAGCTCTTCTAGTCGACGCATACGACTACGAATCGTTTCGAAATTCGTAAGCGTACCACCAAGCCAACGTTCGGCGATGTACGGCATTCCACAACGTTCCGCTTGTGTCTGAATCGTTTCCGAAGCTTGGCGTTTCGTACCGACGAAGAGCACGAGATTTCCTTCGGCCGCGACTTGCTTCAGAAACTTCCGCGCACGAAGAATACCACGAACAGTCTCGCGAACGTCAATAATATGGATCAACTTGCGACGACCGTAGACATACGGACGCATTTTCGGATTCCAGAGACTTGCGCGGTGACCAAAGTGGACGCCAGCTTCAATGAGAGCTTTGATGGAGAGGGCATTGTCAGCCATAATTAAAAATCCTTCCTCGTCGTATCACAGCACACCGTTTCGCACCACCGCTCAACGAGCAAGGAACCATACGACGTTTCAACGACGACAATAAAAGTTGCGCCATTCATAAGAATGGACGTGACTGTCGGCATACTCGACTTCTCGCGTTTTTCGCCGACTAAAAACGCGCCGTTACATTGCGTGCGGAGTCGAAACGATTACACGCAACCGATATTTTTTCTGATTTTACAGTTTCACCCTAGATCGTCAAGAGGGTATTACCATCAAGACCGCTTTTTAAAAATAATTCTTGAAGAACGGACACTAACCGCGCGCGGTAGCGCTCTTGATCACAGGCGGGGTAAAAAAAAAACGCGATTCTTGCAACAAGGATCGCGCGGTGTAAAGAATTGGCTAGCTCGTATCTAGACGACGCTCCCCTGCGGGATTAACATTGAGAGCGTCGGAGGTCAAGCGTTTCGTTCAACGTCGAAGGCGCTGAACTACTTGAAGTCAGAGTAACGGACGGTAAAGTTGATTGTGTTGTACAGCATATTGAACCAGAGTTCAAAGGTCGTGTATTCGACTAGGATAACGTCGTTCGGTTCAATCAAGATTCGTTGCGAAGGATCGCGTAACATATCGCGCTGACGAATCTGAATGGCGTATTGTCGACCGTCGACCTCGCGCAGAACTAGGATGCGACTCGCAGGAAGGATACTGCCGACCTTACCAACCACGTTCGACTGATGCGAACCAGCCGAGGCGCCGACGGTGCCGCCGGCGGTCGCGATCGCGCCCATAACGTCGAGATCGTAGTCGCGTGGAATCGGGTACACACCGCCCTTGATTAGACCGCCGGTGTAAAAGACCTCGGCTTCGCGAGATTGGATGTAAACCACGTCGCCGTCATACAGCGTTACGTCTTCGGACGTCAGTTGTGGAGGAACGTCGTTCGGTCCGACGCGGAGCGGAATACGCAGAATACCAAGGTCTGAGTTAAGACCTGTAATTTCGCCCGACTCGTTGTAACGACGCGCTACCTGACTCTGCGCGTACCCTGTATCCATGCCGTAATCGCGGTTGCTGAACTCGTCGCTATAAGCCTTGCGCAAAATAACGACTTCGTTCTTCGCGTTTAGACCCGGCAAACCACCGGTCTGACTGAGCGCCTCGAGGACGTCGTTCCGGTATGCGGGCAGTTCAAGTGAAGTTGCGGTACCGCGCGCTATGCCGGCGAAGTAAGAAGAACCTCTTCCGTTCGTCGAATTGTTGGAGTTAGAGGATCGCATATCGGTGCCTGTAACATCCTCGCGAATGACCGTAACGTGATAGGTTCGCGGCTTGATCATTGAGACAGAGATATTAGCGTCGGAACGAACAATCTCTCGCTTGAGAGTGTATGCTGCGCGAATAGCCTCTTCAGCTTGAATCAAGGACATTCCCTCGACATAAATCGGCTCAGGCAACATCGGCAAAGAAAGGGTGCCGTCAGAACGAACCACATAAGGGTAACCCGAAGCCGGTCGTTCCGTCGACGAACCGATGTTGTGAATCGGAGGCGCGTCCTCAAGACTGCCGGTTATACCGGCAATATAGATACCAAGCACGTCGTTCGGACCTAGCAACTCCTCGGCCGGCTTATCCATTCTCAACTTAACGAAGTTGATTTGCTCCATCTGACTTCGCGGACCGCCGTGAATTTTACTTTTAAAATACCTCGGCGACACCGTCTCGCTATTCGGAATGCTTACGCAACCTCCGAACACAGCGCAAACCAATAAACACGCTAAGAACGTCTTCATTGTTGTTTTCATTTTGTGTGTCCTTACATCTTCAACCGAACGT
>ONJR01000163.1 GCA_900318195.1 uncultured Planctomycetota bacterium
CGTCCGGGACTTCGTTAAAATTCTTGCCGGGATCGGTAATATTCGTCGTTAGTAGCGCGCCGTAATAGCGCGTCCGCTTCAGATGATGATCTTGATCCGCTTTCTGAACCTCGACGTTTACAATGCGTCCGTCGCCGAGTTGGCATTTGGAATCGAGCACGGCGGAACGTCCGTACAGATTAACGATCTTCTTTTCGGGAAGCGTCGCCAGCACGACGAGTTCCGGATCGCGCAAAAAGACTCGTAACGCCTCCTGTATAAAGGAAACGTGCTCCGCCATTTTACTGAACATCGGCGCGTCGATCGGATTAAGTTTCGCCGCTACGGTTTGGAGTTTCTTATTTTCGTTCGCGTCTGGCGTCATTGACTCCTCCTTTCTTTGTTTCCACAGACTCCGTTATTCTAACCCAAGCGAGCGTTCAAGTCAATTGCCGCGCGCGGTCAAAAAACGCCCCGACTGCGGCGCGCGCAATCGGGGCGTTCTAGCTAATCGGTCGATTACAACCTGACGCTATTAGAACTCTTCGTCGAATAGTTCGGCAAAGACGTCGAGCTCAGGACCGTAATCGATCGAGAGATCGGTCGTCTCGTCGCCGTCGTAGTCGGCGAACGCCTCGTCGAGGACGGCGCCCGCGTTGATAACGTACTCTGGCAGAACCTCAAGATTGCCGACCGCCGGCGCGTAGAACGGCTTGAGCGGAACCTCGGCGGTTCCGACACGGTTATTGTCGATTCCGTCGTAGAGCTGAATATTGTCGGCAACGTAACCGACGACGTTATTCTTGCTATTGACGAAGTTGACCGCCGCTTTACCCCAGATATCCGCGCCCGCGTTCGCGTTGAGACCGACGTTCTGCGCAACGTAGCTACGCGTCATAACGGTCTTACCGAACTCGTTCACGACGCCTCCGTAGTACGTCGCCGTATTGCCGCCGATACGGCAGTCGGCGATCGTTAGCTCGCTGTCGTACGCGTAGACCGCGCCGCCGTAACGCCGCGCTTCGTTCCCGTAAATATCGAGCGCCGCGAGGTAAACGTTGGCGCTCTGGATATAGACCGCGCCGCCGTCCGTAATCGACTTACCGCCGGTAAGCGTCATATTGCGCAGATAGACGTTCGGAACGTTCGCCTGCACGCCGGGGATATTGATATCGAAGACGGAACCGTTCTGTCCGCCGTCGAGCGTAATATCGTTCGAGCCGCCGTCGAAGTTCACGTTGCGCGTGACCTGAATCGGACGATTAAGCGTAATCGTACTGCCCGCTATATCGGCGCTGAACCGCACCGTGCCGCCGAACCGCGACGACCACTGTTGCGCGTACATATGAGCTTCGCGTACGGAGATCACGCCGTCCGTCGGGTCGACCACGTCTTGATCCGTCGTTACGGTCGAAGACGGGACGTCGATGAAGTCCGGGCGCTCGTAGCATCCCATATCGACGTACGTGTTAAGAACGCGCTTGTTGCCGTTCAGGTCGGTTTCCGCGTCGCTGTGCGTCGGTTCCAACGTGCGAATATACGTATTATTACCCGTGTTGTTCGCGAGCGCCGCGTCCGCGAGGCGATAATCGCCGTTCGCGGGATCGACGAACGTGTCGCCCGGCGTAAAGCCAACGATCGAATCGCCGTCGCGTGAAACTGAGCCATATGTGTTTCGCGCGAGCGACGCATACATATGCGCGCCGTCCCAGTTCGTACTCACTGGATACGAAGAAAGCGAGCCCGTTATTATCGTATTGTGTATGTAGCCTAACGTAACGCTGGCGTTCCCAACGAGCGTGCAGTTATAAATCTGCGCAAGACCTGTTACGTTGTCGGTCGAATCTTGGACGGTAAGAGCGGTTCCGAATTTTTCCACAAGGCAGTTGCGCATCGTAATCATACCCATAGGATTCGCGCGGAACGCGGTTCCTGAGCCCGCGCCTACGACGCGAAGATTACGAACTTCCAAGTGCGCCGGCCAGTAGATTTGATTCTGAGCGTCCCATTCGCCTTCGACGCTAAAGACATAATTGTTGCTAACGGCGCTTGCGTCGATCGTAATACCGCCTAAGCCGCTCAACGACGACGCGTCAATTAGATAGTCGTAAGGAATCGACGCCAGACCAGGCTCGAACGTAAATCCGCGGTTAAGCTTAATTGTTCCGCCGGCAAGGCTCGGAGCGAACGTAATCGGCGAGTAGTACGTCGCGCTATAGACGGACGCGTTGTTCATCGCGTTCACCTGATCGTACGAACTCTCCCAAATTCGCGCCGCGCCGGCCGCAGCAATGCAGTCGCCGAAGTAACGGCGCTGATATAGAAGCGCTTCGCGCAACGAAATGAGTCCGTCGCTCGTATCGACAATATCTTCTAACGTCGTTACGACAAGCGAAGGCGTCTCTGTACCAATCTGGTACGAGCCAATTGTAACCGCCGTGCGACCGGAGAGCGTGTTGCCGTCTAAGTCGCGCGCGCCGTCGTAAACGTAGAGCATGGAGCCGGCGTTCTTCGCAGGGCTCTCCGTCGCGGAGACGTGGAAGTTGCCGCCCGTCGCGTTGATGAAGAGCGGATCGATCGAGTTGTCGAGTCCGTATCCGATCTTCGAGACGAGCGCCGTCTTCGCGAGCGTTTGCGCGTACGCCTGCGTGCCAGCGTTGCCAATAAGCGAACCGTATATACCCGGGGCGCTTTCGAACATGACGTCGTAATCAAGCGCGCCGATTACCGAGGAGCGATTCGTCGCAACGATCGTATTGTAAAGATTGACAACCGCGTTACTCGTCGAATAAATCCCGTTGCCGCTTACGGACGTGTTCTTCGCGATCGTCGAGTTGTAAATATCCAAGACGCCGTTCGACGCGGCGTAGATACCGCCGCCAGACGCCGTCGCTTGGCAGTCGTAGATCAAGCAGTTGTCGAGCGTAAGATCACCGTTCGTAAAGTTAATACCGCCGCCGTTGCCGTTGACCCCGTTCTTAATCACGAGATTGCGAATTACGACTTTCCCGTCCGTTGCGACGGCAAGCGCGCACCCGGAGTTATCCGCGTCGAGTACCGAACTATTCGCGTTAATCGTCATCGGTCGGCTGATCCGCAGTCCGCCCAGCGTATTGTCGACGCGAACGTCGTAAGAGCTCTGGAAGTTGATCGAAATATCGGAATACCCGAGATCGTACATCTTCTCCGCCATCGTAATCGCTTCGCGGAAAGAGGTCAGACCGTCGGTCGCGTCGACAACGTCCCGGTACGTCGTTACGGTAAGCGTGACCGCCGTGCCGTCGACGCTCGTAATCGCGGCGTCGCGCGCGTTCTGGTTCTCGAACGCGCCCATATCGATCGTGGTGTAATGGATGCGCGGCTGACCCAAGACGTCGAGCGCGTCGTACGTGCCGTTGATCGTACCCTGGTTGATATAAGAGTTATTGCCCGCGTTCGTGGCGATCGCAAGATCTTGCAACGTATAGTTGCCGTTATTGGGATCGACGAACATATTGTCGAGCTCGTGCGAGAGATCGAGCGTCGACGAACCGACGTACGCGCCGTTGCCCGACGTCTGCGAGGCAAGCGTGTCCGAAAGACCTACGAACGAATTAAAGACGCTCGAACCCGCGCGCGTTACGTAATCGTACGTCGCTGTGTACGTAAAGACGACTTGATAACGTTCAGACGTGTCGTCTCCTTCCGTCTGGACGCGCGAGGACGTCGCGGTCAGACCCGAGATCGAAACGTCGGCCGATACGATCGGGTACGTCATATTAACGCCGTTGACGACTTTGTCGTACGTCGTTCTGGTTGCAAGCTCTTCCTTAATGGCGGTGAGCACGTTTTGCGCGTATGCGTTCACGGTCGCGTCGGTTACCGTCTGACCGTACGTGAAACTGCGATTCGCTATATTGAGCCAATAGAAGTTTCCGTCTTGGTAAATGTAGTACAAGGGTACGTCGAAGGTAATCGTATCGCCGCGATTGAACGTAACGGGTCGGAACGTGGTCGCATTGACGAAGTTGCCGAACCAGTATCGAACGGTCGTCGTTTTACCGGTCGACGCGCTGTACCACTCCACGACGTCCGAATTCTGCAAGTTGAGGTTATAAATAACGCCTTCGTCATACCAATCGGAATCGTACGTGAGAACCTTCTCTTGCATGACGCGAATGATGTTATTATTCGCCATCTCGTAGGCTTCTTGATACGTTTCGCCGTAGTATCGATAGAAGACGCCGCCGCTATAAGTCAGATCGGTGAAGTAATACAAGTAGTCGTTAGTCGAGACGCCAATGGTCGCGCCCTCTGTCGGCTCGTATGTCTTCGACGTGTCGTAAGGATCGAGGATAAACGTGGTCGATCCGCGCTCGACTACCGTGTCGTTCGTGAGCTGCATCTGCCCCTTGTAGACGTCCTGAGCCGTGCCGCCGTTGTCGAGTTTCGTAAGCGCGACGATCGAGTTCCACATATTGACAGCGCCCTTTTCGCCGTAGATCGCGGCGCCTTCGTCGGCGTTCGTCGTCTGACCGACGTTCGATACGACCGTCGTATTGACGAGGTTCACCGTCGCATTGTCGATATCGGGATTGATAAAGATCGCGGATCCCTTCGTAGCGGCGCTGTCCTTAACGAGCGTGTTGTACAGTGAAATGGCGCCTGAACGGACGTAGATCGCGCCGCCTTCCTTGACCTTCGGCGCCGCGCCGTTGCGCACGCGCTCGGTATATCGATTCGTTATCGTCAAACCGTTAATAACCGTCGAGCCGGCGTTGACATAGATCACTGAATCTTCCCATTCTTCGCGACTCTCGTCGAGCGTGCGATTGACGTCGTCGGCTACCGTGAGCGTTATGCCCACGACGTTATTGGTGAGTCCGTCGATCGTAATGTCGTTGGAGAGATTCAACGCTTCTTTCAGGTAGATCGTGCCGCCGCTGAGTCGCTCCGCAAAGGTGATCGTCTTGGCGAGACCGTAGTTATTCGCGTACTGCACCGCTTCGCGCAACGAAATGAGTCCGTCGTATTCGTCGACAACGTCTTCGAGCGTCGTAACGAGCAAGCTGGGAATTTCGGTCGGTCCGAGCGGCGATTCGTACGCCCCGATATCGACTTGACTACCGATAATGCGCAGGTTCGCGGCGGCGTCGGTCGCTGGAACCGCGCCGCTCGGCATGACGACCAGCGCGTTGTCGCCTCCGTTAATCGCGACCGAGACTTTACCGTCTTCAGACCGGACGAGCGAGAAATCGTTATTCTCAACGTCGTTGAACGCGGGATCGATCGGCGCGTTCGCCGTTCCGACAAGATTGAAGTTTGCGCCGTTGTATTTGTACGCGAAGTCGTTCGAGCTGGCGCCTATCAGCGAGTTCTGAATCGTACCGATCGAGCTGACCGCAATATCGACGCCAGCTTCGCCGTTCACCGTATTCTTCGCTATGAGCGTATTGAGAATATTAACGGAACTGCCGCGACTCCACAGACCGGCGTAACCGCCCGTCGCGTTATTATTCGCGATCGTGCAGTTTACGAGCGTAAGCTGGTTCGCGCTTGCGTCCCCGAGAACCGCGTCCGCCGCAGACGCGACGCCGGCGCCGTAGACGCCTTCGTTGCCGTAAACGACGCAGTTGTACAGCCGCGCCGTACCGTCGACATGATACACGCCCGCGCCGTAGTCGGCGACGCCGCCCGTTATGCTAAGACCGATCACGACGATTTCAGAAGCGACCGAGTCCGCTTGACCGTTCAGCGTCAGGACGTTGAACTCGTCGCCAGCTTCGAGCGTAATTGTGCCCTGAACGTCCGATGCGTCGATCGTTACGCACTTCGTTATCTCGAGCGTTTCCGCGAGCGTAATTACGCCGTTGGCAAGTTCGGGCGCGAACGTAATCGTGCGTCCGACCGGAGTCGTTACGCCGTCGACAAAGGACATCGACCCTGCGTAGTCGATCGCTTCGCGCAACGAGATCTTATTATCGAACGGATCAACGACGTCCTCCAGGGTCGTTACGACGACGCTCGGCGCCTCGTTCTCGATCTGGAACTCGAACGCGCCGACGTCGACCGTGCCGCCGACCAAACGCGGATCGCCTGCGAAGTCCGTGCGCAAGACGGTCGGGTTCGACGTCGTTTGTAGAATCGACGCGTAATATCCTGGCAAACCAATGAGGCGGTTAGAGCCCGTGTTCACGGCGATCGATTCCGGCGTGAGCGTGAAGTCGTTCGTTTCGCCTGCGGTAAAGCCTGGATCGACGGGCGAGTCCGCGGTTCCGAAGACGTTGCCGTTATAGCCGTTGAATTCAGCGGCGTCGGACGCAGTCGCGATTCCGACAATACTGGCGATCGGCGTTAGTTTGCCGGCAACGTAGAGATCGAAGTTCTCGTCGCTCGTCGAATTTTCTTTTGCGTTCCCCGCAATAATGGAGTTCTGTAGCGACAGCGATCCTCCGAAATAAGCTCCGGGCACGCTCGGCGCGCTATTGCCGGCGATCGTCGTATTGAGCAGCGTTGCGGCGCCGGCGACGACGTAGATAGCGCCGCCTTCCGCGTCGGCTTCGTTGCCATAGATTAGGACGTTCGTCAGATTCAGCTCGCCGGACGTCATGTAAATAGCGCCGCCGCGCGTCTCCATACCGCCGGTTAGCGCCACGCTGTCGAGCGTGAGCGTTCCGCCTTGTACGTTAAAGATACGACTATCGGAGCCAACGATCGTCACGCCGCCCGGTACTTCGGACGCGTCGATCGTTAGCGCGTTGTCTACGGTGATAGCGCCTTTCGTTCCGTCGAGTCGGATTTCGGCGCCGCCTTCGAACTCTTCGCCAAGGTCGAAGGTAATCGGCTGGTTGTTCTGCTTCGCGTACTCGATCGCTTCGCGCAACGAGATGAGACCGTCCGTCTGATCGATCGTATCGGCGAGCGTCGTTACAACGGTCGACGGAACGTCTTGATACGACGACTCAAACGCGCCCATATCGACGACGCCGCCGACTATGCGCTCGTTCGCGTTGAGATCGTACTTCAGACGCACGCCGTCCGGACCGAACGCGTACGCGTTCACGCCTGCGTTGAGCGCGAGCGATTCCGCGCGCAACGTGAAGTCGTTCGCGTCGTAATCGGTAAAGGCGGGATCTTGAGGGCGCGTTACCGTTCCGGCAATATTGCCGTTGTAGCCGCCGACGGATCGCCACGGATCCATTGATCCAATGAGGTTCGCCGTCGCTTCGAGATTGCTCGCGTAAAGGTCGACGTTTTGCGCGCCGAGGTTCTGAGCGACGATCGAGTTCGCAAGGACGACAAGTCCGTCGAGTCCGAAGACGCCGCCGTATACGCCGGCGGAGTTCTTCGTTATCGTCGTATTGTAGACGTAAGACTGACCGCCCGTTATGCAGATCGCGCCGCCATAGCCGTACGTCTGGTTCGCCGCGTTATTATAGAAGAGCGAATCGATCGCGTAGAAGACGCCGCCGTCCTGATAAACCGCGCCGCCGTTGCGATCCGCCGTATTGCCGGTTACAACCGCGTCGAGCAGCGTGAGCGTGCCGCCGTGAATGATGAAAGCGCCGCCGCTCTCGTTTGCGCCCGTCGCATGACCGTTCGTAAACTTCAAACCGCGCATCTCGATATTCGCGTCGCCGTTGATCATAAAGAGCGGAGCGTTCGAGTTAGCGCCGTCGACCGTGATATCGCGGTATTTCGTATTGCCGAACGCGTCTTCGTACGCCGCCGTTACCGTAACCGTCGAGCCGACGATAATCGTCTGAAGGTTCGAATCGAGATAGACAACCCCGGAATCGTTGAGCGCAAATAGATCGGGCGAGAAGGTTACCGTGCGTTCCGCGACCGTCTTGCCGGTCGACGCGTAGCGAATCGCTTCACGTAGCGAGACGAGACCGTCCGTCGGATCGACGACGTCGTCGAACGTCGTAACGACCGTCGATTCGTCCTCTTGAACTGCGGCGGACGCGTACGCGCCGATATCGACGCCTGTGTCCGTAACGCGCGCGTTACCGGCGAAGTCGACGGTCAACGCCGTCTTCTTACCGTTGAGCGAATTGTAGTAGTTGTAATCGATCGACCCGGCGTCGACTGCGGGAGAGCCGCCGCTCAGACGGAGATTCCACACCGTCCAATCCTTGCTCGTATCGAGATCGGCAAAGTTCGGCGCGTACGCGACGTTCGTCGACGAGATCGAGCCCGAAGACTTCTTAATCATACTGTATTCGGCTGTCGCGGCGCCGGAAAGATCCGTGCCCTTATTGTCGCCGACGATCGAGTTATAGACCTTGCCCGAGCCGCTGGCGACTCCGACGCCGCCTTGAGAGTTGCCGACGACGTCGACGCCGGTCAATTGCAGCGAACCGCCGCGCACGAAGACGGAGTACTTTGCGCTCGACGCGCTATTCTGACCGTTCGCTATCACGAGCGAGCTAACGAGCGTCGTCGCGCCAGACGAGAAGACGGCGGCGCCGTTCGTCGGCGCGTCGTTATTCGCGAGAACCGTGCGCGTCGCGAAGAATTTCGCCGCGTCGTAGATCGCGCCTCCGTACTGACCGGCTGCGTTGCCGAAGACCTTCGCGGTCGTCATCGAGGTTGTGCCGCCCGCATTGTAGACGCCGCCGCCGTTCACGCTAGCCGTATTGTCCGAGATCGTCGAATTAACGAGCGTTACGTTGCCTGTGTTATAGAGACCGGCGCCGTTCGTCGCGACGTTCGACGTGATTTCCGACGCTTTCGTAACCGAGAGAACGCCTGTGTTGTAGACGCCGCCGCCGTTCGCGCTCGCGGTTGCGTTATTGATCTTCGCGCCCGCCAACGTCGCCGTGCCAGCGTTATAGAGACCTGCGCCCGTACCGCCCGAAACGTACTTGATTTCGACCCCGTTGATCGTAATTGTGCCGACGTTATAGATCGCGCCGCCTTCGGTCGCGCCGACGTTGTCGATCGTCATTGGCTTGACCGTCGATTCGAGCGTTGTGCGACCGGCGTTGTAAATTGCGCCGCCCTTGCCGACGACCGCGCCGTCGCCGGCGATCGTCGAATTAGCGAGTCGGAAGTTCGAGCCTTCGGCGACCGTAATGAAGCCGCCTTCCACGTCGGCGCCGGTCGCGCCGTTCACGAGCGTGAGACCGTTGAAGTTGACAACGGCGCTCGTTGACTCCTCGCGATATGCGTCGACGTCGAATAGCGTCGCGCCGCCGCCGTCGATCGTTAGACCGCCGTTGAGCGCGCCGTCGAGCGTTACCGCGCGTTCGACGGCGATCGGACCGCGAACGAGGTCGACTTCGCCGTTTTCAAGACCGCGCTTGAACGTTATATTGGTTCCGAGCGTTACTTCTTCGTAGACGGTCGCGCCTTCCTTATAAAGTCGCGTTACGCCGTCCGCGCAGATCAGTTCCGCGCCTGCCTCCAACGCGGCGGGCGAGAAGTTCGACGACAGGTACTGAACCGTCATGCCCTCGGGAGACGTAAACGTTACGCCGCGCTTGACCGCGACTTCGTTTCCGTCCGCGTCGGTAAAGACGCCGCGCTCAAGCGTCAAGATAGCGCCGCTCGCGTAGATTATCGCGCCTTGAGCGTCCGTGATATTTTCGAGTAGCGTGTACTTGCCGTCTGTGAGTTCAACGGAACGCGTCGTTACGATGACGCCCGCGTCCGCCGCCTGACCTTCAGAGTCGAGGAAGTTGAAATTCGCGCCCGAGACGAGTTTCAACGTCGCGTCGAACGTCGTGGTCGTCGACTGGTTGTTGTCGCCCGTCGTCGTTACGTTCAGCGTCGCGGTAAAGGTTCCGTTCGCCTGATACGTGAGAATGTAAGCGCCGGCGTCGAACGTGCCGACTGGGGTCGACGCGTCGATAAGATCAGCCGTTAGCGCGACCGAAATCTGCTGACCGCGCGTAAAGTTCGTCGCGATTCCATAAGACAGCGTTCCCGTCGCGCCGTCTTTCGTCGTAATCGTCGCGCCAACTTGCACCGGAATTCCAGACGCGCGAAGCAGACGATTGCCCGAGACGGTCGCTTTACTGCCGTCGCTGAGCGTTACGACGTCGCCGTCCGCGAGCGCGACGCCTTCGCCGAACGCGTCGACGAGATAAACGCCCTCGATCGCGTAATACTGACCCGTCTGAATCGCCGAAACGCCGTCGAACGAGACAAGGCGACCGTTTTTAACCTGATAGCTGCCGCCGTCTTCGGTTGTTGCAATTGCCCCTTCTTCCAATTCCGTCTCAATCTGGTAGCTTGTGCCGGCGTACGCGAACGCTTCGCGCAACGAAATCTCGCCGTCCGTCGCGTCGACGACGTCGGTGAGAATCGTTACGACGGTCGACGGCGTCTCGCGATCTTCGTCGGCGACCGTATATTCGAACGCGCCGAGATCGATCGTGCCGGCGGTCGAGACGCGCTCGTTGCCAATGAGGTCGGTCGTCAGAACGACTCCGCTCTTCGTCTTGCACGCGCTATTCTTACCGGCGTCGAGCACGGCGTCAGCGGACTTCAGCAGCGTGTAATCGTTGTTCGCCGCGTCGGTGAAGCCGGGATCGTCCGTCGTTACGAGGCAGTAGTCGTATCCGGCAAGATTCGACGCGTCGCCGCTATTGAGCGCTACGAGGGTATTGACCATCTCGAGCGTTCCGGCGCCGTCGACCAACTTGCCGCTCGTCGTGTTGTTCGCGACCGTTACGCTAGCGAGCGCGAGCTCGCCTTCATTCGCAAAGAGCGGCGCTGAACCGCACGTCGATCCGTAAACGAGCGAATTCGCGATCTCAAGGGACGCGCCGCTATCGACCGCCGCGACGGAGCCGTTCGTCGACGTTAGTTTAAGACCAATTAACGCGACCAGATCGGTTCCAGACGCTTGAATAAGCGCGTTCCCACCGTCGCTAACGAGTCCAAGCTTGCCCTTCATATCGGTCGCGTCGACAACGCCGCCTTTCGCAAAGACGATCGGGCTCGCCGAAGACTTGATCTGGAGATCCTGACCCGAGAGGCTCGAATCGAAGACGATCTTATTGAGCACGACGTCCTGGTCGATCGAAACGGCTGTCGAAAGGGTTACGAGCTTGCCGTCGAGGTATAGTCCGGTCGTGCGATTGTACGGCATACCGTCGAGCGTGAGACGATAATTCTGACCAACTTTCGTTACGAGAACTTCTTTGCCGCCCTTTGCAGCCGTCGTCAGTATGTCGCCGTCTTCCAATACCGTTTTTACAACTTCGGTCGCTTCGCTAGACGATGTGTCGGTCGAGCTGGAGCCGCTCGCGGAGCTAGAGCCCGCTGAGCTTGAACCGGACGCAGAGCTCGCGCCAGACGAAGAACTCGAGCTTGAACCGGCGCTCGAACTTGAACTCGACGCGCCCGTACCAGGAGTTGAAGTCGATTCCGTCGCGACGAGTTTATACGCGACGTCCGCGACGGCGACCTCATCAGAGTCGACGAGCTGTACTTTCTCGTTTGCCCAATCTTCTGCGGACCACGTTACGACGTTGCCGCCGCGCGAGAAATCGACTTGCGAGGTCGTCGTCTGAATCGAGCACGCGCCCGCTGTGCGGAAGCCGCCGTTCGCGTACGTTAGTTCGACGTCCTCGACGAGCGTTCCGTACGTTACGCCTACCATAATAACGGAGCCAGCCTTCATCGTAAAGGTCGCGCCGTTTTCGAGCGCCGTTTCCAAGTTTAGGGTCGTGCCGACGAGCGCGGCGGCTTCTCGTAACGAGATCTCGCCGTCGTGCGTGTCGATCGAATCGGCTGCGGTCGTGACGATAATTGCGCGTTGTTCAAGCCACGTTTCGTTGAACGCGCCCGATTCGCTCCACTTGCCGTTCATGAGAATCGTGTCCCGGGTCGTGTCGTTCGACGCGAGCGTATAGGTCATACCGCTCTTCTCGACCGTCTCGTCCTGCGCCATGTAGGCGAGGATCTCGCCGAACGTTACGCGTCCGTCAGATTCGACCGTCTCGCCCGTCTCGTCCTTTTCCACTTCTTCCGCCGTAACGACCTTTGAGTATTCCGTCATTGCGTCGACAACCGCGCGATTGAAGACCGAACGACTCGTTGAGCCGGTCGGGGAAATGTTGTCCGAGCTATCGGTTCCGGAGGTTAGAACGGTTATTTGCGGCTTGATCGTGGAGCCTCCGTTCGTCGTCGACGTCGTGAGGGAGTCGATGAACGGTTGATACAGTATGCCGGTGTCTTCCGCGTCGGTATTGATTTGCCCGGCGTCGAGGAAGAATTGCTTCGAGCCCGCAGCGACCGCTTCGATCGCCTTGACAAGATCGACGTTCGAGATGAATTCGCTACGCGTCGAGCCGCACGTCTTCAGATAGCCGAGCTGACGACCGGCGGAGACCGCCGAGGCGCCGGAACCGGCGAAGTAGAATACGAAGACGTCGTTGTTGTCCGAGACCTTCGCGACGTCGGCGATAGCGGCGAGCACGGCGTCGCGCGTCGCGTTTGCGTCGGTAAGGTACGTGATATTGCCTTCCGCCCATTGCGGGTCTTCGAGCAGCGCGTTACGGAACGCGCGCGCGTCGTTTACTGCTGTCGTAAGATCGTTCGCCGTGCCAGGGTAGTCGCTTACGCCGACGATAACCGCGCGATATTTCACTTCGTTGAGGAACTCGTCGGTCGTCTTCTCGGCGGTCGCGGAGGCGCCGCTTACGAAATGGTTCGAGACGGTGAGACGGAACTCGTAAGTAGTCGAAGG
Organism: uncultured Planctomycetota bacterium; assembly: GCA_900318195.1. Taxonomy (GTDB): domain Bacteria; phylum Planctomycetota; class Planctomycetia; order Pirellulales; family Thermoguttaceae; genus RUG369. Next base: position 12,665 of record ONJR01000163.1, read on the forward strand.
ATCGAGATCCGCTATCTTGCATGATGTTACAGACGGCTTAAAGGTTCCGACTTCCTGCCAGCTCGACGCGCCTTTTACGCGATATTCGAGCTTAACGCTGGAGACGTAGTCGGTCGGCGGCGTTTGCCACGAGACGGTCGCGACCGAGTTCACTACGGTTACGGAGTCGTCGGTGAAGTACTCCGACGGATCCGTCGGGTCGATATTGCCAGACTGCGTGAAGCCGCCGAGCGTTAGCGAGTAGCGATTCGCCGAGCCGTTGAAGCCCGAGACGCAGATAAAGTAGTTGCCGTCCTCGATTCTGTCGGCGACGTCGGCGAATTTAATTCGTTCCGTTGCGGTTACGCCTTTACTGGAGCCGACGAGTTCGAGGTGATACGCGCCGTCTTCGTACGCTTGTTCGAAGCTTTGCGTCGCGTCGTCTTGTACGACTTTATAGAGATAGAGATCGAGGTCGCCGAGATTATCGTAGTCGGAAATACCGTCGAGCGATTCGTCCATATCGATTTGGACGAACGCGTCCTTATAGTTTGGCTCCGCGTCCTCCGCGCTTGACTTCAGACGGAAGCGGAACCAGTCGGAAATGTACGCGTCGTTCGAACCCTTCTCGCCCGTGATAACGAGATTGTCGATAACGCGACGCAGGCGCGAATCGCCAAGCTCTTCGTCGTTGTAGACCGAAAGATTGTCGATGTTCGCGAAGCCAAGATCCGGGAGATACTGCTCTTCGTTCGTGTTGTTCATAACGTCGGAGACGCTCGCGTTCGGCGCAAAGGCGTCTTCGCTGAGATTATTCAGCACGAAGAACACGGAGGAGAAGTTATTGTCGACAACGTACTCAAGCTCGCCTTTAACCCCGTCGTGAACGGTATAGTACCCGTCGAGCGCGACTTCGTATTTATGGCTCACGACAGAGACGAGAATAACGTCGTCGTTCAAGAAAGTGAAGTTGTCGACGCCGTAACGCACCGTGCGATAGAGCGTATTATTGCGATAGACCTCGACCGTCTCGCCCTTCTGCACCGGCGTTAAGGTCGCGCCGTTATAGAAGGAGCCGTCCCGGTACACGAGCGACATTTCCTGCGTTTCGCGCTTGTCCACGACTTGCCCGAATCCGTCTTCAATATCGTAATTGCCGGGATTGATCGCGATTACGACCGCGTTCGTCGCCTGGGCGCTCGCGTCGAAGTATTTATTCGCAAAGGAGCCGTCGTCGACGATGCGACCGAGATTGAGGTTCGTTATCACGACCTTATCGTTCGCCTTCATATCGAGTCCGCCGTCGCAGAAGAGTGCGAGCAACTGATTCTTAAGGGAAGCCGAAAGGTTACTATCGTTAATGAGCGTGCGAAGATCGTCAGATTCGACGAGAACGCCGTTCACGTACATCCCAAGCGTAACGCCCTTGTACTCCGCCGTCTTATCGGCGCCGTATTCCGTAGACGCGCCGTTGACCGTAAAGGAGTAGTTCAGATAGATCGCGCTGTCGATTCCGATCACCGACTCGCTACCGTAGACTTCGGAGCCGTTCGGAACGTATTTATCCGACGAAACGACGAGCGGCGCTTCCCAATTGTTCGTGCCGACGACCTCGGGGCGCAAGTCCGGTACGTCGCAGACGCCGGGATTGAGTTCCAGTTTGTATTCGACGTTGCCGGAAGAGTAGTTGCCCGTTACTTTGATGTAGTATACGCCCGCTTCGAACGGATTGCCGTCGATATCTTCGTCGAAGTAAATCGTTTCGACGTTTGTCATTTCGGCGTAGCTCTTGGCGACGAGTCGGTATCCGCGCGGATCGCTCGGGTCTTCTTTGTAGAGATATAGGTCGAGGTCGGCGTCGTTGACTTGCGACGACGTCGAGTTGTAGTACATCTTGACGTAGTTGTCGACGGTCCCCACGTCTGTCATTTCGAACCGGTACCAGTCGACTTCGTCGATCTTATTGCTGTACTGCTTCAGAACGAGATCGGTCAGTTCGGTCGTGCCGTATAGCACGCCGAGATTAGCGGTCGGGTTCGTTGCGGAGGAGAGTTCCTTCTGATTGACCGATTCAAAGGAGTTGTTCTCTTCGTAGATATCGTCGTAGCCGGCGTTGACAGTGATCTCATATTCCGTATTGATACCGTCAACCACGCCGTCTGCGAATTCAACGCGCAAGAAGTATTGACCTGCAGTGAGTCCGGCGAGCGGAATCGTGAGTTTATTGTATGTGCGCGAATAAATCTTGCCGTCGGTTCCCGTGGAGTGAACGACTTCCTGCGTCGCGATTGCGTCGAAATGTCCCTCGACGTATCCGAACGCCGCCGGATCGAGCGCGACGAATTCGTTATTCTGGCAGAGATAGAGCGTTGCCTTGAGATCCTGCGTGCGCGTTCCTTCCGCCCAGCGAACGACGATGGAGTCGGAGTTCGACGCCGTCTGAGTAAGCTCGAATTTATAATTGTCAACCGGGTCGGCGGCAACCTTGTCGTTTCCTTCTGCGAAGAGCGTAAGGTTGTTAAGTTTGAACGTATTGCCGTAGACGGTCGAACCGCTCTGCGAGCTCGGCGTTACGACGTCGATCTTACCGAGATTGGCGGTCGTGCCGCTGTCGAAATCAGTTCCCTCGTTATTCGGCTCGTAGGCGTCAAGTTCAAGAACGCCGTAGCCCGGCATACGTTGGATTGCCGTGAAAGAGTAAATGTACGGCGTGCGACCAGTCGCTTGATCGTACGACGTAAAAACGTAACGTTCGTTCGTCGCGTCCCATTGGATCGGCATACGCTCGACCTCGCCCGTCGTCGGATTTGACATATAGACGGCGGTATAGTATTCCACGTCGGTCGGCTCGTACGTCGCGTCGTAATCGTAGCCCCAGTAGGTCAGCCAAGACTTCAGTGGAGTCGTGTTCGTCGAGCTAATCGTCACGTCGCCGCCCGTTGTCGTCATGTAATGAACTTCGACTCCGACCCCATAGTTCTTATCGAGGTACTCTTGCGTTATGCCGTAAAGCGGAGACTGCACGTCGTCCGCGAGGATCTCTTTCGCGTATTCGGAATAGAAGCTCCATTCGCCGGTCGTAGAAGGATAAAGACCGCCGCGCGTACTCGTCTCGTAGATCTGCGCGTAGTTCGTGTCGCCTTGGTAAATATATTCGCTCGCGCCCTCCTTGAACCATGCGAATGCGTAGTAGATCGAGGACGGGTCGTTCGTGAAGGAATTCGCGATATAGTTGAACGTTTGCTGTTCTGCGGAAATATTGAAGTATTCCGTAGCGTAAGGGTTGACGACCTCGCTCGTGTCAGCCCAACCGGTATAGGTTAGAATATTCGCGAGCGCCGCCGCCCAACCCTGATTGTAGTGGCTGAAACCGTAAATACTCGCGGAAAGATCCGTCGTTACGACGTGCGTGCCGTCCCCGGAAACGAACGCGTTCGAGAAAAGAGGATCCGCGACCGTCGTCTCGTAACCGGTCGTCTGCGAAAGAATGTGTTCTTCGCACCCGGCGTCGTTCACTGTAATCGCCGACGCCGCTACTTGCGACTCGCTATTAAGCGCCGAAAGGTCGATCGGACCGGCAAAGTCCGTCAGAGTAGACGTCTCTACCTGCTGCGTTGCGGACGCCGCGGCCAAGAGCGAAGGATCGACCGCGAGGAGCTGACGTTCCTCAAGCGGCTCCATTCCAAGACGGCGAGCGGCGAGTGAATGGGCGCGTCCACGCGACGTCGAAACGCTCGACGACGTTACGCTTTTAACGCGATTCATGAGTTCGGACAGAAAACGCTTACCTGTTTGCGACATAGTTTTCATTCCTTCGTAAAATTTACCTCGCTCGCAACTAGCCGAGGCGGATCCAACCTCAGCGTAAACGTCGTCGAGCGATGATTACGACGCTACCGCGCGCCCATCTTTCAGTCGAACGTGTCGACGGACGCGTCATTTTGTACGATTTGCCACACGAAATAGCGCGTAGCCGCGCAAGACGCCCTTGCGCACGACCCGCGCCGACGCGTTCCTTTACAAAACACGCGTTCCGCGGCGTCCCGTCCCGACCGGTCGGTCGACACGGCAAAGCGTTTCGCTCGCTCTATCCGCTAGAACACGAACGAAACGCCTAATGAGACGTATTCTCATCTAGTTTAACGCAACCAGCCGAAATTTGCCACAAAAAACGTCCTTTTTTTCTTTAGCGCAGACGTTTTTATGTCAAATCGTAAGGATGCGACAATTGTTCCAGTCATTCAAAGTCGTCAAGTTAGTCAACCCAGCCGTTCCGCGATAGCTTTGTCGATTATCGCGAAAAGAAATGAGGCGAACTCCGCACGACGCTGTGAAACCGTCAACTTTTGACGCGACTCGATCGCGCTTTGTTCCAACGTTTCGCGACAAAGTCGACTCTTTCAACGCGACTAAAACGTAATTTGCATTTTATCTAGTTTTTCCAGTAAAACAAGTCTTCCTAACTTCTTTTGTTTAACTCCAGCTAAATACTCAACGCGCGATAAAAGGCGCGGCGCCCAATTGAAACTTTTTTACCGACGCGTATAATTGGGAACGATCAACGATTTCGACGAGACGCGCGCGCGTCGACGTCGAACGGTTACAGTTACTCGTCGGCGCGTCTGCGCCGCTAGCTCAATGAATGAAAGGTTGCCTATGTCGTCGCTATCTAGTCCTTCGCGACCGAATACAGACATTAAAAAAGTCGCCATTCTCTTCTCCGGCGGACCAGCGCCGGCCGCGAACGCGGTAATCGGCGGCGCCGCGCTGTGCTTTGCGCGCGCTGGCGTCGAGGTCTACGGGATGTTAAACGGTTACACTCACCTCGTCGAATACCAAGACGGCGACACGCTTGAAGAAGGCGTCGCTTACGTACGTCTCGATAAGAACGTATGCGACGGACTCCGCACGCGTCAGGGTATCTGCATCGGTACGGCGCGCGCGAACCCGGGTAAGGCGCTCAAGACGCCCGAAGATCTGGAAGACGCTGAAAAGCTCGCGCCTATGGAGACGGTCTACAAGGCGCTCTGCTCGCTTGGAATCGACGCGCTCGTCTCGATCGGCGGCGACGACACGCTTACGACGGCGGCGAAATTCAAGCTGTTCATGGATCGCAAGCCTGCGGACGCGAAACGCATTAAGGTCGTGCACCTGCCCAAAACGATCGACAACGACTACGAAGGCATTCCGTTCACGTTCGGATACTTCAGCGCGGTCGAAATGCTCGCGAAAGAGTTGCGCAATCTGCTCTCTGACAGCGCCGCCGCCGGCGCGGGGTTCGTTTGCCAGCTCATGGGTCGCGCTGCCGCGTGGCTAGCGTACGGCGCGGCGATCGCGGGCGAAGCCTCCGCCGTCGTCGGACTCGAAGATATCGAAGAGTCTTGGAAGACGACCGAAGTTACGATCGATCCTGAGACTGGCAAAGAAGTCCTTGACGCGAACGGCAAGCCTGTCATGCGCACGATCGTCGATATGTCGCACGTCGTGAATCACTTGGTCGACGTCGTTCAAGCGCGCGAGAAAGAGGGTCAGAAGGGTTTCGTCGCCGTCATTTCCGAGGGCGTGGCGGAATTCCTGCCGCTCTCTGAAATCGAGAAGTGCGTCTCGCACGACGAATATCTGTCGCTCAAGCCCGACACTTTTGGGCACTTCCCGGTTTCGCAGCTGAAGTACTCGTCGCGCCTTGGTCGTCTCATGGCGGAAGAGTACAAGCGTCGCACCGGCAAGAGCAAGAAGTTCAACGGTCTGCAGTTCGGTTACGAAGTGCGTTGCAATCAGCCGACGGCGTACGACGTTTGCGTTGGCAGTCAGATCGGCGTCGGATGCTATCGCGCGCTCTGCGAGATGAACCTCAACGGCGTGATGATCTCGGTCAATAGCGGTTCCGATCCGATGGGTCTCTCCTTCCCGAAATTTGAAGAACTCATCAATATGAGCAAGCTGCGCGCGTATCCGCGTCCGATTAAAGTCGGTAGCGATATGCACCAATTAGCGCGCTATCTGGAAGCGTGGCGTCAGTAGTTCTGCGCGCAGACGACGGTATTCTCGCCGGCGCGCGGTAAAATTTGAAAAAATTTACCGCGCGCCCCTTGCGCAAATGCAAAGTCGTGGTAGAATACTTCTGTTGTTTGACCCCAACGGGGTCGGCGGGCGCGTAGCTCAGTTTGGTTAGAGCGCGTCCCTGATAAGGACGAGGTCCATGGTTCGAATCCATGTGCGCCCACTAAAAGAGCCGGTTTGAAGACCGGCTTTTTTGTTTCTTGGCACGCGCCTCACGCGTGAAAAAAATGCGCGCGACGTCGCTCGCCGCGCGCGAGCTGTTTTAACTCGACGAGCGCTAGTCCGCGAGTTCGCCGAAAAGCGTAAAGGGCGCCGTGTCCGTTATCCGAACGCGCTGGAACGTGCCCGTGAGGGTCGTCGAGCCGTTAAAGACGACGATACGATCGCACGGCGTGCGCCCAGTGAGCTGCGTATTCGATGAAGAACCCGTTGAAACGAGCGCGTCGAGGGACGTGAAATTATCGGCGTCGCGCGTAGGCGACGCGTCTTCCTGCGTTTCGCACTCGGCGTAGAGCGTTTCCTCCTGAGCGACGCTTCGCGCTTCGCGTTTGCTAGGTCCTTCCACGAGTATCTCGACCGTCTCGCCCAGGAAGCGGCGATTCAATTCCGCGCTTATTTCATTCTGAACGGCGAGCAGTTCGTTGTTGCGACGCTTCTTAACCTCTTCCGGCACGTCGTCCGCGTACCGTTTCGACGCTTCGTTGCCTGGGCGTTCGGAATACTTAAAAATAAAGCTGTTCTTAAAGCGCGCGTAGCGAACAAGGTCGATCGTGCGCTGAAACTCCTCTTCCGTTTCGCCGCAGAAACCAACGATAAAATCGCTCGTAATCGCCGCGCCGGGTATCGTTTCATAAATGCGGTCGACGAGCTCCTTGTATTCCTCGACCGAGTATCGTCGCCGCATTCTCTGGAGAACGCCGTTGTCGCCATGCTGAGCGGGCACGTGCAGATACGGGGTCGACGTTGGCAGATCGCGCACGGCGGCGAGCAGTTCGTCGGTCATATCGGTCGGGTAGGAGCTCACGAATCGAACGCGTCGTATTCCTGGCACGCGATCGATCATTTCGAGTAGTTCGGCGAGTCTGGTCGTCTTGCCGTCTTCGACGTAGCGATAGCTATTGACCGTTTGTCCAAGTAATGTAATTTCAAGACATCCCTGATCGGCGAGCGTTTTAACTTCTTCGAGAATATCGCGGGGCGGTCGGCATTGTTCGGGTCCGCGCGCGCTGGGAACGACGCAGTAGGAGCAGAATTTATCGCATCCGAACATAATTCGCACCATAGCCTGAAACACGCGCGGTCGCGTCTCCGGCAGACGAATCGGATCGAATTGCCGAAACGACTCCCGAGTCTCGCGCGGCATGTCGCGCCGCTGGAAACGATCGAGACTCACGGCAAGTTGCGGTTCGCCGGTCGCGATCGCCAGGTTGACGAGTTCGACGAGCTGGTCGAGCCTACCGGGTCCGACGACGATATCGACGTAGGGCGCGCGCTGAAAGACGACGCCCTTATCCTTTTGCGCCATACACCCCATGACGGCGATGAGCGAGCCCGGCTTCTGCGTCTTCCAATGCTTCAATCTTCCCAGCGCGCTATAGATCTTCTCCTCGGCGTGTTCGCGCACGCTGCAGGTATTGAAAATGACTAGGTCGGCGTCTTTCCTGGTCGCGAGTCGTTCCCAACCGTTTGAAATGAGCGCCGCTGCCGCGAGCTCTGAGTCAAGCGCGTTCATTTGGCACCCGACCGTTTCGATATAAAATTTCATGACTTCTCTGTTTCTAACTGTCTCGTTATGTCAATTAAAGACGTCGACGCGCAGTCGACAATCTGGCAACGCCTCGAGGAACTGCCGACCGTACGTCTTCGTGTGAACGCGTTCGTCGAGTAGAACGACCTGTCCGACGTCCTCTTTCGTACGAATGAGGCGTCCAACTCCTTGTTTGAATTTCAAAATAGCGTTCGGCAATAGGAATTCCTGAAAATCGTTGCCGCCGCGATCACGGATCGCTTCCAACTTCGCCTCGACAAGAGGTTGTTCCGGCGCTAGGAACGGTAATTTCACGATGATAACGTTACGCAACGCCGCGCCCGGCACGTCGACGCCCTGCCAGAAGCTGTCGACCCCAAATAGCACGCTGCGCGAACTCTCCTTAAAGCGACGCACCATGAGCTGACGCGGAACGCCCTCCGATTGCGAGTAGAATGGGTAATTCTGTTCGACCATGAAATCGTTGAGCGTCGCGGTTACCCTTTTCATTTGCGCCGCGTTGGTGAATAGCACAAAGACGCCGCCGTCCGTCTCCGCAACGTAATCGCGGAGCGCCGCGCACAACCGACGCTCGTTCTCCGCGCGACGTTCATCGGCTGAAAGTCCGAGACGCATCGCCGATAACTCGCTCAATTCAAGTTTCTTCGCAAGAACGAGCGTCATCTGACGTTTGTAGTCGAAAGGACTCCCGAGCGCGCGCGCAGCTGCGCCGGTAAGCCCGACCCGCGAACGAAAGAAACGGAACGCGCGACGCGTCTCCTCGGACTCCGCGTCCGGATTCGTCGCGATCGCGTCGAGCGGAACCTCGTGCGCGCGCGAACCGGCGCGACTCTTAACGCCGCCGACCGTTAAGGTCGCGCTCGTCGCGATAACCGACGGCGTTACGTTAAAGAGTTTCTCGCGCAAAATAGGCGCGACGTCGACCGGCGCGGCGCGCATCGCGACTCTAGGTCGCTTGCGGGACGTAAAACTCTCGAGCCAGTACACGTATCCTTCGGGGCGTTGCAGTCTCCAGTCCTCGATTTCGGCGATATGCGCGCTCACGCGCATTCGAGCCGCGCGGTATTCCTGACGACGATCAGGGTCTTCGAGCGTTTCCTCGGCGCGTCGTAACGCGTTCTTTAAATTCTCGAGTCCTTCCGTGAGCCCGGCGCCGACGATCTCAGGTTCGAACACGCGTCCGTTTGAGCCCGGGCGCGCTTCTAGCCATTCGCGCAATTCGTTAAAGAATCGTTCCGCGCGGAATCGGCATTCGTCGACGAGTCGCGCGGCTTCAACGAAAATCTCGCGCTCCTCGCTCCACGAGCGCGACGTCTCCTCGACGAGCAGTCCTTTGTTCGTTCGATCGTTATAGAGTCTCGAGAGCAGATAGTCGATCGAATACTCCGTAACCTCGACGCCCAGCTGCTCCGAGGCGACGTTCTCCATTGTGTGCGCTTCGTCGAAAATGAGGATATCGTAATTCGGCAGTATTGCGCCGCCGCTCGACTTGAGCGCGAGGTCGCTGAAGAGCAGCGCGTGATTCACAATGATAATATTCGCGTTTTCCAATCTCCTGCGCGCCTGACGATAGAAACACGTTTCGTAGAACTGGCATTTGCGAGCGAGACAGTTGCCCTGTTCGCAACAAATCTCGTTCCACACGTCGTTCGCCGGGCTCGGCGCTATCTCAGATTTCGAGCCGTCCGAAGTCGTCTCGAGCCACTCCTGAATCCTTTCCAGTTCTTCGCGCCCGTCGTCTTCTAAGAGCGTGCCCTTACCGACCGCCTTCTTCGCCGACGCAAATCGCCGACGACACAGATAATTCGCGCGACCTTTCGCAAGCGCTACTGAAAAACTCAGCGGTAAAATGGAATTTAGAAAAGGAACGTCCTTGTGAAACAACTGTTCCTGCAGACTTATCGTGTTCGTGGAGACGACGACGCGGCGTAGCGCAAACGGATCGGACTCGCGCGAGAGCTCGTCGTCCTCGTACGCTGCGGCGCTCGTTACGGCGCGAGGGGCGACTGACGGTTGCGGAGGTTCGTCCTCGGGCAACGCGAAGTATTCGTCGCCGTCGTATGCGCGCGCCTGTTCTTCGACCGAATATAAGATAGCGGGCACAAGGTACGCGAAACTCTTGCCGACGCCGGTGCCGGCCTCGATCGCAATAGAGCGCTTCGATCGAATCGCCGCGTCAACCTCAGCCGCCATCGCGAGCTGCTCTGCGCGCCGCTCGTAACCTGCGCGACGCCGTGCGATCAGCCCGCCGTTGTCTAACACGTCCCGATAATTTAACATATCCGACTCGCGATAAAAAGACGGCGTCTCCTTTCGGGGACGCCGGCGCCAATTGCGTTTGAGTTGCCGTCTTTATTTCTTTTGCTCGCCCTTATCCTTCTTGTAGCCTAGCGTTCTCAGATACGGTCGTCCTTCCTCGTCGAGCGGCAGAGGCTCGTACTCGTTGAATACGACGCCCCAACCGTTCAAAGTTCCTTCTTCTTCCGTTTTCGTCTTGAAACGTTCCATAACGAGGTTGATAAAGAACGTCTGCTTCTTTTCGCACGGTTTTTCCGGCTCGACGGTAACCGCATAGATGCGGCTCGTCTCCTCCTTACTCGGCGTAATAACGTCGGCGACCGTGCTATAGTACGTCATTGTAGCGCGATCGCCAAGGCGGTTGATCGTCAGCAGGGTCGGATTCGAGAGGAACCCGTGCGTACTCGAGTGCGGCTCCTCGTCGTTGCCGAGCGCGTGCGCCCAGAAGCTGACGACGTCCTCGTGCGTCGCAAAAATGTCGCGCCGCCAATACGGATCTTGTAACTGGCGCGTAAGCGCTATATTGTCGCTCTTAACTGTCTTGAACCAATGCTGCGCGAATTCTTCCGCCTGTTTGCCAAATTCCGCGCGGTACACTTGCGCGTTCAACGGACCGCCGATTAGCGTCGCAAGACCAAGCGCGAGTCCAAACCCGGCAACAGACTTGCCGGAAAGCTCGCCGCCAGACTGCCAAATCAGCCAGAACGCGAAGAGACCGGCTAGAACGGCGGCGACCGAAAAGACGACGAAGTTCAAATTCATGAACGTCAGTATCGACGGAACGGCGAGCGCCGCCGAGACGACCGCCCAGACAGACGCGCGCTTCGCGTCGAGCTCGCCCCCGTCGCCGCCGCGACCGGACGGCGCGCTGTCCTGAGATGCGAGCGGAGAGTCAAAGAGCGAACCGGTCGTCATTTGCAAAGACGTCTGTTTCTGTGCCATGATTGTGTTACCTCGTGCGACGAAATGTTAGGTTAAGTTACGCGCTAAAGAAACGTTACTGAGCGTTCGGACTCGCGTCGCCGTCGTACTTCCAGGAATCCTTTTCCGTTACCTGATAGTACACCGCCGCGTTGCGACGACCCTGACGCTGAATAAAGTTCGTTGAGTTAAATTGCGAGTCGCCTATCATCGGACTGAGCGAGTGCGCCGCCCAAACGTCGAGGATAACCATCGGCGGTAACCGCATCATTTTCTCCTTAGGCTTCTCCGGCATCACGATGAAGAAGATGTTGCCCGCCATGCCGCAGAACATAAAGATCACGACAAAACACGCAATCCACTTCAGAATCGTGTCAACCTTCGGTTCAAGATAGAGATTCGCTTTCGCGAACTTCTTCGTGATCAGCATAAGGATCGTGAAAATGATCGGAAAGAGAATGAGCAAGACGTCCATATCGCTGTAATACGAGATCGGAGCCCAGAGCCCGTCGACTATCGTCGCAAGCATTTCCAATACGGCGACTGAAAAGAGCGTCGCAAAGAGAATATTGCAACCGATCAGTACGACGGTCCACAGTTTGAAATTGTGCCAAAAGGCGAGCGCGCCGATCGCCATTATGCCCATGCAAATCCAAAATGCCAGCATGATATTTCGTTCCGTTAATTAAATTCGGGTAAGCAGTATATTAACGCCGTTCGCGCGATTACCTGAGCGAACGTTGGATTTCCTCGATCGAAGTAACGCCGAATTTCACGAGGCGTTTACCGTCGACCCAATATCCTTTATGACCGGTTTTCTTCGCAATATTGCGCAGTCCAATCTCTTTCTTTTCCGGCGGAATGTTCGGCATAGCGATGACCTGACGCATTTCGTCGGTAATCTCGAGCACGTCGAAAACCGCGATACGACCTTGGTAGCCAATATCGCGACAATCTTCGCAGGGTACGTAGTAGTCCTTCTGTCCTGGCTCGACCGGTTCGTGCACGCGCTTGCGGAAGATACGCGGATTAGCGGGATCGAGTTCTAGTTCGCGCACGATTTGCGGCGGCGCAATGACTTCCTCTTTACACGTGTTGCATAGTCTTCGCACGAGACGTTGTGTGATAACGGAAGTGAGCGTTTCCGCGAGTAACGCGGGATCGACGCCGAGCTTTAAGATACTAATAATCGTTCCGATCGTGTCGGCTCCGCGCGCGGTCGTGATTATGAGTCGATCATTTTTCACTTCCTCGCAACACAGCTTCCATGAATCGAGCGTAACCATATCGCGAATGAGCAGTACCTTCGGTTCGCGGAAGAAGACGTCCGGCAAGACGTCCATTGGCGTTTGACCCTTGGCGGAGTCGTATTTATTGATCGCGATATTCTCGATGACTTCGTAAGGATGCTGTTCGTCTTCGACGCACGCGAAGTCGCGCGTAAAGCGATCCGCCGTGTTGAAAATAACGGTCGTGAGCGTCTTAAGACCCTGGTGCGGCGCCGTGGCGAGCACGACAAGACCGTTGTCCGCATTGATGATCTTGCGCATCTGATCTTGACGATCGGTCGCGACGCCAAGTTCTTGAAGCGTGCTGAATTTCGCCGTCTTAAATAGGAAGGTAATCTGCGCAACTTCGCCGTTCGGCGTTCCAGCCGTCTCGACCTTCGCCTCGCAAGTAAGAGGCTTACCCTTCTTATTGCGGTCGTATCGTATCATAATCGAGCCGCTGTGCCGACCGCGACGATCCTGCGGATTCGCGCCGATCAGCATTTTAACGACCTGCGCCACGTCGTCCGCCTCTTCGCGCGTCCAAGGCTGCTTAAACGCGTCCTCAACCGGCTGATAAACCCCGTCGATTTGATACTGGAATTTCGTGTCCGTCGGTCCGAACATAATCCGGACGTCGGTCGCGCGCGCGTGAAGCGCGTGGTAAAGGAGCTCGCGGTAATAGTTGTACGCTATGCTGCCGTTATGGTTGCGCGTCGTTACCGTACGCGCAAGGACGTCGCGAGGACTCAGACCGTCCCCGTACGCTTCCAACTGAATGAGCGAGCCGGACTCGTACGACATCTTCTTCGGCTTAACCTTCTGATGCAAGATCTTCGTGCGGAACCAGAACGCAAGGTGGCTCGGCGTCATGACTTTATCCGCGTCGTGCAACTCCCGGTTGCGCGCCTTGATATAGATAAAGAGCGGTATCAGCCACGCGAGGACGATCACAGGGAGCGCCGCCCAGAAGATCGGAATAAAGAGCGCGCCGAACGATACGACAAGGAACGTAAAGAGGTTCGTCATGTTCCATTTCGCGCGGTCAGGATCGCCCAATCTTTCCGCGTCGTTATTGCACCACGAGGTCGTCGCAACCCACGCGAAGTAGACGAAAAGAAGAATCGCCGTTTTAATCGGGCACAGCTCCATGCCGACGCCCTTGCGCCACCCGTTCTTATTGACGTCGTTCGCAATCTCCTCGTACGCGCTCGCCGCCCACGTCGTATCGACGCATAGCAAAAGTACAAGAAGCGCAAGCGCTACGAGCGCGTAACGTTTCGCGTTACGACTGATATGTGTGTTAGTCATCATGTTCCACCTTGACGCCGCGCGCGACCGCGCGACGATAGCCTATCCCAACGAGCGAACCGCGCTCTCAATGGGCGCTTCTCATGCGAGCGCCGCGTCGCGCTTAGGTTGCCGCGCGACGCGAGCTCGCTTTGATTACAGAATACCCGGTTCCTTAACTTCAATTCCCTTGAGCGCCATTTTTAGCGACTCGATATTAGGCGCGACCTCGAACGCCGTCGCGCGGTCGATCTTCTTCATTTGCACAAGCGACTTGAGCGACATGGTAAAGTCCTGCATGCCTTCCTGAGCTTGAATGCGGATCGCGTCCCCTAATTTCTCGTCTTCGCCCTCTAGAATCAGTTTACGAATGACGTTGTTTACGATCATGATCTCGCAGGTCGGCACGCGCTGTACGCCTGGAAGGATCGACGGCAATAACTTCTGCGCGACGATTCCTTTCATGTTCATTGCGATCGCGCTACGAATCGCTTTGTGCATATTGGCGGGGAAGAGGTCGAGAATACGCCCGATCGTCGACGGCGCGGTCGACGCGTGGATCGTCCCGAAGACCAAGTGTCCGGTTTCCGCAGCGTGAATCGCGGTCTCAAACGTTTCGCGGTCGCGCATCTCGCCGACGAGCATGACGTCGGGGTCTTCACGTACGGCGTGCTTCATTCCGACTTCAAAGTCGATAACGTCCTGACCGATTTCGCGCTGATTGATCAAGCACTTTTCCTCGGTGAACATGAATTCGATCGGGTCTTCCAAGGTGAGAATGTGCTTATTGTAGTTCTTATTGATCCAGTTGAGCATCGAGGCAATCGTCGTCGATTTACCGGAACCGGTTACGCCAGCGAGCAGAATCATTCCCTGACTGTACTTGCACAGTTCGTACAAGACGGGCGGAATGTGCAGTTTTTCGAGTTCGGGAATGAAGTTGTTAATACGACGCGCGACGAGACCGACGTGCCCCATTTGCGTGAGCACGTTGACGCGGAAACGCCAGGTAACGCCGTCGACGACGCACGTGTGCGCAAAGTCGGCGCCGCCCGTGTCGTTATAGATCTTGCGATTGCGTTCGTCCATCATGGGAAAGATGAGGCGGTTCATTTCCTCGTCGTCGATCGGTCCGCGATTGAGCGTGCGCAACGAGCCCTTAACGCGCACGTAAGGAGGACGGTCGACCTTAAGGTGCAAGTCGCTTCCAGACAGCTTAACGAGAGCCTGAAATAGGCGGTCGATTTCGAGTTCCTTCTTCTTCCTAAACACGCGATCTGGTATTTCTGGAGACGACATATGATTCTAATCCTATCTTCTGCATAAACGCCGCGATGTAACGCGGTCAAACGTTAAAATAAACGCTCCGAGCGTCGTTTTACCAACAACGACTCCGAGACGGCGCTATAATCGAGTTGGTATTCCAGCGGCGCGCATCGCTTCTTTCACTTCGGCGATCGAATAAATTCCATAATGGAAAACGCTCGCCGCGAGCACGGCGGAGGCGTGACCTTCTGTTATCGCTTCGACGAAATGACGAGGCTCGCCAGCCCCGCCGGACGCTACGACCGGAATACGAACCGCGTCGCAAACCGCCTTCAAAATCGGAAGGTCGTAACCGGCTTTCGTACCGTCCCCGTCCATCGACGTGAGAACGATCTCGCCCGCTCCGCGCGATTCGACCTCGCGCGCCCAAGCGACCGCTTCCAAACCCGTGCCGACGCGACCGCCGTTGATAAAAACCTCCCAAAACTCCTTTCCGTCCCGAACGACTCGTTTCGGATCGATATTGACGACAACGCACTGACTGCCGAAGCGATCGGCGGCGGACGTTATCAAGTCGGGGGTCTTTACAGCGGCGGAATTAATCGACGCCTTATCGGCGCCCGCGTTGAGAATCTTGCGGAAATCGTCGAGCGTACGCACGCCGCCTCCAACTGTGAGCGGCATAAACACGACGTCCGCCGTCTCGCGAACGACGTCGACGATGATATCGCGCTCTTCGTGGCTCGCCGTGATGTCAAGGAAGACCAGTTCGTCCGCGCCCTCGCGCTCGTAACGACGCGCGACCTCGACGGGATCGCCCGCGTCTCGTAAATTGACGAAGTTCGTGCCCTTAACGACGCGACCGCCGCAGACGTCCAAACACGGTATTACTCTCTTAGCCAGCATAACGTTTAATACTCCAACATAACGCTCAGCGGCGCGCGCCGCGACACAACGCTACAGTTTAACCGAAATCGCACAAATCGTCAACGGGCGCCCGAAATTACGCGCCGACCGTCAAGCGCGGTCGTGTCCCTGCGTCTTCTGCGCGTATTTGCGGACCTCGCGCATCATGTAGTTAATTATCGTAAAGTCGGCGCGCAAAGAGACCGCGTAATTAGACGATTCGCGCGCCAAACGCGCCTGCTCGCGCGCGCGTTCGACGCCCGTCCAGTCGGGCTCGTATTGGGGATCCGCGCGCAACGCCGCGCACAACTCGTCGCACAACGCGCCGATCGTGCGCGCGAATTTCTCCGTCGGCGCCGCGGAAGCGCGCGCGTACGGACCCTTTCCCAATTTCGCAGGAGGCGGCGACTTCTTAACCCTAACGAAGCTCTTGCGCGCAAACCATGCCGCGAGCGCCGCGAAAAGAAGCGCGAGCGTCGCGAGGAGCGCCAGCCAAAGCGCGCGTCGAGCGAGCGGCGTAACGCAAACGATCGGAACGCCGAGCACACATAGCGCCGAAACGAGAGCGACGACGCGCGCGCGCGGCGGTATCGGCGCGCGATTCTCGTAAACGTCCTCGGACGCCTCGGCAACCTCGTGCGAAGAAGATTCGGAAGACGCGCTTTGCCCCTGAACGCGGACGACGATCGCCGTTATATTGTCTGGTCCGCCGCGCAAATTTGCGAGATTGATTAGCGCTTCGGTCGCGTCGTTGGGTGGGAAGAGTTCAAGGATCTGTCCTAGCTCGTCGTCTTCTACGCGACCGGAGAGACCGTCGCTACAGAGTAGAAAAACGTCCCCCGGCAAGGTCGCGAGCGGTCCTTCGAGATCGACGACGAGATCGTCCGTCGGTCCGAGCGAACGCGTGATGATATTCTTCGGAATGTTGTCAAGTTGCAGCTTGCGATACGCGGAGTGCGACGTCGGGTAGTATTTCATCTCCCAGACGAGACTGTGGTCGAACGTCAACTGCTCGATTGCGCGTCCGCGCGCGCGATACACGCGACTATCGCCGACGTGCCCTATATACGCGACCCCGTCCTTAAAGGCGAGCGCGTCGCAGGTCGTCCCCATATCGCGATACGCAGGGTCTTCGCCGCGCTGGCGAATCGTGTTATGCGCCGCGAGAATAGCGTCGCGCAACGCGTCGCTCGGCGAACGACCGTCGCTCTGATAGTACGCGTCCGAAACGCCGACGACCGCCAATTTACTCGCCAATTCGCCCGCGACGTGCGCGCCCATGCCGTCGGCGACTATAAAGAGAGCCCCGAGCTCGCGTTGACGCGACGCGCCGGCGTCCGGCGACGCGTAATACGAATCCTGATTATTCGTACGCCGCATCCCGACGTCGGTACGCGCGGAATATTCGAGCGTGTCGCGTAGCCAGTTGTCAGTCTGTTCGTTCATTGCAACGTCTCGAGACCCTGTCTGCTAAGGTGGTTAAATTCTAAAAAAAGTCATGGCGGCTTCGCTAATCTCGTCGAAGTACCTGGCAAAGCACACGTAGTCCGCAATGAGTAGAGAGCCGCCTAAAAGAGCAAACCAGAGCCAGCGCGTGCGACGCCACGAACGCGACGAAGCGCTAGAACTCTGGATTTCCGATACGAGCGCCGCGCCCAAGCGACGCCAGCCGTCCGCGCTCTGACCGCGATCAATGCGGATAAGAGTCGCCGTACGACCAAGGGGGGAGTCGTCGACGTAAAACTGAACTCCCAAGCCGGGAAGATTCATCGCGCCCCCGTTCCAACGCGCCTCGTCGTCCAATTGCAACGCCGCCTGAGTTAACTGCTTGCGCAAAGACTCCGCGCTTGTATTGTAAACGACGTAACGACCCGAAAGCTTAAGCGCGACAAAAAACGCGATAAGAAGATAGAGCGTCGCTATCCAGCCCCAAACGCCGACTCCCCACGTCGAAAGGGAACTAAGCGTCGGCGCTATCTGACCGGGTCCGATAAAAAATAGCCCCGAGGTCGCCAACGCAAGCGCGAGACAATCGCGGCGACCGGTTACCACGCGAGCGCGATCGCCGCTATGCAAGCCGGCAAGCGCGAGAAAATAGAGCGCAAAAGGTAAACTGGCGACGACAAAGTAAAAGGGCGTCATAAAGTCAACTTCTTCCTAAGAACAACCGCGCGAATTAGTGAAAAGACGAGAGGCGCGCCGCGCTAAACTCAGACGCGCCGAAACGCGCTACTAGGCTCGGCGGCGACGCGCGCTAGCCGCTAGCGCGGCGCTTGTTCGCTCTCATGCGTCTCGACGAGCGTTTCCATAACGGCGTCCGATTCCGACGTCGCCTCGTCCTGCGGCGCTCCAAGAGGAGCATGATCTTCAATTTCCACGACAGGCGTCGACGCCGCCTTCGGCTGCGCAAATTTATCGAAGACGTTCTTCTTAAGGGAGACGAAAGAACCGATGCACGCGAAGATCAACGCCGCGATAAGAATCACGTTAAAGAGCGCGCGACGCCAACCTTTGCCGGTCGCCGACCCGATATAGCCTTTGTCGTTGTTCAACCAGAAGAAGATAAAATACGCGATCGGCAGCATGGTAAAGCAGACCGCAGAAGCGACGACCGGGAACCACATCGGAAGACTAATCACGACGCCCAAAACGCCAATGCACGGCGTTAGCGCGAAGAGACGGAAACGCTTCGCCGTCATCTTGCCGCCCAGCATTTCGCAAAGCGTAAAACCGCAAGCGACCATATGCGTCGAGACCGCGCCCCCGCACATACCCATAAGACCGAGGCAGAAGATAAGACGACCCCCTGGAATACCCTGGAACGCAGCCGCCGCGCCCAATGGCTTGAGCTGCGTTTGCACAACGTCGACTCCTTCCGCGCCGGGATAAACGCCCGTTACCGTCATCGCAATGATAATAAGCGACGTTACGATCGTAAACGGCAGGAACATCGTCATGCCGAGATCCCAACGCGCGAGCTTCTTATGCTCCGCGCCCCAACCTTTCGCGAGAAGCGAGTACGGATACAAGAATGTCATGTTAATTCCAACCGCCGCGCCGAGCATACCGAGCGTCTGGAGATACGTCGCCGCGTCGACCTGACCCGTCTCTGGATTCTTAGGAAAGCCGTAGTAGCCGGTGAAACCGCGCCAAATCTCGAGCCAGTCGATATTCTTAAAATTCAGAACGCACACGAGCAGGAAGAAGAAGATTACCAGCGCTATCATGGTGCGCAAAAAGCGCTCGTAGATCTTAACGCCCCTAACGCTCTTGCCGTAACTGAAAACCATAAAGATGTTCATCGCGAGGATCAGACCGCCGACCCCGAAACTGACTAGATAGCCAAGCGTGGTGATCTGCGTATTGATCTCGATTCCCAACGGCGCAAGCGCGCTCGCCATCGATTGAATCCAACCCGGCGTCGCGGCGCCCTCCGCGACGCTGACGCCCAAGCCGCCCATCGTCGCCAAATCGCGACCTGCGCCCGCTAACAACGCGTATTGCGGAAAGTGCCAGATCACAGACGATAGAATCGTGCCCAACGCCCAAAGAAAAACAAGAGGCTTCCACACTCGTTTGCCAAAGGACTCGTACGGACGCTCGCCGCGCGTAAGAACGACGTTCGACAGCGCGCCGAGCATCATAACGCCGAAAAACATCGCGAGCGGCTGAACCCACAGCAACTTGTAGCCAAAGGACGCGCCCGCCAAGACCGACGCCGTAGCGCTACCAGCGCCAAGCGTCATGGCGCTCTGCAATAACCCTGGACCCGTGCGCTTAATATAGCCCCAAGACCTCTTGCCCAACGGCAACGTCTCGAGCTCGCGCAACGCCGCCTGCTCGGCGGCGAGCTTCTCCGGATCCCATTTCGGACTCATCGGCAGTCCGGCGTCTTCCTGCGATACTGTTACTGTGTTCGGTTCTGTTGACATACGTATACCCTAATCATGATTCAGTCGAACGGGGAGCGCGACTTCGCAGACGACCCGCTTAGGCAGACCGCCATATTTTATTATAGCGACTGCTCTGATCACTTTCAAGCAAGAAAGTAGGATTGTCTTACTTTTTTCGCGCAATCGCTCTTATTCAAAGTCGCGTTGCGACCGCTCGCGTTTTTTCGCGGAAAGACGCTTCTTCGCTTCCAGTCGTCGCCTAATGGATCCGCGCGTCGGCTTTGTCGGAATACGCTCTTTCGGTTTCGTCGCCGCTCGTTTGAGCGCCTCGCGTAACTTCGCAAGGCACGCGTCTTTATTCTTCGGCGCCTCGCGATACTCTTGATTCGAGATAACGACTTCGTTTTCCGTCGTTACCCAAGACGGGAACAACGCGCGGAAGCGCGCGACGACCTCGGGCTCTAGCCGTCCGGAATCGAGCTTCCATCGAATTCGCGCTTTCGTCGCCGTTTTATTAACGTTCTGCCCTCCGGGTCCGGCGCTACGCACATACGTGATTTGAATTTCGTCGAGCGGGATTGTTACGACGCCGGGCACGTCGAGCGTTTCCGAAGTAGACGCGACGTCGCATGAAGTTTCGCGTTCGCGCGGGTTTTCGGTCGATTCTGGTCGCGATGAAGTCATGGTTGTACGATTCGACAGCGCGCGTTAAAATATCACTTGCGCTAATCGCTAAAAAAGGCAATAATGTTCGATCCATAGCGCGGCGTCGCATAGTAACGTCGCGCGACTCGTTACACAAGATTATACCTTCGTATTGCGGAGAATAAAGATCATGGCTAAAGAAGTTGCCAATACGGAAAATCCAGCTCGCACACAACTGCAAGTCGACGACTCGAAGACCGTCGCGTCCTACGCTAATTTCTGCCGCGTCATCGGCACGCCGGAAGAACTCATCGTCGATTTCGGGCTCAATCCGCAGCCGATGGGCGTTCCGTCGGAGCCGATTCCGATCAATCAGCGTATCGTCCTCAATTTCTACACGGCGAAGCGCCTCTATCACGCGTTAGGAATGACGTTGCAACGTCACGAGGCTGCGTTCGGTCCGCTCGAAGTCGACGTCAACAAGCGCGTTCAACGTCAGTAACAACCTCAAGAGCGCGTCGCGACGTCCGATCGGGTCGCGCGCGACGCGACAAGGGACTCGAAATGAAAGTTTGTCCACTCTTCAGCGGTAGCTCTGGCAACGCGACGCTTGTGGAAAGCGGATCGACGCGCATTCTCGTCGACTGCGGCGTCTCGTGCGCCGCGTTGCAACGCGAACTCGCCAAAGTCGACGCGACGCTCGACAGTATCGACGCCATTCTCATAACGCACGCGCACGACGATCACGTGCGAGGACTAAACGTCGTCGCGAAACGGTGCGACGCGCCCGTCTACGCGAGCGTCGGGACGTGGGCGGAAATGACGCAACGCGGCAAAGCGGAGAGCGTCGCTCGCAAGAATCAAAAGATTTTCTACAGTCCGAAGCCGCAGCCGTTGGAGTTGGGCGACTTGCAAGCGCACTACTTCTCAACCCCTCACGACGCGGACGACTCCGTGGGATACGTCATTCAAGACGATCACAGCTCCTTCGGGTTCGCCACGGACCTCGGTCGCGTCACGCCTTCGGTGCGTAGCGCGCTCGTACAGTGCGACGTCGTGCTGCTGGAAGCGAACTACGACGAAACGATGCTCGCGAACGGTCCGTATCCGTACCCGTTGAAAGAACGAATTCGCAGTCCGTACGGACATTTGAGCAACGTCGACTCTGGTAAATTTGCGGTTAAGCTGATTCAGTCTGGAGTCGAGCAAATCTTCTTAGGGCATTTGAGCGCGCACAACAATACGATCGAACTTGCGTACAAGACGGTCGCGAAGAAGCTCCAAGATTCGGGAATCGACCCTAAGAAGGACTGTGCGATCTACATGACGCGCCGCATGGAGGCGAGTCGCGCGCTCGAATTTTAGGACAACGTTGGGTAAAGGACTAACGCGTGGCGCTCAATTTCATCTACTTGGCGACGCTCATTGCGGCGGCGCCCTTTCTACTGTACCGTTCGATTCGTTACAAGAAATACCGCGAAGGATGGCGCGAGAAACTCTTCGGACTGGTTCC
Organism: uncultured Planctomycetota bacterium; assembly: GCA_900318195.1. GTDB lineage: Bacteria > Planctomycetota > Planctomycetia > Pirellulales > Thermoguttaceae > RUG369. Next base: position 34,472 of record ONJR01000163.1, read on the forward strand.
GAACCTACCCGCGCCGCGCGCAGGGGTCAAGCGTATTTGGTTTCACGCGGTGAGCGTCGGCGAAGTGAACTTAGTCAAGACGCTCGTTGCGGAACTTGACGCCTCGGGACGCAAGTGGGAGTTCGTCGTTTCGTCGACGTCGAAGACCGGGTACGCGCTCGCGACGCGTCTCTTTGCGGATCGCGCGCCTGTTTTCTACTGTCCGCTCGATTTTACGTGGTCTGTCAAGCGCGCGTTGCGTCGCATTCAGCCGGATATGCTCGCGCTCGTCGAACTTGAACTGTGGCCGAATCTCATTAAGCATGCGCGTCGTAGCGGCGCGCGCGTCGTGATTGTCAACGGGCGCGTCGCCGACGGCTCGTTCTTGTGGTATCGCCGCGTTAAGAAATATTTCGCGCGCGTCTTTGCCAGCGTCGACCTCGTCGTTGCGCAAGACGATCTCGCGGCGTCGCGGTTCCGCGAACTCGTTCAGGACGACCGACGCGTAATCGTCTCGGGCTCGCTAAAATTCGACGGCGCGCAGACTGATCGCAATAATGCGGCGACGAACAAACTCGCGCGACTCGCCGGACTCGACGACACCGATCTCGTCTTCCTATGCGGTAGTTCGCAGGCGCCTGAAGAAGAAGCGGCGCTCGACGTCTATCGCTCGCTGTGCGCCGAGTTTCCTAATCTGCGACTCATTATCGTGCCGCGGCATCCTGAACGATTTGAAGAGGTCGCAAGATTACTCGACGCGTCCGAATTCAAGTGGTCGCGCCGCTCGAACCTAACGCACGACTCTACGTGCGAGCGCATACTGCTCGTCGACGTCGTGGGCGAACTCGCGGCATGGTGGGGAACCGCGCAAATCGCGTTCGTCGGAGGAAGTTGGGGCGCGCGCGGCGGGCAGAATATGCTCGAACCGGCGGGTTACGGCGCCGCGATTTCATTCGGACCCAACACGCAGAATTTCCGTTCGATCGTCGAGGCGCTCTTACGCGCGCGCGCCGCCGTCGTGGTCGCGAACGTCGACGAAATGCGCGAATTCGTGAAAAAGTGCCTCGAGAATCCGGAGTTCCGTCGCGCGCTAGGGCGCGCGGCGCGCGAGCTTGTCCTGTCAAATCAGGGCGCGACGAAACGCACGATCGCCGCGCTCGAGTCGACGTTCCAGAACGATACCGTCGTCTAGCGAAGCCGCTCTGTGAACTTTGTACAAACTCTCCAATTTGACATATCCGTTAAATTCTATATTAAAATACGCAAAAGGGCGACCTTTTCACAAAAAAATCTTTTACTCCAATCAAACAAAGTTTAAACTATTCGATATAATTAACAGTCGATTAACTTCGTCAAAATGCGCAAAGTAAACAAGCGACGCTGTCGGAAGGCGGCGCTTGGCGCTTTGCAAGGATCATGATCGCGTCCACGCGACGCGCAACGAAAGAGTTTTTACGCCCACGCGGCGCAACAACGGCGCGAGGCTATATGAGGTACGTTCTGATGGCACGATTCGAGAATGAAAGCAAACTGAATACAACGCCGATAATGCGACGCGCGCGCGTTGTCTCCTGGGCGCTATGCCTCGGCGCGGCTATGACGCCGTTCGCTCTCGCTTTACAAGCGCCACAGGATCCGCCCGCTCCTGCGCCAGCCCCTGCTCCTGCGCCAGCCGCGGAGCCGCAAACGCCTCCGACTGACGCTGAAAAGAACGCGGCTCTCGAAAAAATAGGCGTCAATACAACGGGTCAGATTCCCAATCCCGTCAGCGATCCCGCTGCGGCGGCTAAAATGGTCGTCGATCTCAACAACGCGCTCGCCAATCCCGATCCGCCGGAAAATCCAAAATCAGAGGCGATTCGAATTCCAGAATACGACCCGCAGAGGAGCTATACGCGTCTACTCTACCCGAGCGTCTCGACCTACATCGGACTGTCAGACGAGCAGAACCGTCGAATTACGGAAATTGTAACCGATCGCTCGCAAAAGCTAGCGAACGCGCCAAAGGAGCAATGGAGCGAGATTATTATCGCTTCCGAAAAAGAACTGCAAGCCGTCCTCACGCCTGAGCAAGACGAGCGCTTTAAGCGCGGCGTCTCGCAGAAGACGATCACCATGCGGTTCAGTAAAGAACGCTGGGTCGACGTCCTGCAGTGGATCGCCAACGAGCTAGGACTACAGCTCATTATGAGCGCGCCGCCGCAGGGAACTTTCTCGTACAATAGCAGGACGGCGTACTCGCCCAAAGACGCGCTCGATATTCTCAACGCCGACTTGAATTTCAGAGGATACACGCTCATTCGCTACAACTCGATGCTCATCCTCCACGACTTCAAGACGGGCTCCATTCCGCTCCAGTACCTTCCTAAAATCGAACCGGAAGACCTGCCGAATCAGAGTCGATACGACTACGTCGCGTTGACGATTCCGCTCGAGCAACGCAATATCAACGCGGTGCGCGAAACGATCAAACCGTTCCAAGGTCCGAACTGCTCCGTTTCCATTCTCTCAGGAAACGCTATTATGGTCATCGACACGGTCAACGCGTTGCGTGAAATCTATACGGCGGCGAGCAACGTCTACAATCCCGATCCGCCTGCTGATCGACCGATTGGCGGACGCGGACCGCGACCGGCGCCGGAAACGCCTGAATGGCGACCCTACGAACTAGGAAACTTGGCGTACTCCACGCTACAGGCTCAAATCGACGTCTTCGCGCCCGGCGCGAAAGCGTTGTACAATCCCGAATCGAATATCGTACACTATCTCGCGCTACCGAGTCTGCACAACGTCATCGTCGGACTCGTCGACCGTCTAAAAGAAGGCGCCGATCCCGCGCGCGCCGCTATTGTGAAAACGTACTCGCTCGACCGCATCGCGCTCGCGTCGAGCGCCGACCTGTGGATTATCGCGCGACGATTAGGCGCGACCGCGCCAAGCGTCTTCGCTCAGTTTGGCGCGGGCGCGTCTGAAGAAATGCTAACGCAAGTCGTCGACGCGCTACAGAAACTCGTACCGGACGCGCAAATTCAATACACGGCGCAAACGAGAACGCTGTTCGTTATCGGAACTCAAGCGGAACACGACCGCGTCAATCAGGTGCTCGAGGGTCTCGTCGCGACCTCGACCGAAAAGGAAGCGCCTGTGATTAAGCTCTACGCTATTCCGAAAGCGGCGCCCGGTCCGATTAGTCCGACGATTATCAATCTTCTGCGCGTCGTCGCGCCTATGGCGCAACCGATCGACTCCGGAAGCGGACAACTGCTCGTGATCGGCACACAGGCGGAGCAGGATCAGATCGCGAAAGCGCTCGAACAGTACAAAGCGGAAGTCGAAAATCCCAACGAGGAGTTCACGCTTAGAACCTACGTCATGACAACGCGTCAGGTCGCAAGATTCACGCAGATATACACGCAACTCGTGGCGACGCCCGAATTGCGCGGCGCCGTAAGATTGCCTGACCCGATTATACCGACTCGATTCGCCGTTTGGGCTAAGCCGGAACAGCAGGCGAAAATCGCTAAAATCGTCGATGAAATCATCAACGCGGAAGCCTATGTAAACTCGCTCAAACCGCAAGGTCTGCCAGAACCGCAAGAACCGGCGCCTGCTCCGGCGCCTGCGCCTGCTGAACCTGCCCCGGCGCCTGCTGAACCTGCCCCGACGCCTGCGCCTGCTCCGGCTGAACCTGCGCCCGCCCCGGCTCCTGCGCCAGCTGAACCAGCTCCGGCGCCTGCTGAACCTGCTCCGACGCCTGCGCCAGCTCCGGCTGAACCTGCGCTCGCCCCGGCGCCTGCTCCGACCCCGGCTCCCGCGCCTGCTGAACCTGCGCCTGCGCCAGCTCCTGCCGCAACGGAACCTGCGCCGGCTGAAGTCGCCGCGCAAGTCGACGCACAGAAACTCGCGACGCCGGAACAATTCAGCGTCGGAACCGGCGGCGCTTATATGTCCGTGATTCCGATCAGACGCGTCGCCGTATCGACCGCGAACTCGATTCTTATCAATACGATCCCCGGTCTCGACACAATGATCGACTCCGTCTCGCCCGCGATTATCGTATACGGCTCGAAGAGCGCCGTCGACGCCGCGATTGAACTCGCCGAGAAACTCGAAAGCCAACTCGATTACGTCGTTGAAATCGTTACGCTCGATAAGGAATTGCCGAACGAGGTCGTAACCGCCTTTGCGAAAATCGAGCCGCGCGTCGTCGCCTCTTACGACCGCGCCAAACAGCAGCTCTTCCTCTCGGGCAAGCCTGGCGACGTCGCGCGCCTTAAGAAATACGTCGCTGAAATCTCAAGCGCGACGACCGACGAGAAAGACGGGGTCTATTATCTCGACGTCGAACGCGAACTACCGGGCGAAATCCAGGATTATATCCGCCGCGCCGTGCCGGGAGTCGAACTCAATTACCACCAATCGAGCAAGCGTTTCACGATCATTGGCACGCCGAGCGAACAGCTCGCGACCGCCAAGCTCATTACCGACGCGATCTTGAATCTGCCGCCGGAAGACGAAACGCGCTACTACAAGCTCGACGCGCAAGCGCCGGATCGACTCATCGACATGCTGCGCGAACGCGTTAAGAACGTCAATACGATCGAACGCGATCAGTACAACTCCGCGACCCTGCGCGTTGTCGCCAAGCCGTTCCAGCACGAGGAAATCGCGCGCGCGCTCAAGCAGATTCAAGAAGAGTACCCGCTCGCCGATCAGAACTACTTCGCCGCCTACAAAACAACGAAGGAAGTGCGCGATCGATTCGAGCAAATCAAGGACGATTGGCAACGCGACAAGGGCAATATTCGCATCTTCAAAGACGACGCGACGAACTCCTTCGCCGTCTGGGCGTTGCCAGCTCAGCACAAGGCGCTACAAGAGACGCTCGACCAGTTGGCGGCGCTCGAATCAGGAGAACGCAATACGGCGTCCCTCTACTCGCCGAAATACGTCGACGCCGCGACCCTCGTGACGATACTAAACGATCTCCACCCGAACGTTAAAGTTACAAACGACACGCTCAACGCGCGAATTATTATGCGCGGGACTGCGGAAGATCTCGAAGAAGCCAAAGCGACCCTAACGACCGTCGACTCGCGCGAAGAGAACGCCGTTGAACGTTCCTTCAAGTCCTATCCCATTAAGGGCTTCTACTCCTACGACGGCGTCGGGGCGTACTATTCGCCGCAATACTATGTCCGCGATCTCAGTAAACTCGTGCCCGCCGCGCGCGTTACCTACGACTACTACAATCAAGCGGTCGTCGTATGGGGAACGCAAGAGGAGCAGGAGATTATCCAAAAAGCGATCGAGGATCTCGGCAATAAGAACGACGTCGATAAACGCATTCTGCGTTGGCAGATTCGAAGAGCTAGCTACTCGACCCTCACCGCGCAGATTCCCGCCGTCTACCCCGACGCCATCCCGACGTACGACGCGGGTTCCAACACGCTCATTGTGCGGACAAAGAACGGCGTAAGCCTCGACGCGGTAAAAGAACTGCTTGAAATACTCGACCCAGAAGAACTCTCGGAGTCTGATCCCGTCTTGCAGTACTACGACGTCGGCGCCGCCCCTACGACTGATCTTACCTCAGCCGTGCGAACGCTCGTGCCGAACGCCGCAAGGATTATGGTCGATCGCAAAACGCGACAATTGCTTGTTATCGCTAAGCCGGCGGAACAGAAAATCGTCGCCGACAATATAGCGCGACTCGCGAAAACCTTCGGGTCGTCCGATCTGCGACTCATTCCCTATCCGATCTATACCATGAAGGTCGCCGACGTAATCGATTCGCTAGAAGAGGCGTATCCCGCCGCAACGTTCGAAGCGGACACGCGCGGAAGTCGCGTGCTCGCGCGCGCGACGCTTGAAGATCACGTTAAAATCTCCGAGGAAATCGCGCGACTCAACGCCGACGACGAGGAAGCCGAAGGCGACTCGGAAAACGGCAAGACAACCTACGCGCCGGGTCCGCGCGTCGTCGTCTACGAGCTCGACTCCATGCCGATCGCGACGCAAACGCGCGGGGTCGTAAACTCCCTCTTTCCCGACGCAGAAATCTTCGGCGGCGGAGGACAGGGTTACGGCTATATGGGCGGCGCGCCGGGTCAGAAGCAAAAGGTTACGATCATAGCGAATTCGCGCGAACAGAAAATGATCGCGTCCATAATCGAATCCCTCAATGATCGCTCTGAAGAAGACGAGTTGCAGTTCGCTATCTATCCGTTTGCCACCGTTGATCAAGAGACGATCGACGCGATTATAGGCAACCTTGTTCCAGACGCCGTTCAGATTCCCGTCGCGACTGGCTACGGAGCTACCGGTATAGAAAGAATGCAACAGCGCCAGTTCTTGATGCAACAGCGCGCGCAACGCCGACCGTACGGTATGGGAAATCCTGCCGAGGCGGTTCCGTTCTATCGCATCGATCCCGTAACGCAGACGGTCGCGCTATTTGCTAAAAAGGAATCGCACGACCTAGTGCGCGAATCGATCGACAAACTCCTCGCGCTACCCGATTCCAACTCGCAAACGACGACCAAAGTCTATCGTCTCGGCGCCGCGATCGCGTCTCAGGTCTCTGTCGCGCTCGCGCAAATCGCGCCGACCTGCGTCCCGATGGTCTCCAACTCCTTTGAACTCATCGTATACGGTCCGTCCGCCGATCTCGAAAAGGTCGACGCCGTAATCGACGCGATTGAAAAGGAGAAATACCTCAAGGACAGCGGAAGAATGAAGCTCTTCACGTTGCCGGAAGCCGCAAAGTATAATCGCGACCGAATGGTTAATATCATCAACGCGAACTTCGCAGCGCTTGGCGCCTCCGCCTACGTCGGCGCCGTAGGCAACCAGATTATCGTATGGGGCTCGGAACCGACGCTCGATCGCGTCGCGAAATTCGTCGACGAAATTACCTCCGTGCCGAACGACGCGGTCTATAAAACTTACCCGCTTAAGAACGTCGACGTCACTACGGCGACCGCGTTCCTATCGAAAGTATGCCCCAATCTAGAAATCACGCCCGACGCCAATCGCGCGTCCCTCGTCGTCTTCGGAACGCCGCTACAGCATAAAGAAGCAGAGAACGCTATCCAAGCGTTCGATATTCCGATCGATAAGGAAGCAATGCCCGTCGTTGTTACCTACGCATGGGACGATATGCCGACATATTGGGTCGTATACCTCGAACTGCAGCAGCGATTCCCTGGACGATCGATCGCGCCCTACGCCGCGTCGGGACAGTACGTTATTTCCGCGCCGCAAGCGATTCAAGATCAGATCGCCGTCTACCTCAAGGAGCGCCGCGTCGAAGCAGCGCAAATGAGCGCAAGTTTTAACGCATATTACTTGAACAACGTAAGCTATACGCGACTCATTCAGATCGTGCCCTCCATTCTACCGCGCGTCGCCGTATATCCTGGAAAAGGCGCCCATGAAATCTTCGTCGTCGCGAGCCCGCTAGATCAACTGAAATTCAAAGAGCTGCTCGCGAAAATGGAGTCCATGCCGACCGACGCCGAACGCGACGGGTTCCAGCCGAAAATTTACAAAACCTCCTCCGCCGCCGCTGCGACGACTATTAGTCTGCTAGCGCCGCAACTCCCGGGCGTTTCCATGTACCCGTTAAGCGGCGACCGCTTTATCGTGTGGGGCGGTCCAGCAGATCAGGCGTATGTGGAAAAAACGCTGGAAACCGTTGGAGAAGCGTTTCCGGAAGCCGTCTTAAGAAAGTACCCGCTAATTCACCTACGAATAACCGACGTCGTTACCTTCTGTACTAATCGCTACGCCGGTCAAGCGTACTTCTATCCATCCTCGTCCGGCGACCTAATGTGCCAGGGCCCGGAAATTATCCAAGCTGAAGTCGCGAAACTACTGAAGGAGCTGGACGTCGAAGATTCGGAAGAATCGCGCTACACGGCGGTCGCGTACGATATTAGCGATATTCCTGTCTCATCTCATCCGACGGTCGTCGCTAATATAGCGCGCGTCGAGCCGGAAGCGTTGCAACTGCCCTCTTCCACGCCGGGTTTCCTCGTTATTTACGCGCGACCAGCCCACCACAAGAAGATCCGCGCGCTCGTCGACGAACTATTGCTCGAACGACCAGAAGCGAGACTCTCAATGCGCGCGTACTCCGTGCGAAGAATGACGCTCGCGCAACTCGCGCAACTACTCTTACCGCTCTATCCGAATATTAAGATCGGCGCCGGCGCGTCGGAATTCGAGATTATTATTACTGCGAAACCGAAGGAGCATGAAAAGATC
>ONJR01000166.1 GCA_900318195.1 uncultured Planctomycetota bacterium
GACTACGTTCTTGTCGCGCAATTCGGACGCGGACCGGAGGGCGCGGCGCTCGCGACGATCGTTTCGCAGGGCGCCAGTTTAGCGCTCGCGCTGTGGTATATGCGCGTTAAACGGTTCGCGTTCGAGTTTCATCGGCGTCATTTCAAGCTGCGTCGCAAGTCGGTCGTTAAGATCCTTGCGGTCGGCGCGCCGCTCGCGTTGCAAGACGCGTTGACAGGTTTCTCATTTCTAGTAATTCTAGCGATCGTCAATTTAATGGGCGTCATGCCGGCGGCTGGAATGGGGATCGCGCAGCGCGTCATAGGGTTCTTATTCCTACCGCCGATCGCGTTTTCGATCGCGGTGGTAACGGCGGCGGCTCAGAATATCGGCGCGGGACACGGTCGGCGCGCGTTTATGGCGTTCGTATACGGCGCGCTCTTTTCGTTAGGATTCGGCGTTCTCTTCTGGACGTTGTGCCAATTCTTTCCAACGGAATTCTCGCGCGTCTTTACCGATATGGAGCCGGTCGCGGCGCATAGCGCGCTCTATTTGCGCTCCTTTACGATCGACTGCCTGTGCGTCGCCTTCATATTCAACTGCAACGGCTACTTCTGCGGCTGCGGCAAGTCGCTCGTCGTGCTCGTTCATAGCGCAATCGCGGCGTTGGCGGCGCGAATACCGCTCTCGTACTTCCTGAGTCGCGGCGACGACGCGACCCTATACGAGGTAGGATTCGCCGCGCCGATCGCTTCGGTCATTTCCATAATTATCTGCGTCGGGTATTTTCTGTATCTGTGGAAACGAGGCGCCGTCGACGTCAAAGGTTAGTCCAATCGGCGCCGCTAAGACACGAGAGCCAGCGCGGCGTCGGGCTCGTCGCTAGTCCTGAAACGACCACAAGTCGAAAACCGTCGCAAACGGGATTCTCGTTCAGTAAGGCGCGTTCGTAAAAGAGCGGAAAATAGCCGATGTAAAGAGTCGCGCAAAAACTTTCAAGAAAATTGTTCCTTGGCGTGGAATTCGCTTGACGGCTGGATTCGCGTCCTATATAACATAGGATAGTCGTATGTTAGTTGGTCGCGTTCGTCGACCTGCTGAAATGCGACTCATACGGGTCTTTGCCGTCTCGAACTCACGTTCGCCTCGATGGAAAGGCTTGCCAAAGTAAGTCCGTTTGACATTCAAAGTCAGAAGTAATCAACAAGGAGCGTCGAAATGAAACGAAGATTCTCATCGTATCACGCACGCGCGCCAATCTGCCTCGGTTGTGCGCTCGCGCTCCTTTTCGCTTGTTGTCGAGAATATAAGGAGCGTAAACCAACCGAAAGCGTCAAGTCGAAGCCGACGGTCGTTACCAACCTCGAAAATGCGGCGAATTGCGGATGTGCCGCGCGCGAGCTAATTTTCGCTAACGCAGCTCTAGGAATATCCACGTGCGAAAAAAAAGTCCCTGCGGATCGGACGATCAATTCGATTAGGAACGAACTCATCGCCGCCGCGCAAGCGGTAGGTGGCGAACTAACGCAAGTCGACGTGGAAGAGGCAGTGAAGTTAGCAGCCGACGTGAGGAACGAATCGGGATTCTACGCTCTGCTCATTGATCGCGCCGGGCATTTTTGCGGTTTGCATGGGGTGATAGAAGTCGACGGCAAGCGTTTTTCTCAAGTTACTCATGGAGACTTTGGATTGCAACTTTTACCTGAAGAGTCGATGACCAACGGCAACTTCAGAGAAACGTGGATCTGTCAGAATAATCGGGGCGTCGTCCACATTCCATTAGGTGAAGCTATTCTTGCCGTCGACGGAACGATACGCAACTTCGGCGAGGTTCTTCCTCTTGCCGAATTGAGTGCTTCTTTCAAATTTCAAAATTGTAGCGCCCACGCTATTGTGCTGTGCAAGCCGCAAACTACCTGCGGATGTGTCGTACCAAGTATGGACGGAAATGCCACACTTCTTCCAGGTGAAAACTATGACTTGCGAATCTCGATCCAGTCCGGAACATCGGAGTCTTTTACTCAAAAGGTTCATATGAAATGCTGGGATACAGAGACAGGAAAATCTCGCGATTTTTCGTTAGAACTCTTTGGCAACAGGCGTGCGGCAATGGTAATTGAACCACGATCTTTAAAATTTGGAACTGTAAGAGAGGGAAAGACGTCAAGCAGAACTTTATTTCTCATAGAGACAAAGACAGATCGTTTTCGCGTTGAAAGCCTATCTTGCGACGACGCCAACCTCAAGTGGGAACAAACGAGAAGAGAATACGACAACCACCTTTCTCGCTATGACTTCCTCTTTACAATTAAAGCTGGAAAACGCTATGGGAGATCAACCGGGCAAATTGAGATATTGACAACGAGCAAACAGTATCCCGTCGTTAAAATTCCTATCGAATACACAGTAGAACCACCATTTTCCCTAACCCCAAAACTACTTACATTTGAAAAAGTAACCGTAGGTGAAACAAAGTCGCTTCCTGTGAAATTAAGCCCATATGACTACGACGATGTACTCGTTAAGATGCATGAAGCGCCGGGTGAAATTTCAATCGACAAGGACAAGAATTCTGGAACATATTACATTACGTTCTCCCCTAATCGTCAAGGATTGTGGGAGGGAGAAATTAACTTAGAACTTCTAAAGGATGATGTGAAAGTCTTGCAAACGATTAAATGCGTTGCGAACGTCCAATAGAAGCGGTCACGACTATCACTAACAAGGAACGTCAAATGCCAAAGAAAACAATAGCGATATTAATCGCCTACTTCATCACTCTCGTTACGTGCTTCACGGTAGCATTCATCGATTCGTTCTCAAAAGCCGACGGAACTGGAGTACTCGTAGGGTACGATCTTCCATGTGAGGTGCCAGAGGTCGATTGTCCGTCTTGTAGCTCCACGCTTTCGGTTTCTCCTCCTGCAGCGACTGAAAATCTGAGACCGCCTGTCTTCTATCCAGAGCCCTGCACTCCTGACGCACCTTGGCTCATTGGTATTCGGAGACTTATTGGAATGCAGATGGAAGAATGTTATACGGAATACATATGTATTATTGACGATAGACCGCGCTACTATTATCGTTGCTATCCTATTTCAGGTTGCGAATTCTGTGAAGAAGAACCAAACTCTGTTTGCTACGATGTTACGAAGAATAATATCGGGTACTTAATCAATCATGAAATGAGAATATGGAAACCAACCTCGGAGGATTAATTCAGAAATTCTATGTGCATTACTAGAACCATGTAAAAAGCAAACCGACTAGGGCGTGCTGACACTAAAACATGACGAACTCCATGATCACGCCAACGAGAAAAACAGAACGAAACATGAGATCGAGTTTTTCGTATCGGGTTTGTATTCGGCGGAAACGTTTAATTCTCCGGAAGAACCGTTCGACTTCGTTCCGTTGTTTGTATAGCTCGACGACATAGTCCCAAGGTTCTCTGCGGTTGGATTTTGGAGGAACGCAAGGAGTCATTCGAAGATCCACGGCAGTTTTGCGAGTTTCATCGCCCTCGCAAGCTCTATCCATGAGGATGTTGGAGCCTTCGATTAACTCAGGTGATAACGATTTCATCAACTGTCGGCCTTGCGGTCCGTCCGCCGCTTCGCCGCTTGTGATAGAGAAAGCAACAATTGCTTTCGAATTGGCTACGACAGCGTGAAGTTTTGAAGTCAGACCTCCTCGACTTCGTCCGA
>ONJR01000165.1 GCA_900318195.1 uncultured Planctomycetota bacterium
AGCATGACGAACGAAATAATATTCTTTGACGCGACGGAACCGAGACGCGAGAGAATGCGCGCTGGCGGCGCGCGCGCGAAACAGGAGACGCGAGACGAAGTGAAGCCGGTCGACCACGCGCCGCAAACGGTCTCCTATTCCTTCAACGCGCCGACTCCGGTCGCGCCTGAAACGAATCGCGAAGAGGCGAAACCTGTCCTGCGACAGGCGCCGCAGGAACCGGAACAAGTTGCGGAACCAGTCGCGAAACAGCAAGAGACGACCGGAATTTCGGCGGACGAACTGGACGCGTACCTCGTCAATTTCGTCGTGGAGCAGACGGGCTATCCGGAAGAGATGGTCGAGCTCGACGCCGATCTCGAGGGCGATCTGGGAATCGACAGTATTAAGAAGGCGCAACTGCTAGGCGAACTCAACGAGATGTTCCACTTCTCGACTGCGGAAGATATGTCAGGCGCCACCTCGATCGACGACTTCAACACCCTGCGCGATATTCGAAACTTCATGCTCAAGCGACTAGGAGGGGCAAGCGCGCCGAATCAGCCCGAGCAACCTCAACCAGCGCAACCTCAACCAGCGCAACCTCAGCCCGTTCAGGAACCGGTCGCGGCGCCGCAGGAGTCCGCTGGAATCTCGGCGGACGAATTGGACGCGTACCTTGTGAATTTCGTCGTGGAGCAGACGGGCTATCCGGAGGACATGGTCGAACTCGACGCCGATCTCGAAGGCGATTTGGGAATCGACAGTATTAAGAAAGCGCAACTTCTAGGCGAGCTCAACGAGATGTTTCATTTCTCGACCGCTGAGGATATGTCAGGCGCGACCTCCATCGACGACTTCAACACCCTGCGCGATATTCGAAACTTCATGCTCAAGCGACTAGGCGGCGCGCCAGCGCAACCCGCGCCGACACAGCCCGCGCAACCTCAGCCCGCGCAACCTCAGCCCGCGCCGGAACCGGTCGCGGCGCCGCAGGAGTCCGCTGGAATCTCGGCGGACGAACTGGACGCGTACCTTGTGAATTTCGTCGTCGAGCAGACGGGCTATCCGGAGGATATGGTCGAGCTCGACGCCGATCTCGAAGGCGATCTGGGAATCGACAGTATTAAGAAAGCGCAGTTGCTCGGCGAGCTCAACGAGATGTTCCACTTCTCGACCGCAGAAGACATGGCGGGCGCGACTTCGATCGACGACTTCAACACCCTGCGCGATATTCGCGACTTCATGCTCAAACGACTCGGCGGGTCAACCGCGCCGGCGGCGCACGCGACGAAGGGCGAGGACGAGAATGAGAAACTGAAGGAAATATTCGAATACGTTACGAGATTCATACTCGATCAGACGGGCTATCCCGAGGATAGAGTCGACCTCGACGCCGACTTGGAAGCGGATCTGGGAATCGACAGTATCAAAAAGGCGCAGCTCTTTGGCGAACTCGCGGAATTCTACTCGGTCTTCCCGCTCGCGAATCATGATCTCAAGGACTTCAATACGTTGCGGCAGATTTACGACGCCGTCGCTGAAGAACTCTAGAGAGCAAACGCGCGATCAAGCGCTAGGAAAGAAAGCCGCTATGACAATAAACCCTTCCCCGAAAATTATTGCGATCGGTACCGCGTTGCCCGAGAGCGTAGTTACCAACGCCGACCTGAGCGCGAGATTCAACGACGATAAATTCAATTCCTTCCTAGAGATCGCCGGCGTCAGCGAACGTCGCGCGCTCAAACCGGGACAGTCGGCGGGCGACCTCGCCGTATGCGCCGCAAACGCCGCGCTCGACGCCGCAAAGATCGACCGCAACGAAGTCGACGCCATTATATACCGCACGCAGACCCCGGAATTCCGCATTCCGGCGACCGCGTGCATTATGCAAGATCGACTAGGATTGTCCGCCAAAGCCATGACCTTCGATATGAGTCAAGGCTGCGGGTCCTTCATTCCGGAGCTCGCGACCTCCGCGTCCCTACTAGCGACCGGCGTCGCGCGCAATATCCTAGCGATCCATTCGGACGCCTTCTCGCAGATTTTCAATCCAATGGATCGCGAGCTCGCCCCGCTGCACGGCGACGGCGCGACCGCAATTCTATATCAACAGGGCGCGGAGAACGACGCTATCGCGATCGATTGGTTCGAATTCGGAGTCGACGGCAAGCAGTACGAGCACATTGTCGTTCCTGAGGGAATGAGTCGACGCCCAATGCGACCAGAATCGTTGATCGAGGAGACGTTCGAGAACGGCTCGGTGCGCGCGCCGTACCAGCTCAAGATGAACGGCGCGGCGGTCTTTCATTTCGTTGTGCACACGATACCGCCGTTCATACGCAACGCGTGCGCCGCGCACAATACGCCGCTGGAAAATTACGATCTCGTACTCTTCCATCAGGCGAATAAAATGATGATCAGTATGCTCTACGGCATGCTGAAGATACCGAAGGAGAAGCAGTTTTATTTTATCGAGGGAACGGGCAATATGAGCGGGGTAACGTTGCCGTTCATGCTGTCGGAGGCGCTGAAGGCGGGACGAGTGCGTTCGGGCTCGCGCGTCTTGCTTTGCGGGTTCGGCGCTGGTCTAAGTTGGGGCGCGGTCTCGTTGCGCTGGCAGTCGACGCCGTGCGCGACGCCGCCGACTAGCGTTTTGAAGTAACGCCGTTACGGGAAAGGAGTATTGTCATGGATCCTAATCTAGCTATTTTAACGCAGGTCGCGAGCGATATTTTAGGTCGTTACGACCTCGAACTGACGCCGGAGACGCGCATTTCGACCGTTAAAGGCTGGGATTCCGTCGCGCTCGTTAAGATTCTACTGACGCTGGAGACGCAGCTCGGCGTCGAATTCGAGACCTACGACATACCGAATATCCAGACGGTCGGCGACGTCGTTAAAATGATGGAGAAAGCGCAGGCGTAGCGCTGCAACGAGAAGAGAGAACGTGAGCGCTATGGAGATACCTATTAGCAAGTGGCTGGACGCGTGCCTCGATCGCGGCGCGACGAGCGAGGAAGCGTGCGCGCGAATTGCCGCGCTATGTCGCGACGTCGGAAGAAAGTTCATCGGCGACGTCGCGATGAATTTCCTCTCTGTCATGCAACGCAAGTTGCTCGCTAAGGAGTGGGAGCCGCGACATTTGGAAGCCGCGCTAGCCGCTGCGGACGACGCGCAGCTCGCGAATTTTCTGCGCATTGAGCTGGAATTCCATCTCAAGCGGCGCGAAAATATCGAGCTGGCGACCGCTAATAAACTCGAAGCGCTGTTGAAGTTCGAGGATTCGTCCGGCGCCGTCGATCCTGAGCTATTCGGCGAGATCGCCGCGCTGTACGTTAAAGTCGGCGATTATCGCAACTCATTGTATTATCTAAGGCGCGCGTTTGAGCTCTTTCCGAATTTCTCATTTTGGACCCGACGCCAGGCGATTGCGAACGCGATCTACGCGCAAGCGCCGCGCGACGTATACCAGCGCGAGCTCAACGTCTCGCTCGCGGGAAGCTGCACGACCGCGTTCCTGCGACCCTTCCTACTCGCCGCAGGACTTGCGCGCGAAATGAAGCTCAATATCTACGAAGCCGATTTCGGCGTCTACGCGCAAGAGATCCTCAATCCGGAAAGCGGACTGTACAAGCACAATCCGGACGCGATTCTTCTACTATTCGAATCGCATGATTTCAATTGCGGACTGCGCGCGCCGCAGAGCAAGGTCGACGAATACGTCGCTAAGATCAAAAATCTGCGCGAGCTCGCGCTAGAGCGGTCTTCCGCGTGCCTTATTCACACCGGGCTCGAAATACCTCCCTTTGGCGCGTGGGGCGGACTGGAATACACCGAGCCGGACGGACGCGTGCGAAGAATGCAGGAGATCAATCTGCGACTCTCGGAAAACCTGCCCTCAGGCGTCGCGTTCTTACTACCGAGCCAGCTTGCGGAACTACACGACGGGGAATGGACGCGCAATCGCGACTGGTACGTTGCGAAGCAGTACCCGGCGCCGCAGGCGACCCCGGTGCTAGCGACGGCGTTCGCGTCGAATCTCGCCGCATTCTTCGGACTGAGCAAACGCGTGCTCGTTATGGACTTGGACAATACGGCGTGGGGCGGGGTAGTCGGCGAAGACGGACCCTTTAATCTGCACATTGGACCGACCTTTTCCGACGGCGAGTCCTTTACGGCGTTCCAGCAGTACGCGAAGGGTCTGCAGCTCAAGGGCGTCTTGCTCGCCGTATGCTCGAAGAACAACGAGTCGGACGCGCTGCAGGCGTTCAATCGGAACGACATGATACTGAAACGGGACGATTTCGTCGCGTTTCGCGCCAACTGGCAGGACAAGGCGACGAACTTGCGGTCAATTGCGCAGGAGCTCTCGCTCGGACTCGACACGTTCGTATTCGTCGACGACAATCCGGCGGAGCGCGCGCTCATACGCAAGGAGCTGCCGGAGGTCGTTACGCCGGAATTCGACAATCAGCATTGGAAGATCGTGCCGACTTTACGGCGCGGAATGTACTTTGAAACGATCGCGATTACGAAAGAGGATCGCGAGCGGCACGAGAGCTATCGTTCGCGCGCTAAGGTGCGCGAAATGTCGACTTCCGCGACGAATCTCAAGGACTACCTCGCCAGTCTCGACATGTCCGCGACGATCGAGAACGTTACGGAGCAGAACGTAACTCGGGTCGCGCAGCTCATTAATAAGACAAACCAGTTCAATTTCACGACGCGTCGCTTTTCCGTCGACGAAGCGCGGCGCCGCTCGACGGACGACAAATGGTACTGCCGCGCGTTCTCGTTGCAGGACGCGCAGACGTTGCACGGGCTAGTCGGCGTGCTGCTCGCGCGCAAGGATTCGGCGCAAATGTGGACGATCGACTCTTTTGTTATGAGCTGTCGCGTTATAGGGCGCGAGCTGGAAGACGTCATGCTAGCGGACGTGCAGCGCGCGGCGCGCGAGGCGGGGGTCGCGACCCTACGTGGGCTCTATATTCCGACGGAGAAGAACGAGCAAGTTAAAGATTTCTACGCGAAACGCGGGTTTACGCCCGGCGAAGCGGAAGGAGAATG
Source organism: uncultured Planctomycetota bacterium (assembly GCA_900318195.1). Classification (GTDB taxonomy): domain Bacteria; phylum Planctomycetota; class Planctomycetia; order Pirellulales; family Thermoguttaceae; genus RUG369. The sequence goes on from ONJR01000165.1 coordinate 5,050, forward strand.
GCTTTTCGACGTCGCGAGCCAGGCGCCGACGACGTGCGACGTGATTCGGATTTTAGAGGGCTAACCAACGGAGTGGACGCTATGAAGATCGATCATATCGGGTACGCGGTTCAGGATCTCGAAGCGGGTCGCGCCGCGCTCGAAGCGTTGGGCTTTCAGTTTGAGGACGCGATCGAGGACGCCGCGCGCAAGATTATTCTCGCGTTCGGCGCGCTCGACGGCTATCGAGTGGAGCTCGTCGCGCCGATGGGGGACGCGTCCCCGGTTACGCGACTACTCGAGACCGTCGGACCGACCCCATACCATTTATGCTACGCGAGCGCTAATTTCGACGAGGACGTGCGCGAGTTGCGCCAGAAGCGCTTTAAGATCCTAATCCCGGCGGCGCCGGCGGTCGCGTTCGGCGGCAAGCGGGTTGTCTTTATGTACTCGCCGGCTATTGGAACCTTTGAGATCGTCGAGCGGGACGCGTAGTCGCCTCGCTTTTCTACAGAACTGCTCGGGACGTACAAATGAACTGCTCAGCTAGCCCAACAAATCCGCATTGATACAGGAACCCGCATTCCCTTTCCGCGCTGCTACGACGCGTTGCGATCCTTTCTTGCGCTATTCGAGATCAATGAAATCGTGTTGGCGCAAGAAGGGGAATCAGCGACTTTTGTAGAAAAGCGCCGCGTAATCGCGGGGGAAATTGTCGCAATTTGCTCGAGTTTCCTGATGAAAGGGACTGGAACTCGACGATAGAGAGATTGTATGTGCAAATAGACGCGCGACGACTAGGTTCGGCGCGCAAACGGCGCTTTGACCGCAACTTGCGAATTTTGACGAACGGGGTGTTATGACAGAGAATTTGAACCAAGCGCCGATTATCATCGACGGGGTCGGCAACAACGACTTTAATCGCGGCGACCAGGCGATACGCATAACCGTATGCAAGTTGCTCGACACGTTCTTACCGCAATTTCCAAGGCTGTATTCTAGTTTCTACAAGCGCGAAGACGTCGAGTTCAACGGACCGTGCCCCGATCCGAAGGCGGTCTATCCCTCCGTGTACGAAATTCCGCGCAAGATGCAAGCGTTATGGTGCGCGCGCGCCGATCTAACGCGCGTCTTCAACTATTACCCGGGACGCAAGATACGCAAATACATGAAGAACGCGACCGCGTACGTGCTAACGGCGGGCGATATTCTCGTTATGGACTACACGCCGATGGGACTGCGCATTAATTCCGCGCCCTGCTATTGGGCGACTCGGGAGGGAATACCGAATATCGTATGGGGCGCTAGTATCGGTCCGTTCCCTTCGGGGACGGCGTTAGAGCGGCGCATGGCGAAGCTGTACGGGTCGATGGACCTCTTACTGGTGCGCGAGAGCCAGACCTTTAACTATCTCCAGTCGCTCGGCGTAACGGAGAACGTTATGCACGTCTGCGACAGCGCGTTTAATCTACCGGTCGTACCGCTGAAGGTCGAAGGTCGGGACGAAATCGCGCCGGGCGAGCGGTTCATACCGCGCGCGTTAGACGACGCGCTCAACGCGGGCGCGGTCGGACTCGATCTCTCGCCGTACCGCACGCAACAGAAGACAATGTCGGACGAGCAGTGGTTCCGTCAGAATCTGGACGCGCTAACGAACGTTGTCCGCAAGGTCGACCGACCGATTATTCTCATACCGCACGTGCACATGCCGAACTGGATCTTCCAGGGGAATAACGATTTCGTCTTCCAGACCCGGCTATACAACGAGTTGCCCGACGATTTGCGCAAGCAGGTGATTCTCTACGATTCGCGCGAGCACACGTGCATGGAGATCAAGTGGGTTATTTCGCGACTGCAAATGATCGGCAGTATGCGCACGCACGCGTGCATCGCGGGCTATTCGACGTGCACGCCGACCTTTGCGATAACGTACAGTCGCAAATCGATCGGTATTTACGAGGACCTATTCGGCGCGGGCGATCGCAAGTGGATCGAGTCCTTTAAGAACGTTTCCGGCGATTTGGCGAACGTAGTGAACGACATGCTGGCGCGTCGTGAAGAGATCGTCGAGCGATTGCAATCGGTGATACCGGGCTATCAGCGTTTAGCGTATCAGGGCGGCGAGCGGGTCGCGGAGCTTTTACGCGCGCGCGGTAAGCTCGACTAAGAGAGAGGGGTGAACGAAATGAAAGTCGGCGTGCCTAGTAAAACGGCGATCGGACCGGCGTTGCGTCGCGCGACAGAGAGCGCGAAGCCGGCGGATAAGCGAATATGCTACGACGAGTACGCGCAATATTTCATCACGAAGCGTTCGACGGCGATCGGCGAATCGCGCTGGCCGCGTTGGCTCGTGAACTGGTGGCTGGATCACGTAACGGAGATCGGGGTCGGCGCGCTAATACTAGTGCGCACGCGCTATTTCGACGACGCGTTTAACGCGGCGAAGCGCGCCGGGGTCGAGCAGTTCGTTACGTTGGGCGCGGGCTACGATTCTCGCGCGTACCGTCTGATTAAGCCGGAGGACGGAATCGCGGCGTACGAGGTCGATTTTCCAGCGACGCAGGAGCGCAAAATTAAGCTGTTAAAGGAGAAGTTGCCGAACGCGAGCTTTCCGCACGTGCGTTACGTGCCGGTCGACTTCATGACGACGACGCTGCCGGACGCCATGGCGCGGTCGGACTATCGTTCGGACGCGAAGAGTTTCTTTATGTGGGAGGGCGTAACGTGCTATTTAGACGAGAGCGCGGTGCGTCGGACCTTTGAGTTCGTTGCGAAGCATTCGGCGCCGGGCAGCGAGATTGCGTTCGACTATCTCCATTTCATGCCGCAGGAGCGATTAGCGTCGCGTCGCACGTGGCACGACGAGGAGGAGCCGCTCTTTTGGGGAATCGCGCCGGAGAAGTTGGGCGGGTTCCTTGCCGAGTTAGGGCTCGAGCTGGTCGAGAACGAGACGGCGCAGAGTTTAGGGGATCGATACTGGCGCGAGCTGGGCATGACGTCGCCGACCGTCTCGCCGACCTTCTCGATCGCGAGGGCGGTGGTGAAATAGCCGAACTCGATCTTTGACGTAAGAAAACGCGTTTAGGACGTCTGGGCGACGTCTTGAAACTTTAATCGTTATATCGCGCGCGCTTTGCCGTGAAATCGGCGGAGCGCGCGCGCGCTTTATTGACAAATGGGGGGTTCGTCGGATAAATAGTGAAAGAGTCGGCGTGCGGCGTCGACGAACGTTAAAATAGAGAAAAGAGAAGAGCTTTATGGTCAAGCAGCCGTTATCGGAGCGAATTGTGCGCAAGATATGGCGCGGTCTCGTGCGGATCGTGTCGTGCCGCGTATTCTTTTCCGTACTACTCGTTGCGCTCATACCTTTCATTATGATAGGAGCGGCGAAATCGTGGGGCGTTACGGAGAACAGGGTCGAGGAGTGGGTTCCCGCGTCGTTGGAGGAGACGAAGCGGTTCATCGACTTTATGTGGCTCTTTGGCGGCGACGAGACGCTCATTTTGAGCTGGGACGGCTGCGAGCAGGGGTCGCCGGAGCTCGCGCTATTTAGACAGAAGTTGCTCGAGCCGGTCGAATGGGACGGCGCGAGTAGGACGTTCTATCGCGCGGTCTTTACCGGGGACGACGTGCGCGAGCGATTAACGGCGCCCCCGATTAATATGTCCGACGAGGCGTTCCACGCGCGGTTCGATTCCTTTTTGTATTCGACGGACGGCTCGACGGTCGCGTTAGTCGCGTTGATTTCGGAGGACGGAATGAAGTACCGTCGTCCGGCGGTCAAGCGCGTGTGGGAGATTGCGGACGAGATCCCAGGGCTAGGGCGCGATAAGATTCGGGTCGGCGGCTCGACGACGGACAGTGTGTCGATGGACGACGTCTGTCGGGACAAGTTATTCGAGATGAACGCGGTTACGTACGTTGTTGGAATTTTAATCTTACTGACGTGCTTTCATAATTTACGGGTGTCGTTATTAGTCTTTTCGATATCCTTTTTGAACCAGCAGATTTGTTTAGCGCTGATCTATTATTTAGGGGTAACGTTCGATTCCGTGCTCATGCTGGCGGTGAATTTAACGTTTGTCCTTTCCCTGTCGAGCTGTATTCATTTAGCGAACTATTATTTCGCGGCGCGACCGTCGTTACCTCCGAAGTTAGCGGTCTATCGCATGTTGCGGGACGCGATCGTACCTGTTTCGGCGTCGGTCATTACGACAATGCTCGGCTTACTCTCGTTGCAGAGCGGTATCTTAGCGCCGGCGCGCCGCTTTAGCGCGATTGCGGCGCTCTCGCTCGCGATTTTAACCTTTGTCGTGATCGTTTACATTTCGATTCATTTCTTATTCTTCCCGCTGAAGGATCAATTCTTCCGTAAGAATCTTTCGCCGTACCCGCAGTACATCGTTCACACGAACTTCTGGGGCAAGCGTTCGTTTTCACTGCAGTATCCGGACGGCAGTCAGCCGACGTTCCGGGACAAATTCGGCGAGCGCGCGTACAGGACCTTCTCGAAGTTCGGCGTGAACCATCCGATATTGACGTTGCTCGCGGTCATAGCGATCCTTGGCGTCTGCGGGTACGAATTGCAGAACGTGCAGACTCGGGTCGGGTTGCGTCAGTCGTTGAAGTCGTCGACGCGCCAGATTCAGGACTACGAGTGGCTGGAAGAGAAATTTGGTCCGTTGATTCCGGTGGAGATCGCGTTGCGCGTTCCGGTTACGGAGGACAAGGACGCGTTTCTGAACGAGTTCTATTCGCTGCAGCATTTAGTGTGGCGTTTACAGGACGGACTACCGGACTCGACGATCATTACGGCGTTGAATTTCATGTCGGACCTGCCGGACGAGTACGAGCGTTCCTTTAGGGCGACGTCGGCGAGATCGGCGTTTAGGAACGTGTTGTACGAGAATAGGGAGTCGCTAACGGAGGCGGGCTATTATCGCGAGCGCGAGGACGGGCGGTTCTATCGCGTAACGTGCCGCACGTACGCGATGCGGGACGTCGATTACGGCGAGTTTACGCGTCGGGTCGAGGAGATAGTGAAGTCGGCGTTGACGGACGCGGAGGATCCGAGCGCGTTCAAGTGGGAGGACGCGTTGGTCACGGGCAGCGTGCCGTTGGTTCAGCGCGTGCAGAAGCAGTTGATTTTCGATTTGCAGTTGAGCTTCTTCTTTGCGTTCGTAACGATCGGGATCGTATTAGCGGTAATCTATCGTAGCGTCTGGTGCGGATTATTAGCGGTCTTTCCGTGCGTCTTTCCGTGCGTCTTTGTCTTTGGTCTGGTCGGGCTTTTGGGGATAAAGATCGAGCTTGGCACAATGCTGACGGGCAGCGCGGCGTTGGGGGTCGCGGCGGACGACATAGTGCATTTTATCGCATGGTTCCGGCTGGGCGCAATGCAGCCGTACCACACGCGCAAAGACGCGGTCGCCTTCGCGTTCCGAAACTGCGCCTTGGCAATGTTCGAGACGACGGCGGTGATTGTCATCGGTCTGACCTCGTACCTTATGAGCGATTTCATACCGACGGTCTACTTTACGATTTTCATGGCGGCGCTGCTAATTACCGCGCACCTTGCGTCCTATATTATCCTGCCCGCGATTCTCGTACTACCGACCGGCGAACTCTTCCTGCGCCCGTTGCGCGAAAAGGAAGCGGCGCTGCAGCGCGAGGCCGATCGAAAGTTGCGCGAGAAGATTCTAAGGGAAACTGCGGTCGAAAAAGCCTATTTCTAAAAGACTATTGCGCAACGCGGGTTTTTCCGTTAAGATTGATCGTAGCGTCGGACGACGCGCCAGCCCGATAGGCGGACGGCGTCGTTCGACGCTGCGTCTCGTCTTGCGACGCGCTACGTACCGCCGTTCGCGCCCGCCAACCGTCCCCAATACCCTAACGGAACCCCCATGTTAAAATCGATCGAACTCTACGGCTTCAAGAGCTTTGCCGATCGGACTCGTATGGAGCTCGACGGCGGCGTATGCGCGTTAGTGGGCCCGAACGGGTCTGGCAAATCGAACGTTGTGGACGCGATTAAGTGGGCGTTAGGGGAGCAGAGCGCGAAGCGTTTGCGCGGCGACGAGATGACCGACGTCATCTTCAACGGCAGCGCGACGCGACAGGCGTTAGGTTCGGCGGAGGTTACGCTAACGTTCGATAACAAATCGCGACTTTTACCGGTGGAGTCGGACGAGATTCATTTAACGCGCAGGGTCTATCGGAACGGGGAATCGGAATATCTCATTAACGGTCAGGGCGCGCGACTGAAGGATTTTCGGGATCTCGTTAGCGGGGTCGGACTAGGCGCGCAGGGCTACGCGGTGATCGAGCAGGGTCGGGTCGAGGCGCTGCTGCAAAGTTCTAGTCTGCAGCGTCGCGCCGTCTTGGAAGAAGCGGCTGGTATCTCGCGGTTTAACGCGAAGAAGCAGGAGGTCTTGCGGCGTCTGGAGCGTGTGGAGCAGAATTTACTGCGACTTTCGGATTTAGTCGGCGAAATTGAGGGGCAATTACGCAAGACGAAATCGCAGGCGGGGAAGGCGGAGAAGTACCGGGAGTATTCGACGCGTTTGCAGAAGTTGCGCGCGGAGGTGAGTCTGTACGAATGGCGCGTTAAGACGGAAGCGCGCAAGGCGCTTAGCGTCGAGACGGACGATTTCGCGGCGTTCGAGGCGGACTGCACGGCGAAGATCGCCGCCGCGGACGCGGACCAGACGCGGTACGCGGACGAGCTGGCGCGCGCGGACGACGAGTTGCGCGCGATCGAGTCGGAGCTGAGCGGCGCTAGGGAGCGAATCGCGGCGGAGGAGTCGACGATCGAGTTCCAGACGGCGCAGATACGCGAATGGACGACGGAAGCGAACCAGGACGCGCTGCAGGCGCACGAATTACGCGTTAAGCGGTCGGAGGAGACGCAAACGGCTACGGACGCGCGCGCGGAGTTAGGAGTAGCGCAGGAGGCGGTCGCGCGAATCTCGGCTTCGTATGAGAGCGAGACGTCGGGCGCGGACGAGTTCGCGGCGCGCGCGGCGGCGTTGGCGGCGGAGCGGGACGCGTTGCAGAAGGAGCGCGAGACGAAGAGCGGCGAGGCGAACCGGTTCGAGGGCGAGCTTGCCGGGCTGGAGACGCGCAGACGGTCGTTAGAGGCGACGTACGAGCAGCGCGCGCGCCAGTTGTCGGAGGTCGAGCGCGAGCAGGCGGCGTTATCGGCTGAGGTTGCGCGCATTGAGGGGGACGGCGAGCAGTTAGCGGCGAAGCGGCAGGCGTCTTTCGAGCGACTCGGCGAGCTGAAGACGCGGCGCGAGGAGGCGCGTAGGGCGTTAGCGGAGCGGCAGGTGGAGTTCTCGGAGCTGGAACGCAAACGCGCGGCGTTCGAGGAGCGATCGACTTTGCTCAACGACCTCTTGCGCAAGTACGACGGATTGAGTCAGGGGGTAAAGGACACGTTGCGGGCGATGAAGGACCCGTCGTCCCCGTTTAGGAACGCGTACGGACTGGTCGCGGACTTAATTCGCGTGAACGTCGAGGCGGCGCCGTTAATCGAGTTGGCGCTGGGTCAGACGGCGCAGTACGTGGTGGTGCCGCCGGAGCCGGAGCTGTTCCGGCATATCGAGCGTCAGGGCGCGCGCTTTGCGGGCAGGGTAGGGTTCATCTGGCTGGACCCGAATCCTGGCAAGCCGATCCCATTGGACGAGCGGCTGTCGGAGCGCAGGGGCGTATTAGGGCGCGCGGATCAATTCGTTGAGACGGAGCCGATGTTCGCGGCGCTAATGGAGCGTTTACTTCATAGAACGTGGATAGTGGAGTCGGTCGCGGTTGCGAAGCAGCTGTACCGGGAGGTTGAGGAGCCGACGAACTTTTTGGCGGCGGACGGCTCGCTGCTCACGGCGGACGGCACGCTGGTCGTCGGCGCGGCGCAGGGCGGCGCGGGCTTAATTTCGCGTCGTAGCGAGTTAGCGGCGTTATCGGAGGAGACGGCGCGACTGGAGCGGGACTTTAGCGAGTTAGGAGTTACGGTCGGGGCGCTGAAGGAGGAGCTGACGCGGTTAGACGCGGAGTTCGACGCGGAAGCGACGTCGCAGCGCGAGACGGTGCAATCGTTGGAGACGTTGCGTCTACAGGGCGCGGCGACGCGCGAGCGGGACGCGCAGCTGGTCGCGAGGGTGGCGCAGTTGGGCAAAGAGACGGGCGAGTTGCGTAAGGAGCTGGACAGGGTAACGCAGGAGCTGGAAGGGAAGCGCCGGGCGAAAGAGGAGTTTGAGGCGACGCGCGCGGACCTAGACGCGCGCATTGCGGCGAGTCAGGCGGAATTGGACGCGGCGGACGCGGCGCGGGCGGAGAAGACGAAGAACGCGACGAATCTGAAGATCGAGTTAGCGAAGGCGGAGGAGCGCATTGTCTTCTTAACGGAGCGCATTAAGCGGTTCGAGGACGCGCAGGGCGAGCGGGAGCGGCGGATTGCGGAATACGAGACGCGCGCGCAGACGCTGCTCGATCGCGCGCGCGCGGCGGAGTTAGCGGCGTTAGCGAGCGAGTCGACGATCGCGAGCTTGTACGCGCTCAAGGAGCGTCTTTCGGCGCGCGCGCAGACGTCGGGCGGGCGCCGAGCGGAGTTGGAGACGGGCAGAGCGCGTGCGGCGAAGGAGTTGCGTCAGAATCGGGACGCATTGGAGAAGCGGAGGGAGCAGATCCGTTCGAAGGAGCTTTCGTGCGAGCGTTACGCGCAGGAGATCATATCGATTGAAGAGCGCATGAAGGAGGACTACGGGCTGGAGCTTGCGAGTCTGGAATATGTGTTAGAGGGCGAGCAGACGGTCGTAGACGAGCGCGCGTTAGTGGCGCCGACGACGGAGAAGAGCGCAAAGGCGCGTCGTAGAGAGATTGAGGAGTTACGCGCGAAGTTACGCGATTTAGGATCGGTCAATCTGGAAGCGATCGAGGCGCTGGAGACGCTGAAGACGCGATATGCGACGTTATTCAATCAGTACAACGACTTAATCGCGGCGCGCAAATCGATCCAAAAGATCCTGGAGCGCGTGAACGCGGACTGCAAGCGGTTATTTGAAGAGACGCTGAAGGCGGTTCGGGAGAACTTTAGCGCGATTTTCCAAAAGCTATTCGGCGGCGGCAAGGCGGATTTGACGCTGGAAGAGCCGAGTAAGCCGTTGGAGAGCGGGGTAGAGATCGTCGCGCGTCCGCCGGGGAAGGAGCTGAAGAGCTTGACGTTGCTGAGCGGGGGCGAGAAGTCGCTGACGTGCGTGGCGTTGCTATTAGCGATTTTCCAATATCGCACGAGTCCGTTGTGCGTATTGGACGAAGTGGACGCGGCGTTAGACGAAGCGAACGTGCATCGATTCGCGAACGCGTTGCAGGATTTCATCCCGACGACGCAGTTCCTATTGGTAACGCACTCGAAAAAGACGATGTCGTGCTCGAAGGCGATTTACGGCGTTACAATGGAGGATTCCGGCGTTTCGAAGATACTATCGGTGCAATTCGACGACGTTGGGGAAGACGGGGAAATTTTGGTTAAGGGGAAATCGAGTACGCTGAAGTTGTCGGGAACGAACTGACCCCGTTCCGCGCCGCAGACAGCCCCGGTTCATCCCGGGGTTCCCCCATTTGGCGCCCGACGCTTTGCGGTGGGGTAACCGTCCGAAAAAAATCGTCAAAATCCGGTGAAAGCGCCAAACTTCTCTTGACGCGTATTCGGGAAAGTGTATTATATTGCGCGCTTGACGCGAGTAGTGAGCGCAAGGACAGAGAAATTTGACAAGAGAATGAGGAGTATAAGAGTGAAATACACGGATATCTTTTCCGCGTTTGAGGGTCGTGTGAGCGCGACGCGGCGTGCGGGGTTCCAGTTGCAGTTCGAGGCTAGCGCGTACGCCGGTCGGGACGACGACGACGACGGCTGGGAGGGCGACGACGACGACGACGACGAGGACGACGAAGACGACTGGGGCGACGACGACGATTTCGACCAGTACGAGGACGACGACGACTTCGGGGACGACGACGAGGACGACGACGACGACGACTGGGACGAAGACGACGACGAGGAGGACGACGACGAGGACGACGACTACGACTGGGACGAAGTCGAGGACGACGAAGACGACGACGACTGGGACGAGGACGACGAAGACGATTGGGGCGACGACGACGAGGACGACGAGTAGCGGGTCGTTACGGATCGTTGCGTACATTATGCGCCGCGCGGCTGAATGGGTTGCGCGGCGTTTTTTTACGCGCGAGCGGGCGCAGGCGAGTTTTTTTGGGGTGTGTGCGAGGAGGAATTGGTTAGATGGGCTTATCGGGATTTGGCACATTTTCAACGTACGGCGAGCGTCTACACGGCGACGATCGCGGGTCGTGCGATAAGGATCTTGGACGACTTGGTTCGTGCGAGTCGTTGCATAGAGCGATGCAAGAGAATTTATCGCAGAACGCGTTCACCTTAACGGGCGCGCAGCGAGCGCGAATGTTGGATTATTCGATGCAATATGCGAGCGAGCACAATTTCTTTATCGACGGGATTAATTTCAGAACGAATCATGTCCACGTGGTCTATTACACGGAGGATCCGGAGTTGACGCACGAGCGTATCATTGGCGGGCTGAAGGGGTATTTAGCGCACAGAATGCATCGTGAGAAGCGCATTTGGGTCGGACAGAAGATCTGGGGGCGGCGATTTGGCTATTCGAATATTGTCAACTACAATTCGTGGTACCATTGTTTGAACTACACGTTATTTCAGCAGAATTCGAACAATTACATGTTGAAAGCATGGTTCGTTAAGCGACTCAATCTACCGATTATCTATCGCGAGTGGGAAGGCGTGATACTACCGGAACCGGAACCGAACGCGCTGCGCCGCGCCTTCGCGGAGTCGTACGTGCAAGTGAAACGCAAAATGCAGCTGGGAGAGGGCGGAAAGATTGAAATCAATGAAATTCAGGTTGAAGACGACGCCGACGAAGAGTAGCTAGATTTTCGCACCA
>ONJR01000092.1 GCA_900318195.1 uncultured Planctomycetota bacterium
CGATCCCGCAACGGTCGAAACCGATAAATCGCACGTCGTGGAACTGGCGAAGGAAGACGACGTCGCCGGAATCAAAACGATTAATCGCCACGCGATCGTGTACGTCTTTAAAGACGATCAGGGCGCGGTCAAGACGGTCGTGCTCCCGATAGTCGGCACGGGTCTGTGGTCGACGTTGCACGGATTCCTTGCGCTCAACGGCGACCTAACGACGGTCGCGCACATCGTCTTCTACGATCACGGCGAGACGCCTGGTCTGGGCGGCGAAATTTCTAATCCCGTCTGGACGCAGAAGTGGGAAGGTAAGACGGCGGTCGACGACTCGGGTCATCCGATCGTTCAAGTCGTTAAAGGTCAAGCGGCGAACAGCGCGCATCCGGAAAGCGCGGTCGACGGTATCTCGGGCGCGACGCTCACCGGCAAAGGCGTAACGAACACGGTAACGTTCTGGCTTGGCGACAAGGGTTACGGCAAGTTTCTCGCGAAATGTCGCGAGCGCGCGACGGTCGCCGCTCAATCGGCAAGCGGCGTCGAAAACTGAAAGGACGGTGTAAGATGAAACTTAACGACGCACAAAAGAAAAGTTTTCTCGAACCGTTGTTTAATAACAATCCGGTTTTCGTGCAAATCTTGGGAATCTGCTCCGCGCTCGCGGTTACGACCAGCTTGCGTTCGGCGGTTACGATGGCGCTCGCGGTTACTTTCGTTACGGCGTTCTCCAACGTCGGGGTCTCGCTCATTCGCAAGTGGATTCCCGGCTCCATTCGTATGATCGTCGAGATGGTCATCATAGCGACGCTCGTTATCTTGGTCGACCAACTCATTAAGGCGTTCTCTTACGACCTTAGCAAGCAGCTTTCCGTTTACGTCGGGCTCATCATAACGAACTGTATCGTCATGGGTCGCGCTGAAGCGTTCGCGATCAAGAACGCGCCGTGCGAGAGCTTCCTGGACGGAATCGGTAACGGTATGGGCTACGGTCTAGTTCTCATCGTCGTCGCGTTCTTCCGCGAACTCTTTGGGTTCGGTAAGATCTTCGGAATAGTCGTCTTTAAGACGGTCCAAAACGACGGCTGGTACGTTCCTAACGGTCTCATGGTAACGGCGCCCGCCGCCTTCTTCCTGATCGGCGGCATAATCTGGCTCCTGAAGACGTACAACAAGAAATTGCAAGACGCCGAATAAGCTCTGGCGCGTCGCCGTACGCGCGCAACTTATTCGATAAGGATATAACAAAATGGAACACGTGTTAACAATGTTTATCCAGGGGGTTTTCACGCAGAACCTTGCGTTGTCGCTCTTCTTGGGTATGTGCACTTTCCTGGCGGTCTCAAAGAAAGTGAACGCCGCCATAGGACTCGGTATCGCGGTCATAGTCGTTCAGGCGATTACGATTCCTGTCAATAACTTGCTATACAACTACGTATTGCGCGAGGGCGCGCTCTCGTGGACAGGGGTCGACGCGCTCAGTAAGCTTGATCTTAGCTTCCTGTCGTTCATTACGTTCATAGGCGTTATCGCGGCGTTGGTTCAGATTCTTGAAATGACGCTCGATCGTTTCTTTCCTCCGCTCTACAACGCGTTGGGAGTCTTCCTGCCGCTAATCACGGTGAACTGTGCGATCATGGGCGGCTCGCTCTTTATGCAGCAGCGGGACTATAACTTCGGGGACAGTTGCTTGTACGGTCTCTTCTCGGGTATCGGTTGGGCGTTTGCGATAACGATCTTGGCAGGTATTCGCGAGAAGTTGGAATATAGCCACGTTCCGAAGGGCTTGCGCGGCTTGGGAATCGCCTTTATGACGGCGGGTCTCCTCGCGATGGCGTTTATGACATTCTCTGGAATGTGATTGAGAAAGGAGTTGAGACAATGAGCGGATTAGGCGTAATCATCGCCGGCGTAATCGCCTTTACAGTCATCATTCTGGCGCTGGTCGCGATCATTCTTGCGGCCAAGGCGACGTTAATTCCAAGCGGCAACGTCAATATCGAGATCAACGGGGACGCGTCGAAAACGCTTAGCGTTCCTACGGGCGGCAAACTACTGGGCACGCTCGCGGACCAGAAGATCTTCGTTCCTTCGGCGTGCGGCGGCGGCGGCTCCTGCGGACAGTGCAAGGTAAGAGTACTCTCCGGCGGCGGCGAAATTCTACCGACCGAAATCGGGCACATGACGCGTAAAGAGATTAAAAATCACACGCGACTCGCATGTCAGACGCCCGTTAAGCAGGACATGAAGATCGAGATTCCACCCGAGGTATTCTCCGTTAAGAAGTGGGAATGCACCGTGCGCTCCAACCAGAACGTCGCGACCTTTATTAAAGAGCTCGTACTCGAACTGCCAGAAGGCGAACACGTCGACTTCAAAGCGGGAGGGTATATTCAAATTGAGCGTCCCGCTGGACTCAGAATCGAATACAAAGACTTCGATATTCCCGAAGAATACCGCGCGGATTGGGATAAATTCAACGTGTGGCGATACATCAGCGACGTCAAAGAGCCCGTTATGCGCGCGTACTCCATGGCGAACTACCCGCAAGAGAAAGGGATCGTCAAACTGAACGTACGTATCGCGTCCCCGCCCCCGAGACTACCCGACGTCGAGCCGGGACTCATGTCGTCCTTTATCTTCAGTCTGAAACCTGGCGATAAGGTTACGATTAGCGGACCGTACGGCGAATTCTTCATTCGGGACACGCCGTGCGAAAAGATCTATATCGGCGGCGGCGCCGGTATGGCGCCGCTACGGTCGCACATCTTCGAGTTGCTCAAGCATCTTGATCGCAAGGAGAAGATTTCATTCTGGTACGGCGCGCGATCCTTGCGCGAAGCGTTCTATATCGACGAATTCGAAGAGCTTGCTAAGACGCACCCGAACTTCTCGTTCCACCTTGCGCTCGACAACCCGCTGCCGCAAGACAACTGGACGGGTCTCAAGGGCTTTATCCATCAGGCGCTGTACGACAACTACCTTAAAGATCACAAAGCGCCGGAAGATTGCGAGTACCTCATGTGCGGTCCGCCCATGATGGTGCAGTCGGTTCTCAAGATGCTCGACTCGCTCGGGGTCGAACGTGAAAGCATCTTCTTCGACAACTTTGGAGGTTAGTCGCCGGTATTTAAAACGGTCAACGACGTCCGCGTCTCGTCCAGCGTTACGAGACGCGGTTTTTTTACGCGTAGGCTCGAAGACGAACCGGATATCGCGCAACTTAACGATCAACTGAAGACCTTCTGGGAGAAAAAAGGAGAAAATTTGATATATGCCTAAAAAAGTTGGCGACGCCCTACCAATTTGCCGATATACGTTAGGGGTTCCGCCTCCGAATAAGTTCGATTCCCCAACACGCGTCCCCTTCTCCGACGGCGATACGCTCCAGCTCGACTCCTATTATATCGACGCCTCCGGCTCAACGACGAAAACGAACATTAAAGTTCATTTTCGTCCCGACATTTTTGAACTATTGCGGAAATGTCATAGAATAATCCGCTATCCGCTTGACGACTGTTTGCATTATTCCTCAATCAATACCAATTGGAGGGATTATGCGGCCGCAGTATAGAATGAAATGTGAAATCAGTTCGTCAATTCAACTTGTAGATATGAGATAACACCGAGAGCGACTGTGCTAAATCGCGCTGAGACGTCCCTAATCGCGACGATTGACGCGACGGCGGTCAATGAATAGACAAAACGGGAAGCGAGGCTCAAAGCACAAACGGCGCAATCGGTATAATACAAGCCAATCAAGCAGTTTATATGGTATTTTATTGACTTTTAAGTCAAGCGTCTGTTAAAGCAGGTTGTTTATACGGTTGTATGGCGACAATTGTTAAAAAGACGCGTTTTTAGAGGTTTACATAATAAACGGAGACGTCATGATAATTAATGGAGTCAATATTGTAATAGAAGAATGTGTTAGTTCGTATTCAATAACTAGCTCAGAGTTATGCCGTTACGAGGGTCATGCTCTAGTAAAGGTCTATCGTAATGATGAAACTAGACGATATCGTGCAATTTGCAATTTATACTTCGCTAGCTCTGAAACTGGCGAGAGATTTGTTTTTGAGGTAAGAGATTGCGCTTTTGAAGACGAGGCTCTTACAAAACTATATCTGAAATACGCTACGTTCTACAAAGATAACGACACGAGACTGTTTCCCTCGAAGTCCGCTGATCTTAAAGAGAAATACCTCCCATATTGGAAATTCTGAAACGTATTTTCGTATTATAGTAGATTAGTATACACTACAATAAATATGATAACGTCCTTTCGATTATGACCGAACTAAAAGACGAATTCAACAAGCTATCTGATATATTCCATTGTTCTTTCCAGTTCAAGGATTATCTTATCGGTATACCAGGAATCTCTAATCATATAAAAGTAACGCTAGTTTTTAAAAAATATACTAACCTTATTGAAGCCACAGCAAATATAACTATGTATCATCACGACGACAACAATAATCTAGTTGTGGTAGACGTTTGTAGCGATTCTACAGAAAGCGTATTGGAAATGGTAGCGCGACAGATAATGAACAATTATAACAACGGTTATACAATTCTCAAAAAGCAACCTTAGAATTAACGCTAGAAGACATTTCATAACCTCCTTATCACAATCATAATACACGCAAGGAGAACAAAGGCAAAGTAACTTAATATTAATCTGTCATATCGAGTCGCTGCTCGTCTGAAATTCAGTAACCACGAATCGGTACGTTCGACAATCCAACGCCTTTTATATCGTGCGAGTTTTCGCCGATCCTGCATCTTATGTTTGCACTTTTTACGGCGCGGACAGATTAAATCAATACCGCGTTCTTCCTTGAGTCGGGCTCGTAGCGATGCATAATAGCTGAACTGTCGTATATCAGTCGTTTATTTTAGTACGCGGGCAACCTGCTCCAATGCGATGAATAAGGATCGTATCAAGAGTTGGCTCGATTAGCTTCTTCGATTCGTGAGGCGACACGGCGGAAAGCTTAATCCGATCGCTAAGCCTTTACCATCTGCTACTGCCATAATTTTTGTTCACTTCCCACACTTCGTTTTTCCAGCTGCGAGCTCCCATTTTTAGCGTGAGCAAAAGTTCCGTCCGCGAAAACTTCGTTCCACTTCAAACGCGACCCTTAGAATCGCGAATTCCAAGAAGGGCTTGCCCAATGTCGATCCAAACGTCATTCTTCTACTGCTCGAACATTCGCATCCAACACGTGCTTCCGATGGAAAGCGAGACGACATATCGCACCAAGGCGCGCCCGTGCGGAGAACCCAGAGGATCCGCTCCAAACAAGCGCGGTTCGGCGCGCGACGTCGCCCATCCATCCTAGATTGCACGGGAGCAGTGTGAAGCGGTTCGATTTTGAACTATTGTTTATCCGTGAGTTCCTTGCCTGTTATGCATACGCGTTTTTTCATAATCTATCCTCCTTCGAAGAGAGAGCATAATGCGTAATTTAGTGTCGACAGTCAAGATCAATTGATAATGAATCGGGGGTAGTTATGAAATGAATTCTACTAATAATGGCATTGGCGCTTATTACATGGGAAAAGTAATAGAATAAGGCATGATCTTATTCCCGAATACGCCTAAATTGTACGATGAGCGCAGAGGCTACTCGCCTGGAAATCGTCATAAGGGCACAGCGACGACAGAGTTAGATAGCACACCCGAAAAAGGGATATTCAGTACAACTAACCTATCAAGTCACGACAGAACAAGGTAAGATATGGCATACGGTAGTCTTGACGAAGTAATCGATTGGGTAACCCCTAAAAGATATTACCAGACCCGCGACGGATACTCATTCGGGATCAGTCCTACTAAAGGCGGTGTTAAAGTTGTAATAATCAACAGAATTAAAGCACGGCAAGAGAGTTCGCATGAACTTAAAATCCCAGCAAGAATCGGCTGGAAAAAAGTTATAGAGTTTGGCGACGATATCGAAGAGTCGTTCTTAGCTGGCGAACACACAGTCTTTAATGGTTGCTGCGATTTAAAGCAAATAATAGTATCTGAAGGAATTGTGAGACTATTAAATTGTGCATTTACCGGATGCTGGGGACTTCAGAACGTAAAGTTGCCCGCAAGCGTTATAGAAATGAACGAAGATTCGTTATTGGGATGTGCGGCAAGAATCCACGTCGACGCCAGCAACCGAGTCTTCAGCTCCGAATCCGGAATTCTCTTTGACAAAAAAAAGGAAAGATTAATATACTATCCGTCAATAGAAAAGTCCACAAAATACAAAATTCACGATTCCGTCAAAAGAGTGGAAAGAAACGCTTTTGCAAGATGCACAAGTTTGACCACAATCGAGCTACCCAATGGCGTTACGGAAATAGGAATGAGAGCTTTTGTAGATTGTGCTGAGTTAATGTGCATTACAATTCCGCAAAGCGTAACAAAGATAGAATGGGGCGCATTCAATGGATGTCGTTCATTAAGAAGCGTTCAAATCCCTGATCATGTAAACCTCGATACGAGTCTTGCCTTTGGCGATTGTTCGTCGCTAATATCAGCATCCCTTCCGCCTTGTATTAAAAAAATAGGATTTGCCGCATTCAACTACTGCGTCTCTTTGGAGAGCTTAACAATTCCATCCAACGTTATAGTCATAGAGAATATGGCATTCGCACACTGTACGTCCCTTAGATATATACGATTACCTGAAAACCTGAGAATAATTTCGTCACACGCTTTTGCCGACTGTTCGTCGCTTATTTCGATTAACCTACCCGAGAACCTGACTAAGATTGATTGGTCGGCATTTTCTGATTGTTCGTCATTAATAGGAATAGATATACCAAGTAACGTTGAGAAGATTGGCAGCAGCGCATTCATGAATTGTACTTCATTAAAAGAAGTCGTTCTTAATAATGGACTCAAATCGATCAATGACAAGGCGTTTTGCAACTGCACATCGCTCATAACAGTAGTCGTCCCAGAAGGAGTAGAAGAGATTGGCGATGAAGCTTTTTACAATTGTAAATCGCTAGTTAGAGTTATTATACCTTCTAGCGTCAGAAAGATTGGTTGCAGAGCTTTTACAGGAACTCGCGCCTTGATCGTAGTCGATCCAGATAATGAACACTATAGTTCGCATCAGGGAATACTTTTCGATAAAACTCGCGAGATTATTCATTATTATCCAAATTCGGATTCTCCTATCGAATTAACAATACCTGAATATGTGAGAATAATAGGGAATCACGCTTTTGAAAGTTGTAGCTGCTTAAAATCTGTCGTCATCCCTGCGAATGTTATTACAATTGGAGAAGAGGCGTTTGCAAACTGCGCTTCTTTATCGAATGTCGAAATGAGATATGATTACGCGCTTGTTAAGTGTGAATCCGAAAATATTGATTTAATGTTAGAACTTGATATTCCGAATGGAATAAAAGAAATTAAAAGAGGCGCCTTCATGAATTGCGCGTCTCTTAAAAGTGTCACAATTCCAAATAGCGTCCGAGTTATCGAAGAAAAGGCTTTCTTTAATTGCACGTTACTAACCAACGTTGTTATGTCTGATAATCTCTGGCGTATTGGCAAATCGGCTTTCGCTGGATGCTCTTCCATCACTCATATTTTTATACCTAAAGGCGTCGAAGAGATACATTCACAAGCGTTCGCTGGGGTCGGAGCCCCAATTGACGTTGACCCTTGCAATAAGTTTTACAGTTCCAAGTCAGGCATTTTATTTAATAAGACGCAAGATAGCCTAATTAACTTTCCTAACGATCCATTACGACACTATTACCGAATACCAGCCAAAGTCATGAAGATTGAGGACGGCGCCTTTTGCGGTTGCATTAACCTCGAACGCGTCGATATACACAGGAATGTTACTAAAATTGGCGATAGAGCCTTTGCTGATTGTTCGTCGCTTGTAAGCGTTCAGTATCCTGAAGACGAGCGCTCTAACATTAATTCTCCTAAGCGAGTCATAGAAGAGAACGAATATTATTCCCTAGACAATTATCACATCGGTTCAGAGGCCTTTGCAAATTGTCGGTCATTGCAAAACCTAGATATTCCCGAGCGAGCATATTATATCGGGCACAACGCCTTTACTCATTGCTCTTCATTAAAGAAACTGTTTATACATCGATATTTACATAGTCTATGCGTCAATGCGTTTACCGGCTGTTAGCGGAGATTGAAATTGATCCTCAGAACTATTATTACTCTTCAAACTCCGGAATGTTATTTAATAAAAGTGGAGACGTCCTGATTCATTTTCCAAATATCAAATCGAACGTTTCTGTTGATATTCCATCGTTCATTACTGAAATTTATCATGGCGCCTTTGCGTATAATTCCTCTTTGACTAGTCTTATCATTAATGGAAATATTAAAACCATAAGCGACGGAGCTTTTCTTGGTTGTGTTAACTTAAAGCAAGTCGTTCTAAACGAGGGCGTCTCGGTAATCGGCTCGCAGGTTTTCAAGGATTGTGCGTCATTAAGAGACGTTTTTCTACCTCGCTCGCTTATCCTCATAAGGTATAAACCTTTTGAGAATTGCAATGACGTCACTTTTTACGTCCATCAAGGGTCATATGCTGAAATTTGGGCTCGTGAGAATAATTTCAAGTTTACTTTCATTGAATAGAAGTCATTTCGTAACCTCATTATCACAATCATAATACATACTGGGGATCAAAATCAAGGTAGCTTGATATTAATCAATCATAGTGAGTCGCACGCGTCTAAAATACGACGTCCCGAATTGACGCGTTTGACAATCCAGCGCATTGTATCGCGGGAACTCCCGTCCTACATCTTCCGATTGTAATTAACGTCGTCAGATTAATCAATGTCGCGTTCTTCATTGTGTTGGATCGTAGCGAGGATTAAACAGCGAATCTATCGTATATAACTAGTTTATATTTGTGCGCGGACGACCTGTTGCAATATACTGAACGCAGATTGTATCATGGGTTGGCTCGAATCACTTCAATTCGCAAGACGCAGTGAAAAAAAAGCTTTATCCCGATCAATATGCCTTTACCATCAACAGTAGCCTTCATCGACTGCTGCCTTTACTTGTGTTCACTTCCCACGCTTCGTACTCCAACTTCGAACCAGTGAGCAAAAGTTCCGTCAGTGAAAGCTTCCTCCCACCTTAAACTACCCTTAGAATCGAGAATTCCAAAATAGCTTTGCAAAGTTCGCTAAGTTCGATACCAAGTTCTTTCTCCTACCGCTCTGTTATTCGCCTCAAACTCGAGCCTTATGGAGAATGAATCGGCATATCGAACCCTAGGCTCCTTTGCGGAGGATCCTAAGGCTCACCTACAAGGAAGAGCGGATCGGCGCACGACGTCGCCCATCGACTCTGGATTGGACTGATTTAGTAAGACGAAGAAACGGTTCGATTTTGAGGTATTGTTTATCCGTGATCTCCGTTTCTGTTATGTATACTCTTTGTTCGCTGTCTAACCTCTTTCGAGGCTGAGTCGAGCACTTAACTTAGTTGCGCATATCAAGACCAGTCGTTAACTCGTCGGGGTAGGTTACGAAGCAACTTCTAGTAGTATGGCGCTATCGTGTTTTCGCCGCGCGATCTAGATAGCCGCCAATCTCCCTGCGCGTTAGCGTCAAGTCGTTTGGCGTCGCGGCGTTATATTTCGTAACGCCAGCGTCTTCCGCCGAGCTTCTCGCCGCGCTCGCATTATCGAGCGCCAATCTTGCGCGCAACGCTTGCGCAATTTCCTCGCGCGTTCGTTTGGTCGCGCGCTCGAGTAGCTTGAGATATTCGACGTCCTGCTCGCCGCGCCGATACGCTTTAAGTCTCATAGAGGGCGCGACTTTACCACCGCTCGCTTCGCACGCGGGATAGAAGATAGCGAGCGGATCGCCGTTGCGCCACGACTCGTCGTCTCCTATCGTCTGCCAAGGCACGATTCCGTCGGCGCCGGACGACCATGCGTCAAGTTGCCATAATACCGGATGATAGCCGTTTTCGTGCGGGGGCGCCGTTTCGCCATAGGTCATGACAAGGCGTCCGTCCTGGTTATGACGCGCGTCGATCATTCTACGATAGCGCTTATTGACGTCGTTCGGCACAACGTAGAGATCGAGAATCCCTTCTAGCGAGTCGCGCTCCCATTGCGGTCGCGAAATATCTGCGCGGAAGAGAATCGTTCGGTCGGCGCCGCGCTTCTTAACGTTACGCAAGGCGCTTTTGACTTCGGTTCCGAAATACTGCAGCGCCGCGAAGTCGCGATAGCTCGCCGGTTCGTCGAGCAGCCACGGCGAACTCGCGTTCGACCAGCCGTTACGCTTGTAGTCGCTCTTATTATTCAGGAAGAATAGGAACCGCGTCTTCGACCAGTCTTGTTCAAGTATCTCTTTTGCAAAAAGTTGCGCGCCGATCCGAAACGTCTCGCGATATTCTCTGCTAAAGGCGTCTTTATCCGGCCATTTCGTTTCGTCGAGTCCGGTGAAAACGTCTGCTGGGAAATTCTCAAAGAGCGGTAGATAAAACGCCTCGATCGGAATCGCGCCGCGCGGCAGATCGGCGAACGCTTCGCCGGTGAAATACCGTTCAAAGCGCGCGCGCCAGCTCGTCCAATCGAACGCGCGCAATTTAGAATTCCACTGCGGCGCAAGTCCAGCCCCAACCTGCCCGCGATGCGAGTACGGCACGCGATTAATATAGACGCGATGCTCTTGCGCTAAACGATAATATTCAAGTTCGTTCTCCGGCAAGCCGTAGCAGTTCATTTCCGGCAGAAAGCTCAACTCGTTCGGCAGCGCAAAGTTCCACACCGTAAGAACGAGGTCAAGCTCGAGCCTTTCGCCGTTTTCGTTCGATATTGTCAGCTTGCCGAACTTCTTACCCGGTTTAGCTTTTATCGGCGTAAAGATTTCGCAATAGAACGCGTCGGATTTGAGCGTCGCTTTCCGGTCGCTAAAGTCGCACAGCAGCATCGGGTCGGCGATCTTACCGCGCGGGGTCGTCACCTTTGCAAACCGATAGAAGTTTGTTATAGGTATCGTCTTGCGCTTCCATTCAATTTTACTTTCTTGTTCCGGCGCGCCTTCGTTCCACGTTAGCGATATTCTTACGTTTGGCGTCTTACCGAGTAGCGCAATCTGAAAACCAACGAATTCATTGCGCGCGGCCGTCAGTTCGATTTGCTTCTTACCCGCGTTCCAAACGGCGTTGCGTCGCAAGTAGCTCGGCGACGTCTCTGGAATCGTTTTACCGTCTTCCGTCAATTTAACGAACTCGTCGAGAATAGCGACTTGCACGCCGGCGAAGGTTGGCAGTTCAGCGACGTCGGCAGTATCGTTCGGCGCCAATTTACTTGCGGCGCGTCCTATGACGCCTTTCCAATCTTGATAAGCCGTAGTGGACGCCTCGACGGCGACGCTGGTCGTCTCGCTCTCGCGTCCGAGCGAGTCGACTGCGACTATGCCGATTTCAATCGCCTTGTTTTGCGGGAGATTATCGAGTCGCATTTTGAAACGTTGCGTCTCCGCGTTAGCGCCTCGTGACGCGCCAAACGCAGGTCTCGGCGTCAGGGCTAGCGGAACAGCGTCGCCGTTCACGCCAACTTTAAACCCCAACACGTCGCCGGACACACAATTCTCTTGCGTCCACGATACGACGACGGAACCCGCCGGCAATCCTTCATTAGTGAATTCTATATTACTCGGGGGCGCGACCGGGTTCGCCAACTCCTTAGCGCTCGGCTCGTCGTATTCGACTTCGAGATACGGCTGTGTCGCGCGATTCTGCTCGCGAGAATAGAGGAACCGATTCGGGAAAAGACGAATATCAACTTTATCGCCGTCCCGAAAGAGCTCCGTACCCTGATCGTCGAAGAGTACGAACCCGTAGGAGAACCCATAAAGACGCGACGCGACAACCTCCGGCGCGACCGCGATCGTCTGTCGTCCGTCCTCCGGCTCGGACGCGTCCGCGTGCGCCCAGATCGAACCGCCCTCGCCGAAGATCACGCTCGTCAGATCGCTCGACTCGTTCTCCGACGCGATCAAGTTCGATCCAAGCAGCCACGGTTCGTTCGGCTCAATACGGCGCACAAAGGACGACGCGCCGTCGACCCGCTCGTAATTGCGCCCTGAGCCCTCCTGCCAATCTTCCGAAATCGTTCCTACCGCCACGCGATAGAGTCGTTCGTCCCCAGCGAGCGTAACGCGCAACTTCGCGCTTTTGACGCGCTTGCCGCGCAACGGCGCTAGGTCGAAGTCTAATATTGAAAACTCCTGATAGCCTTTCAGTTTCAGTCTAGGCGCGCCGCCGTTATTGCCGTGTTCTTCGCCTCCGGCCGAGGAAATCCACAGATCGCGCGAAACCGGAATCTGAATAATCTCGGCGACAGCCAATTGCGCTAAAAGCATAGACGCCGCAAGAGAGCCAAGTCCAAGTACATTACTAATATTCAACTTCATCACAACGACCCTTGAAGAACATATTAATGAACGACGTTCTCGTTCCTAGAATCCCAAGCGACAATGGGTCGTCACAGAACGACGCACGCGGTCAACAGAGCAAAGACGAGTAGGTTGCGCGCGCTCATTTCATAGACGCGCGTGAGCTCAGGACTATTGTGGAACGCGACAAGGCGTCGCCACGCAATAAGATGCAACGCGCCGTAAATAATAACCGTAACGCACGCAAGGAGGATTGAAACTTCGGGTCGTAGGCTAAAGACAACGCACAACGCGACGATCGCCGCCAAACCGTTGAACAAGTAAAAATATCGACCGAACCGTTCGCCTAACACGGCTATTAGCGTGCGTTTACCGTATTCAAGATCGTGCTCCATATCGCGATAATTATTAGCGACAAGGATATTGTCGCAGACGAACCCTACGGCAAGCCCAACAAGCGCCATTTGCCAAGAGATCGTTCCCGTTTGAAGATAATAGGTAAAGACAACTGGCGTAACGCCGAAAAACGCAACGACGGCGACGTCGCCTAGACCTATGTAAGACAACGGTTTAGGACCATAACTATATCCGACGCACGCGACACATGAGACAAGACCGACGACGAGTATTAGCCAGCCGCCGTAGAAGACGGTAACAAGCCCAAAGAGCGACGCGACGCCAAGGGACGCGAGCCCAGAAATCAACGCGCAGCGCGGCGTGATCCATCCTTCGATGAGCGCGCGAATCGGTCCGTTCGGCTCGTCTAGGTCGACGCCCGAACGATAATCGGCGTAATCGTTAATAAAATTGGTCGCAATTTGAGCAAAGATCGCGAACGCTAAGCAGCATATAGCGGGAATAATAAGAAATTCTCCGCCTGATTCTTTTAGGTCGCGCCACGCGCTTGCAAGCGCCACGAGGACAGGCGCGACGGCCGCTACGAGCGATTGAGGGCGCGACGCCAAAAAGAGCCGCGCAATTGCGGTCTTGGGGGTCGACGGTCGGCGTGTTTGCGTCATGAGTTCGAGCTTACCTTTCCGAGGTTGCGTCATTTGATCGTCGCGCGAAAAAACGCGCGTCGACGCATATAAGTCACGTGCGCCGACGCGCTTTCGTTCACGCGGAGTTAGTAACGTTTACGATTTCTTAACGTTAATCCAATCGGTATGGAACGGACCTTCGCCCGGCTTATCGACGCGGAAATACGTGTGCGCGCCGAAATAGTCGCGCTGCGCCTGAATGAGATTCGCGGGCAGATTCGCGGAACGATAGGAGTCGAAATAGGTGAGCGCGGTCGTAAAGCCCGGGGTAGGAATACCGAGTTCGACCGCCGTCTTAACGACGTTGCGCCATGCGGGCTGCGCCGTTTCGACCGCGTTCTTAAAGTACGGGTCGAGTAGTAGATTCTCTAGATTCGGGTTGGCGTCGAACGCTTCCTTAATGCGTTCGAGGAATACCGCGCGGATAATGCACCCTCCGCGCCATAGTAGCGCGATCTTACCGCAATCGAGTTTCCAGTCGTATTCCTTAGCCGCCGCCTGCATCTGCACAAACCCTTGCGCGTAACTGCAGATCTTCGACGCGTACAACGCTTGCTTGACCTGCCCAATGAATTCCGCCTTGTCGCCCTGATAGCGCGCGCCGGTCGGACCCGAAAGAACGCCGCTCGCGCTCACGCGCTGTTCCTTCATAGCGGAGATCGCGCGCGCGTAGACCGCTTCCGTTACCAGCGTGCTAGGAACGCCAAGGTCAAGCGCCAACTGACTCATCCACTTGCCAGTACCCTTCGCGCCCGCCGCGTCCAGAATCTTATCGACGAGCGGCTCGCCCGTCTCAGGATCGTCGACCGTAAAGATATCGCGCGTGATCTCGATAAGATAGCTGTCAAGCTCCGACTCGTTCCATTCGGCGAAGATCTTATAAAGTTCCGCGTTCGTGAGTCCGAGCGCGTTCTTCAGAATCCAGTACGCGTCGCTAATCAGTTGCATATCGCCGTACTCAACCCCGTTGTGCACCATCTTAACGTAATGTCCCGCTCCGCGATCGCCGATCCAGTCGCAGCACGGCACGTCCTTATTCGGTCCGACCTTCGCCGAGATCGCCTGGAAGATCGGCTTAACGAGCGGCCACGCTTCCGGGTCGCCTCCCGGCATCATGCTAGGACCGCGACGCGCGCCCTCTTCGCCGCCGGAAACGCCCGTGCCAATATAGCGAATACCCTCGCGCGCGAGGAACTTCGTGCGACGTTCCGTGTCCTTGAACTGCGTATTGCCGCCGTCGATTATGACGTCGCCCTTGTCAAGTAGCGGAAGTAGCTCGGCAATAACGGCGTCGACCGCCGCCGCGTCCGGATACAACGCGAGTTCGGGAGCCGGCACGGCGTCCTTCGATTTGATCATGAGCATGATTTTGCGCGGCGATTTGAGTTGCGACACGAGCTCTGCCAAGGAGTGCGCGCCAATCAGTTTGTCTCCCTTTGCACGCGCTTCCTCCGTCGCGAGGAACTCGTCTACCTTGCTCGTCGTGCGATTATAGACCGCGACGTCGAATCCGTGATCGACCATATTCAAAACGAGATTCTGTCCCATAACGGCCAGACCCATTAAACCAATATCGTATTTCTTATCGGACATTCCGGTACGTCCCTTTGTACTACGGTGTTCGCAACGCGGGTAATGCGCGTCGGCGCGCTCGGAGCGTCTCGCGTCGCGTTCACGACGCTCCGCTCGTTATTATAAACATTTTTACACGCTATATAAGACCCCTAGTGAGAATACGCGGATAAGAAAAAACGCAAAGTTCGAGAAACATTACATTCTGCTCGGCGTTTAACTCCCTGGTTCGCGTTTGACAAGCTCGCGTACGCTACGAGAAACACGCGCCAAACAAGCCCAAGGAGAACACCTATGACGAACAAACATTTTGTGATAATTACTGCGATATTAATCGCGCTCGCGAGTCAGCGCGCCGAGCTTTCGTTCGCGCAGCCGGGAGGACGCCCCGGCGGCGGACCGGGAGCGCGCAACGCGCAAAAGATCGAATATAAGGGCGCAACGAGCTACAACGCCGACGTCGAAACGCGCGACCAGACGTACGCAAGCGAGAATGCGGAAGAACTCGCGCTACTCGTTACCAGCGGCGTTGCGAAAGTAACGAACAGTACGATCGTCAAGAGCGGCGACCCGTCCGGGCGTAACGACTCGTACGACTTCTACGGCGTGAACGCTGCCGCGCTCGCCACAGAGGGCGGAACGCTCGAAATTAACGGCGGCTCAATTACGACTGACTCGAGCTACTCCAGCGGTCTTTTCGCGTACGGAACCGGCATAATCAAGGCGCGTGAGGTTGAAATTAAGACGAACTCGCACAATTCGGGCGGCGTCATGGTAACGGGCGGAGGAACGCTTGACGGCGTGAATCTGACAATCGTAACCGAGGGCGGTTCCTCTGCGGCGATTCGTTCTGATCGCGGCGGCGGCAAGCTAATGATAGACGGCGGCAGTTATACGACGAACGGATCGGGCTCGCCCGCGATCTATTCGACAGCGGATATTACCGTTAAGAACGCGTCGCTTACCTCGACGCAATCCGAGGGCGCGATAATAGAAGGTCGTAACTCGATAACATTGGAAAACACGAAACTGGTCGACGATAACACGACGTTGCACGGTAAATCGACGACGCGCAAGAATATCTTTATCTATCAGTCCTTCTCCGGAGACGCGAAGATCGGCGCGTCGAACTTTTCCGCCAAGGATTGTGAAATCGTCACGAAACGAGGGGACAGCGTCTATGTAACAAACACCTCCTGCGTTGTAACGCTGACAGGGAACAAAATAGTTAATGAAGACTCAAGCGGTTACTTCCTACGGGCGCAACGCGAGGGCTGGGGTCGCAAGGGCGCGAACGGCGGCGCCGTTGTTATGAC
Source organism: uncultured Planctomycetota bacterium (assembly GCA_900318195.1). Classification (GTDB taxonomy): domain Bacteria; phylum Planctomycetota; class Planctomycetia; order Pirellulales; family Thermoguttaceae; genus RUG369. The sequence goes on from ONJR01000092.1 coordinate 16,343, forward strand.
GCTTGCGAATCAGGACGTCGAGGGTAATATCTTTATCGACAATATCTCAACGCTAACGCTTGCCATTACCCAAGGGTCGCATTACGTTGGCGCGCTTAACTCCGCCAATACAGCGAAAGAGCTTGCGGTAACGCTCGACGCCGAATCGACGCTCGAACTAACCGCCGACGCGTACGTCTCGTCCTTCGAGAACGCGGATCCAACAGGTCAAAACGTCAAACTCAACGGGCACAAGCTACACATTGGCGAGGAATTCGTGCCGGACAATCTTCCTGAAACGGGCGACGACAAGGGCTTCGGACCAGGCGCGCCTCCCGACGGGGGTCGACCAGCAGACGGAGAATTTGGTCCCCCGGCACCTCCACAGGACGACCGCGTGCAATTTGGCTCCCCTCGGCGTCCGAACGAAGTTCGCGCCGGAATGGGCGGCGGTCGAGCGCGCGGCGCACGTCCGGCGCGTCCCGGCGAAGGTCGAGGTTCACGCGGCGAACGACCACGACGACCGGAAAGGTAACGCCAAGTACGCCTCGTTCTGAGGAATGCGCAACGGCGCCGCCAAGTCATGCTCGACGGCGCCGCTTTCATCTCGTTATCCTTCGGCGTTACTCTGAGTCGACGACCTTAAGCCCTTTTTCAACGCGTTTGACGTCCTTGAGCTTGCGCTTCAAAATCGAGGTCTGCGATTCAAATCGCATATCGGCGACGCACGCCCAGTCGCCGTGCGGATTCTCGTTCGCTTCGGCGATAACACGAATTTTAACCTGTTTATTCGCGTACGGCGTCATATCGACGGCGAGTTCTTTCCATTCATGCCGCGTTACCAGCTCTTCTGCAACGACGTCCGACTTATCAACGACGCCATTTGCAGAGCGTAGACTCGTAACAATTTCAACCTTAAAGTTAATTCCATCCCCTAGATCGGAACCGTCCTGCTTACCGACCGACAGCTTGAAAATATCCGCGCCCGCTGGAATCGTTTCCGGACCGTACTCGAGAAAAGTGCGACCTGTCGGTCCGTTCATATAAGGAGGATGCAACTTAACGCACCATTTATTCACGCCGCCGCAACTCGCGGTCATTGCCGTCGCCATCGCGCCCGTGCCTTGCAACTCCGTCGTCGGGTCAGATTCAACCCGTTGCGTGTACGCGCGGTAGAGGTTCTGATCCGTCATCGGTTGACGGAAGACGTCGTAGACTGGATGTTCGCTCACGACGTCGCTCGTCAAGAGGTAGTCGACTTCTTCGACGCGATCGTACTTTCCATAGCGGTCGGTCATAGTTCTAACCGTAACGGTCTGAACGTCTTCGCCTTCCTCTTCTGGCGGCGCAAATTCGCGACGCAACGAATTGTGTCCATAAGACGGATAGTTACCGTACGCGTCCGCGTGGTTGAGGTACGTGAACGACTTGCCAAACCCTTCGATCGCGTTCGTATTTTCGCGATCATTCGCGCTAACTCCACGCGCAACAGGTTGGCGCGACCAGCCAATGTCATACAACGCATGGTACGGCACGAGTAGGAAGTCAAAGTTCGCTCCCGCTTTAGGCGTCGTCCAGATGTGCATGAACGGCGGCGGCGTCTCACGCCAAAGTTGCAAACCAGACGCAAGTTCAACCTGACGTAAGACGCCCTTTGTCATCGAGTCGGGCAGATCCGGAACAGTCCAGGTCATTCGCTCGCCGTTGACGATAAATCGCACGATCTGTTTAGGGGATACGACAAAAATTGTGTCGAGTTTCTGCGCGTCGACCGGCGCAGGATCGTCGCTCGTGCGCGCGCGTTTCGTTACTTTATAAGAGAACGCGCCCTCGAATTTATCAACGAAGACATACCCTCGCGAGCGCTTGACGCGCGCGGCGCCCAACTCCTTCATATCGTAGCCTAACGCGACCGCCTCGACGATCTCGTCGTCCTTGGCAAGTTTAAAGCCTAGCTCGGCGCCGTCGTAAGGAATGATTTCAAATTCGTTCTCCGAGATTATGCGGCATACCCCCGCTCCCGCGCCGCACGCGCGACGCCGCTCAACCCATTCGCCGCGACCGTCCAGATAGATATATTCTGGCGACTCGCAGTAGTCGAACCGACCGCCGACCGGCGTCTCGTACGATTCGACCAAGACGTCCTCGTTCTCCGTCCACGCAACGTAACTATTGCACGGCAACGTGATGTTGCGACGTTTGGCGGTAACTTCAATCCCAAATTCCTCAGAACCATTGACGATCACCGTAACGCCGTTTTCATATTCCACTTGAATCTGATTGTTCTTAACGACGTCGCGTTGTAACGCTTCCGAAACGTCGATCCAGCGGTTTCCATTGCTAACGTCGTAATACTTAATCGATTTAACCGGCGATTGCGTATAGCGCGACGCTATCTGCTGCGTCATGAAATAGGAGCGCGCCGCGATCCGCCATCCGTAATCGCAGGCAAAGAACCCTGAGTGCCCAAATGCGAGCGTCGCCGTAATAAAGCGATCGATAAAGTTCGACTTCTCTTCGTCCGTCTTCGGTTGATAACCGGGCGCGAACATTCCGGGATTACCCATTCCGAAATCGACTTCTAGATCGTGCATTTTGCGCAGGTCGAAATCGACGAGCCACGGGTTTTTAAATAGGTTATACGGCTGATCTTGCGCGTAGTTGCCGTCGGTCAGACCGGCGTAGAAGCAATGATGCGGACCTTCGGAATAGGTCGGACCGCCCCAATTCTGCTTCTGCAGTAGGAAGATTTCGCCGTAGGGATAGAAGACGCTCATAAAGGTCCCAGCTCCCGGTACGCGCTCGTCGTAATCGGTGCGGGTCCACGGCGGCACGGAGGAGTGCACGTCGCAATACGCGCATGAGAAGTGGAATTTCTCTTCGTTAATCGGCGTGAGCTTTTCACAGTATTCTACGGCGCGAATCGGCTTCGGCGCGTAGCAACGCATCCATGCGGGTTGCAACTGCCAGTCGGAGAAGCGGTTGATCATATCGGGCGACCAGTATTCGTTGACGGGCGCAAAGTCGGTGAAATTATTGTAGGGGCCGTATACGAACCCGAGTTCGTCCTGCATAAAACGCGCGTAGTCGAACCACCCTTCGTCGCCGCCTTTTTTCGGCGCCGGCTTGGTTCGGAAGGTAAAGCTCTCGCCGCCGTCGCGCCAGCATACTTCGTGATCCGTAACGATCATATGCCGCATTCCACGTCGCCAGACTTCGCGCCAGTAATTTTTATCACGTTCGCGCGTCGTCGCGCCGTGCGAACGCCAGACGCCGGAGCCCGCAACTGCCTTGTACGGCGACGCAGGATTAGGAATTATCGGCAGGACTTCCTCAAATTTCGGAGAAACAGTAAAGATAAAACGCTCGTAAACGTCGTTGCGCTCGCCGTTCGTCTTCGGACGATATTCCGCGCCGCCATTGACAGTCGCTTTGTATTTTCGGACATTACCCTTGCTGATCGGAACGCTCAGACCTAGCGCGACAAGAGGCGTGGGAGCCAAGTTGCCGACGACGACGGGTTCCATCGATTCCTCTACGCCGTGCTTACCGCGAAGATACGAAGCGCTACTACGGTACCAGTCGATGTGCCCGCTCGCAAATAGACGGTGTGTTCCCGGACTGCGGTTACCGCGCATAACGCTAACCAACGCGACTCCGGGACGCTGACCGTAGTCGTAGAGATAATACGGAATCGAAAACGTCTTGGCGTCGACAACGTTAAGCAACTGTCCGAAGACGACTTCCGGCACGCGCCCGCCGCGCGCGATCGTATCGATAATAAGGCTCTTACCCTTGATCTGCATACGATACTCGACTTCCGCCGTCGCCGTTTTCGACGTCATTTTCCAGACGGCAACCGCGCCGTCGTCCGTCGATTCGAACTTAACGAGCTCGGCCTCCTCGATCGGTTCAACTTCGCCGTTCTCGCCGATCAGCTTGCGCACGCCGCCCGCGTCCAACGGCAGGAACGGCTCGCTACCGTTCCACGTTGCGGAAAAGTCGGTCCACGTTCCGGTCGAAGGCTTGTATAAATAGACAAGCTCGCCGTCCTCGCCCGTATACACGAAATCGCACGAGTCGCCGTAAAAATGGAACATCGGCGTGCGCAACTGGCGCGCGGAATCGGGTAAGATCGTATCGGGAGTTGTCGGAAACGGCAGACGCCCTTCACCGTCGTTGAGCCCAAGAGATTGTCCTTCAAAGAGTTCGATACCCGGCTTCGGACGCTTGCTCGTCTCCAGCGGCTTGCGCTCTTCTTTAAAGAAGCATAGCGAATCGAAATAGAGCGTGCGGTCTTCCGTATTCGTGCCGTTCTCAACGCGGAACCCCGTAAAAACGGGCGAATCGCCAAGATACTTGCGCGTTCCCTCCGTGATGATCTGATAGCACAGGAACCATTCCTTCCAGTTGACGGTCGCCATAGGCAGCGCGAGTTCCTTACCGGAACTGTCCTTGATAAGCGCGGAAAGTCTCACGCGCGGAGTCGAGGGATCGACGACCCAGCCCCAATTGTTGCCAACGACCCAGCATGAATATGCGTCGGAATCAGCCGGGAACGGAATCGGCGCCGCAGGGCGAATCTCGACGACCGGCGCCCCCTGCTCCTCGCCCTTGCGATAAGTTAGCTTACCGACGTACTCGCCGTACATCTGTTCCTCGCGACTGCGTTCAAAAGTCGCGACCGCGTTGCGCGTCTCAACGGTCCAGCCGTCGAGATTCTCGAAATCGACGAGCGCCGGTCGCGTCTCCTCCGTACGCCCCGCCCATTCCATTTCATACGGTCGCACGCCGACCTTCTCCTCCGTCTGCGCGTTCGCCCAATTTTGAAATACGAACGCCGCAAACGCCAAGAGGCACGTCGCGCGCATAATTGCGCGCGCTCGGTTCGCCGAGTGTTTCTGTTGCATTAATATTCTCCTAACAAATTGCTCGCGACTTTTAGCGTGAGCTCCACAATGATTCCGATGATCGTCGGCAACTGAGCCGAAAAAGTTACTGTAACTGTTGCCGATTAAGGTAAAATGTTGCTTGCAATCGAGGACTATTGACCGTCTTGAGCGCGCTAATGCGGACTATTGTCCGAATTGTCCTCTAAATTAAAGTGGATTATAATGCAAATCGCAATTACTGCCAAAACCAGCACAAGCCACCCAATACGAACAAAAAATGAAAGCACAAATAGCACAAAGACAGCGGTAAGAATCTTCCCGAATAAGCTCCCCCCGTCTTTGGGCGATTCCTCCCGAGGCGCGTCTGTAGCCTCGTCTTCCCGATTAGGCACAGTCGTTTGCTCAAATCTCGGGAGCGGAGGTAATTCGTGCGCGAGCGGATTAGGTAAATCGACAGGCTTGAACGGTTCCGACTCGCGTCGCGTCGACTCGGCTCTTGGCGTTGTCGACGTTGTCCGGACGTTTCGATTATTAGCGCTCTCTTGCGTCGCTTGGTCAGGGCGCGACTTCCGCTCGCCGGTCTGCTCGTCCGCACGCGGCGCTCGCGGCGACGTAACGCTTCGAGATTGCGTAACGCCGCGTCTTGGCTGGCGCTGGTCGTGGTCTTTGCCGCTGATTTCCTCCGTCGCGGTAAGGAACTGTCGTAATGTAACGTCAGTCTCCTCCAACTCGTCGCCGCGCGATTCGGACTCTACAATCGACTCTGATTCAACTTTCGGTTCGGGTTCTTCCTCAACCGGAGTTTGCGTCGTCTCGATTGGCACGTCGATCTCCTGAAAGTGTGAAGTCGGCGTTACCGTCGCGATATTTTCTGCGCGCAAGGTTATCATCTGATCGAATTCGTCGTAAGACGTCGGAGACGAATCCAGTTCGACGGATTCGATCGCAAGATCGCATTGAACGTCGTCGAGCGTCTCATCGCGCAAATAATTATTGTTATCCGTCATTTCAATCTCCATGAATACCAAACCCTTCTGGTCAACGCCCTGACATTGACGTCAGCTTAAAAAGTCTTTCAAGTTTGCAAGCGTGTTGTCATATGATCGCCGCGTGGAAAAAGTAAACTAATAGTCATCGCAAGACGCGCGCTAAAAAGCCGAAAAATGCCAACCCTAGTATTACGATCCATCCTATCCCCCTCAACAAATTCGAGTCGAAGTCCTCGATAAGCCATATGCCGACAATTGGTAGGACGACAAATGTTAGGAAAACAGGCGTAAAGACCTTCAGGAATTCGAGAATTACCGCGAGACAACCGTCATGGCGTCTCCCCTCTCGTTGCGGTTCCCTTCGACTTTTTTGTCGCTTTGAAACAGGTCTCACCACCGTAGGCGCGTTCCCTTGGTTAAGCTTGTTCTGCGCCTGTCGACGGAGGCGTTTGTGTTCCTTGCGATTGATCGGCTTAGAACATGAGACCTTGTCGTCTTGCTGAGTTGCCGTCGCGTTGTCGGCGCCAGCGGAATCGACGTTGGAAACGCTATTTTTCTCCAAGGACAGTTTCGCGCCCCCTTTCTCCAGGGATAATCTAACGCCGACTCTATTCTCTGGGCTAGCTTCCATCTTTTAGCGTCCTTTCAGGCAACCGACTCGGGCTCGTAACGCCTAACCCTAATCTTAATCTTGCGTCCCCGCGTCTTCGCCAATCATTTTCTCAAACTCCTCCTCCGTAAGGGTCGGCGTTCCCAACTCGCGCGCTTTGTCGACTTTCGTCTGACCTGGATCGCGACCGAGCAATAAATAACTCGTCTTCTTAGAAACCGACGACGACGCCTTGCCGCCGAATCGCTCGATCGTTTCCTTAATGCCTATGCGATCATAGCCGTTGAGCGTACCGGAAACACATATGATTTTACCCTCCAGCGGCTTGCGCGCGTTGAGCTCCGCGTCCGTAGGAGTCGGCAACGACGTTTCAAGACCCTGCGCTCGCAAATCGGCGACTATCGCGCGACCCGTTGCGGAATGAAAATAATCGAAAAGATTGCGCGCTAGAATATCGCCGACCCCGTCGACTTC
>ONJR01000169.1 GCA_900318195.1 uncultured Planctomycetota bacterium
AAGCGCTTGCCGCAGGCAAAACCCCGGACGCGCCGCGATGATTTCAGTTCACGCGTAGTTGTCCGGGGTTAGAGAATGAGTAACCATGTCTCATTCGAAGTATGATAACGTCATAGATCGTAATCGCATTCGACAATTTCGACACGTTTATCGTTGTCAATTCCATCTTGAAATGCGTTCTCTCGTAAGGATTTAACTCTCGCAGTCATGAAAGCTCGACTTAGTGAAGTTGGGGTCGGCTCGCCGTCAGGTTGAAAGACGATTTGTTTGTACTGAGCGAATTCAGTATTACACAGGTATCTATTTTTTCCTTGTCCGAATAAGGTATATCGAAATCGATAGTACCACTCTGAATATGTCTGTAACGTGGCGACGCAGTAGTGTCGAGACCATAATTTCGCATTATTGGCGAGCGATGGGATCTTTCGCGCTTGTTCCGATAGACGCTTTTTCAGCGAGTAGATAAATTCCTCACGAGTAATTTTGCGTATAGGAAAAGCGACAAGATGCAAATGTTCTTTGCGAACGTTTAAAGCGTCTATTACGACTCCTATTTCGTAGCCAAATCTGATAATCTCATCGAAGAATTTAGCTCGTGTTAACCAGTCTAATGTAACTGGCGGGTTGACCAGTAGATTTGATTGATAATTCGCTAACGGCGGATTGGGAGGTATGTAGCCAATTTCCTTCTTACGCGAATAGGATCCCCGCGGATCGCCCTGCAAATGCGAGCCGTATGTACAAAACGTAATGAAGTACGCAATACGACGAGTAACTGGCACGGTTGTGATAAAAGGCGCGCGGTAACTGGAACGTTGCATCTGAATTTCCTTTGTCGACGGACGATTTGGGAAGTGAAGAATGCGTTTGCTTTGTTACAAGGCGTTCTCTTTTGGGAAGGTTCTAACCCCGGACGACCGGGCGTGAACTGAAATCATCGCGTTGCGTCCGGGGTTTTGCCTGCGGCAAGCGCTTTGCGCTAGGAGTATGAGCGCTACGCGCTGGGGACTATTGTACCTCGAATGACGCATGGTTACTTGTTCTTTAACCACTGACATTTGCTTTCGCAACCTTGTTACTTTACATTGCTTTCGCTAATCTCGTACAACCCCCTAATCCTCTCGGGCAGTTCCCTATCTCTAGCCTCTTCTGGCGTAATTTCAGGTCGATAATCGGGTCTCCCTTGAAACTTTTGGTGTAGTCTTCCGAAGTAAGACGGGTGATATTGCGCGTTGACGTCGAGCCAATTGACGATCGTAATTTTCTCGAGATCGGTAAGTTGCACGTTAGCGTCTTTATGGAGGTCGTGAAGTAATTTCAGTTCGTCTTGCGCGGGTTGTGGCGCGTCCTTTAGTTTGTATTCGCCGAGTAGCCATGCGGCGAGCGGGCTGGAGACGGCGCCGGAATGGTAGGGGTTAATGAACTCGATACCATTGCTAGCGGCGTCTTCATTTCGGAATTTTCGTTCTCCTAGCAGTTGTTTGGGGGACTCGGCGAGTTTAATGAGATTCCAGTATGAAACGGAGTACGTCTCTTGCGGTTCGCCTCGCATATCGGGCGCGGGCGCGTTCTGTTCGCCGTTGTGGCATGAAACGCATCGCGCGTCCCAGATTGGCTGGATCTGTCGGTCATAGTCGAAGACGAGTTCGGCGCTCTGTTCCGGGGCTTGCGGTTGCAGAACGCTCGGGGCGCGTCGTAACGCGAGGGGCGTAACGGGATTGGCGGTGAGCGGCGCTTCGCTCTGCGTCTCGTGGCATCCGACGCATGCGCGCGTTTCGCCGGGTCGGTAGTTCATGTAGGTGCGTTCTGTTTGGATCGCGCGGAAGTTCTCGTCGAGCGCCTGGAAGTAGATCGCGCGATCGGCGGGTACGTAGAACGCGGCGCTCCCGTCTGATTCGACCGGCGCGACGCCCAGTTGCGTCTTAACGCTCAGCGACCCGTGCGCGACCGCGCTGTGCGCGTGCGTGGTACCGGCGTGATCCTCGCCCCAACTCTTGCGCGCCGACCAGGATCGCGGTATCTGCTCAAGTACGCGAACGTACTTGATCGCGCCCGGCTCGACGTTCTCCATGCCGGCATAGATATTCGTAATCGCGCACAACGCGAGCTTCTTCGCCGCGAGCTCTTCGTTAATCGCGGTCGCGCGCGTCGGCGGCGTCTCGCGTTCGCACAACGGATACGCGTGCCAGCAGGACGCGTTCTCGTCGGCAAGAAGGGGCGTCTCTTCCCCCGACTCGTTCAGTAGCACAAGATCGTAGCCCGTCGGCGTCGACCATTCCAGCCCGGCAGGTTTACGCGACGCTATAAACAACTCCTCCGAAATCGGGTACGGATCCTTAAAGAGTCGCCCGGGAACGCCCGTCATGTCGTGCTTGTACTCGCCGTTCTCGTCCCGGAAGTGGAAGCCGTTATGATGGTACGTGCGCACGTCGTTTGTAATATACTTCATCGTCTCGACGTCGCGCGCGTCGTCTTTCGCGTCGATTACGATTACCGTGCCGAGCGCGTTGTTAGGACAGCAGTGCGAGGCGCCCAGAAAGACGATTTTATTATCGGAGTTCGGAATCGGGCGCGGGTACATCATTGATTCTGGGAACGAAATATTATCGCCGTAGATTTCCGCAGGACCCGTTCCGTCCGGATT
>ONJR01000043.1 GCA_900318195.1 uncultured Planctomycetota bacterium
ACGAACAGCGCTACCCTCGCCCATTTCCAGACCAGCCTGGCGAACCCATACGCTCATACGACCGGGCGCGCGATTGTCCCAGACGCAATATGGAATCGCGGTGAGCGTGCGACCAAGGACGTCTTTGCACTTAATTACCGTTACCGTGCGGGACGCCGCGTTCTTCGTCGCCTCGTTCGCATTATTATCGACGATCTTCTTCGTGGCGAGCTGGAACTCCGGATCCTTCGCGAGCACGATGTGATCGACGCGCACGCCGGGATTGTCGACTTGCTCGAAGCAGTAGACGAGCGGACCGCGCTGCAACGCGACGCGCTCGAAGTCGTCTTTAACGTTCGGATTCGCGATCATGCGCACGACAGGCGTCGGGAATTCGAGCGGGAAGACGCGCATATCGTCCTTCGCTGGATCGATCACGCGCGAATTGTAGCCGTTCTTTTCCGCTGGCAGACCAGACCATTCGGGAACGCGCGTCTTGAGAATAAAGGGCGTCGGCTTCGCGCCCTCGTCCTTCATGCGCGTTTTCGTACGAATAAAGACCGTGCCGTCGTAAGGATAGTTCGTCGACTGCTCGATCTCGACGAATTTATCTGCAAGCTCGACCGTGCCCTTGCCCTGAACGTACATATTGACCACAATCGTGTCGTCGCCGTTACCTGTAGAGTCGGCGGTCGCGTAGACGTAGCCCGGAATCGAAGGAAGCGCGCGAATCACGTTCGAAGGACAGCACGCGCACCCGAAGAACGGCTGACGGTGGTGATTGCCGCGAGATTCAAGCGGATTAACGTAGAAATAAGAGTCGCCGTTCAGACCGTAGCCTGACATAAACCCGTTGTACGCCGACCGTTCCATAACGTCGACGAATTGCGCTTCGCCCGTTGCAAGATTCATGCGGTGCGTCCAGAAGAGCATACCGATCGCCGCGCACGTCTCGCAGTACGCCGCCTCGTTCGGCAACTTGAAATTCTCTTCAAAACCTTCGTTATGACGCGAAGAGCCGATTCCGCCTGTAATGTACATCTTATTGCGCGTAAGGTTCGTGTAAATACGACGCATTGCCGACATGAGCGGCTCGTCGTTGAAGTAACCGGCGACGTCTGTCGCGCCGCAATAGAGGTACATAGCGCGAACAGCGTGTCCGACTATCTCGGACTGCTCGCGTACTGGAATGAGATCTTGGCAATATTCCCCGAAGAGACCCTTCTCGCGTCCTTCCGCAACGCCGCGCGTATCGATAAAGAACTTCGCTTCGTCCAAGTACTTACGATCGCCCGTAAGTTGATACATCTTAACGAGCGCCAACTCGATTTCCTCGTGCCCGGCGACGTTCTTCAGCTGACCTTCCTTCGGTCCGTAGCGCTTGCAAATAAGATCGAGTAGACGACGATTGATCTTAACGAAACGATCGTCTCCCGTCGCGCGCTGATACGCGACCGCCGCTTCAGCCATATGCCCCGCGCAGTATAGCTCGTGCATCGACGCAAGGTTCGTCCACTTCTCGTTAGGTTTCGCGATCGTGAAGTAGCACATGAGGTACCCGTCGTCCTGCTGCGCTTTTTCGAAGTAGTCGATCCATTCGTCCGCCTTCGCCTTCAGTTTGTCGTCCGGGTGCGCGGCGAGAGAATACGCGAAGCCTTCGACAATCTTATAGACGTCGGAGTCGTCGAAGTAGATACCGCTAAATTCTCCGTCCATGAGTCCGGCGGCGATCTTAAAGTTATTAATACGACCAGTTTCCTTTTCGCACCAGTTGATATTGTGCGGCACGGAGACGACGCGGTTCGCTTCAATGCGCGGCGCCCAATAGTTGTCGTCCAGCTTGACGTTCACGAAGGGAACCTCGCGCATCGCTTGTTTCGGCGCCTCTTGCGCAAACGTCGCGTTCACACAAGACGCGAGCGCGGCGCACAGCGCGCTAACCGCTACTAAATACTTTCTCATCAAAGCTCCTTTTGAATTCTTTAAGGTGCAACGTTTAAACAATAATTAATATATTTGGTTATATTTCGTTCGCAACTCCGCAATAAGGATCGCGATTAAATCGTTGAATTAGCGTCCCCTTTGGAAGCGAAGGGACCAAAGACGAGCTCCACGCGCGACGATTCGTCGTCCGCCGTTACGTAATAGACCTTGTAACGCGCGCCGCCGTCGTATGCCTTAACGACGACGTGCCCAACGCGCTCGACCAACGAACCGCGCCATGGTTTACCCGCAAGATTCGCCTGATTCAAAGGATGGGGATCCGTTGGACACAGCAACCTTGCGCCCTCGTAAAGACCGGAGTCGCACATTACGCCCGAAGTCTTCATATTAAGGTGCCCCATCCACCAGCAACAAGTGATATACACGCGCGCCTGCACCGCTTTCACAAAAGTCGGACGCATCGCGTCTCCGGAAGAATGGTGGTTCGTTTTGCAAACGTCGACCGCTCCCGCGACGCGTCCGACGCGTCCTTCGTAGTCGACGTCGGTATTCTCGTCGTCGCGCAGTACGCCGCAAAGGTCGCCGCCGGTATAGAAGCGGAACGCGCCGTATTGGACGAGATTCGCAAGACTGCGCGTGTTCTCGTTTTCATTCTCCGTCTTATTGCGCGGATAGCGTTCAAAGAAGTCGATCGTCTCGCCGTCCGCGCCGCCCCAGACGACGCCGTTGCGGGCAAGATTACGGATATGGAAGTTGTACTTCTCGGGCGCGCGCTTTAGCTTAATCTGATCGAGCGCGCCGACGACAAACTCCTCGCGTTTAAGACCTTGCGTCTTTTCGGCGTACTCCCAGAACTTAACGAGATTTTCACGATCTTTTGGGGCCCAGGTCGTCGGACGGTCGTACGTCGGGTAGCCGCGATCGAACGCAGTTCCGAAGCGATAGAACTCTCCGACGTGCGAAATTCCGCTGATCTCGTAATCTGCGTCGCCTTCGAGTCCTTTGCGGCGTAATCCCGCGCCCCAGGAGCCGATGTGATCCGAGTGGAAGTGGGACGCGATCACGTAGTCGATCGTTTCGAGATTCGGCAGTAAACGCTTAATATATCGCGCGACCCATTCTCCGCAACGTCGCGAGTCGTCCGGCTTCGGCTGACACGCGGCTTCGTCCTTCTTCGTCGGGTTCCAAGACACTTTACCGAAATTCTTCCACTGGCGATCGCCGCAGTCGACGAGCGCGGTCGTACCGTCCGGATAGATATGGAAGCAATTTTCCGTTATTCCGGTATGAATGAAGTGCAGATCGAGTTCGCCCTCCTTCCAGCCGACGTACGGCTTGCCGATTTCATGATCGGGGTCGAGAATCGCGTTGGGATCGTTGGGATTGTTCGGATCGGGCGCGTTCGCGAAAAGTATCGGCGCGCACTGCGTTCCAATAGCGGCGGCAATTCCTAGCGAGGATGCGCGTTGAATAAAACTTCGTCGATTCATCATGTTCGTATCGTCTCCTATTGGATTTACGCGCGTTCGTTCGCCTTGGAATCGAAGGGACCGAAGACGAGTTCGACTTTCATACTTTCGTCGAAGTGCGTGAGGTAATAGATCTTATACTTCGCGCCGCCGTCGTACGCCTTAACGACGACGTGCCCGCCGCGTTCGACCAGACGCTTGCGCCATGGTTTACCCTCCATCATTTCGGCGTTCCCCGTATGAACTTGAGTCGGACACATTAGGCGCGCGCCGGGATAGCCGGACGCCGTGTCGTCGCACATATTCGACGCCGTATTGTCCTGAAGATGCCAACGATCCCAGACGCACATAACGTACGCGCGCGCCTGAACCGCGTTCACAAAACTCTTCGGCATAGCGTCCTTATAGCTGTGGTGGTTCGCCTTGCACACGTCGACCGGACCGACGACGCGACCGATCGCGCCTTCAAAATCAACGTCACGACCTTCCTCGTCCCGAATAACCCCGGACGCGTCTCCGCCTGTATAGAAGCGGAACGGTCCGTAATTCATCACAAGCGCAAGACTGCGCGTGTTTTCGTTCTTTTGACTCTCTCGATTCGCAGGATACTTCGCGAAGAAATCGACGTTCTCGCTATCCGAGCCGCCCCAGACGACCCCGTTGCGCGCTATATTGCGCACGTGGAAGTCGTACTTGTCGCGCGTCTTCAATAGCTTAATCTGATCGAGCGCGCCGACCAGAAACTCCTCGCGTTTAAGACCTTGAGTCTTCTCGGCGTACTCCCAGTATTTAACAAGATTCTCGCGTTCGCGAGGCGCCCACGTCGTCGGTTGGTCGTAACCGGGATAGCCGCGATCGAACGCCGTGCCGAAACGGTAGTATTCGCCAACGTGCGAAATACCGCTAATCATATAGTCTGCGTCTCCGGGCAATCCTTTCTTGCGCAGTCCGTAATCTCCGCAGCCAATGTGATCGGTATGGAAATGGGACGCCATAACGTAATCGATCGTTTCAAGGTTCGGCATGAGGCGTGAAATATAACGCGCGATCCATTCGCCGGGACGACGCGAATCGTTCGGCACGGTGAGAACTTTGTCTTTATACGATTGAATATTCCAGTCCCCGGCGTCGAGCAACATAGTCGTGCCGTCGGGAAATATATAAAACGCGTTTTCACCGCAACCGGTCGAAATGAAGTGCAGATCGAGCTCGCCTTCCTTCCAGCCGACGTACGGGTCGCCAATCTCATGGTCGGGATCGGTAATAGCGTTCGGGTCGTTTGGATCGTTCGGATCGGGCGCGACCGTCGCCGCGCGCAGTTCGTCGGCAAGCTCGCCGCCCAGCGTAACCGCGACGCCGAGCGCGGTCGCGTGTTGGATAAAATGTCGTCGATTCATCATAGGTTGTAACGTCTCCTGTTGACAAAGTTACGCGTTGGCGGCGCCTTTCGATTCAAAGGGACCAAACACGAGTTCCACCCTCATGCTCTCGTCGTCGTGCGTGAGATAATATATCTTATACCGAGCGCCGCCGTCGTACGCTTTAACGATAATGTGTCCTTCGCGCTCGACCAGACGATTGCGCCACGGCTTATCCGCCATCATAGCGGCGTTATTGGCGTGAACCTGCGTCGGGCACATAACGCGCGGACCGGGGTAGCCGGTCGCGCCGTCGTCGCACATATTGCGCGCCGTACTGTCCTGAAGGTGCGCCATCGTCCAAACGCAAACGATATACGCGCGCGCCTGCACGGCGTTCACAAAGCTCTTCGGCATAGCGTCTTTATAGCTATGATGGTTCGCCTTGCACACGTCGACCGGACCCGCCGCGCGACCGACCGCGCCCTCAAAGTCCTGATCGCGACCCTCTGCGTCTCGAATACTGCCGGAAGCGTCCCCGCCGGTGTAGAAGCGGAACGGACCGTAATTAATCACGATCGCAAGACTGCGCGTATTCTCATTCTTCTGCGTCTCCCTATTGTTCGGAAATCGCGCGAAGAAGTCGACGTTCTCGCGACCTTCGCCGCCCCAAACGACCCCGTTGCGACAAATATTGCGAATGTGAAAATCATACTTTTCCGGCGCGCTCTTGAGCTTAATTTGATCAAGCGCGCCGACAATAAACTCCTCGCGTTTGAGTCCCTGCGTCTTTTCCGCGTAATTCCAGAATTTAACGAGATTCTCGCGCTCTTCGGGCGCCCACGGCGTCGGTTGGTCGTACGTCGGATAGCCGCGATCAAACGCCGTGCCGAAACGATAGAACTCGCCGACGTGCGAAATACCGCTAATCATATAATCTTCGTCTTCCGGCAACCCCTTCATACGCAGACCCGCCGGTCTTTCGCCTGTATGATCCGAGTGGAAATGGGACGCCATAACGTAGTCGATCGTTTCCAGACCGGGCTTAACGCGCGAGATATAGCGCGCGATCCATTCTCCCGGGCGGCGCGAGCCGTCGGGTACAAAGGGCGTGTGATTGACGTCCGCTTCGATTCCCCAGTCGCCGGCGTCGAGTAGCATTGTTGTGCCGTCGGGAAAAATATAAAACATATTCTCCCCTATTCCGGTGGAAATAAAGTTCAAATCAAGTTCTCCTTCGCGCCATCCGCGATAGGGCTTGCCGATCTCGTGCTCCGGATCGGTAATGGCGTTCGGATCGCTCGGGTCGTTTGGATCGGGCGCGACAGGCGCGGCTTCGACCCTCGCGGTATTACTTTCGACCGACCCTAACTTCAGCATCATAGCGGACGCGCTCGCGCCCGTAGCGGCGTTAATGAATTCGCGACGAGTAACCTTCATTTGACTCTCCTTTTATCTGGCGTCTCCTCTTGACGTTCGATCGTTTGCGCGTTCACCGTCGAGCGCGCGGCGTCATTATATCAGAAGTTCTCCGCGTTTTCAAGAAAATACGCAAAATTGATCGTGGACGTAAAGAAGTTTTCGCTTGGATCGTGAAATTACTCGCGAGAGACTTGAAATAGTCGTGCTGAGTATTATGCTTATATTGTCGCGAGCGTAGCGCTCGCGCGCATACGACAGACATATGAGGACGAGGCGTTATGAGCTGGATGGGTATTTGGGGTTGCGACGAACTCGCGTTACAATTTGCGCGCGCGAACCGTAGGGGTCGATTAGGCGGCAGCTTTCTCTTCGTTGGTCCGTCTGGCGTTGGCAAGCGCACCTTTGCGTTTGCGCTCGGTAAGACGTTGCTGTGTCGTCGTCATTTCGCCAAGTTAGACGCCGGAGTCGACGGCAGTAGCGCCGTCGACCTATCGCTCACAGACGAGGAGGAACTCGCGCGCTTCACGCCGTGCGAGGAGTGCGAGTCGTGCCGACAGTTCGATCTGCACGCCGAATCAGAATGCGTCGTCGTACCTAATCATCCCGATTTTCACTACGTCTGCAAGCCGGCGGATCGATCGCTACTGCCGATCAGTCTGCTCGTCGGCGATCCAGAGGATCGCAATCAATCTGGTCTATGCTTTGAACTGAATCAAACGGCGTACATGGGCGGTCGTAAAATAGCGGTCATAGACGACGCGGATTATTTCAATCAGGAAGGTGCGAACGCGCTCTTAAAGACGCTTGAGGAACCGCCGGAACACACGCTCATTATTTTGATCGGCACGAGCGCGACGAAGCAACTGCCGACGATTCGTTCGCGATGTCAAATCTTCCGATTCGCGCCGCTCGAACGCGAGCAGGTCGCCGAAGCGCTGTTACGGCGACGCAAGGTTGAGACGCGCGAGGAAGCGGAGAACGTCGCGCGCTATGCCAACGGCTCGATGACGGAAGCATATCGCGCGCTCGATTCCGATTTTACGCTCTTCCAGCACGCGCTACTCGACGCGCTCGCTCAGCGGCGAATTGAAGCGGTTGAATTGGCGAAAAAGGTTGTCGAATACGTCGACAAGGCGTCCAAAGAAGCGATCGTGCGGCGACCGAGATTGCAAAATGTTCTGCGCGCCGCGCTCGCGTTCTATCGCGCTATCTTCTCGAACGAACCAGCGCCGGACGCCGAACTGGAGCGCGTGATAGAACAAGCGCGCAAGAGCGGATATAGCGAAGAGAGCGCGATACAGTGCGCAGAACGCACATTAACGGCGCTCGAACAGATCGATCAGAACGCCAATTTACCTTATATAATCGAGGCGTGGCTATACGAAGTCGCCGCAATTGCGCGCAAAATGTAGCGTCGACCTTTACTCCGCGACAAGATCGGGAGCGATCTGGCGAATCAGCGCGCGCTCGGCGGCGGAAAGTTCTGAGAGCGGAATCGGCTTGTCTTCGGGTCGACGATGTTTCTGATTTATCCGATTAATAAGGCTCCAATTGCGCTCCGGACGCTCGAAGGACGAGTCGCCGGGCTCGCGCGCCGGCAGGTCGTAACGCGTGAAGTCAATCACGAGCGGCTCGCGATCGCGCGCGTCGACGTCGCGCAGTAGCGCTAGGCGGAAGAGGCGGTTCATTCGCCAATCGATTTCAAGATTAGGCTCGGAATGCGCGCCCTCGACGCCGGAGCCGCGCTGGACGAACCAGTATTCAAGCTCGCTATTGTCCTTATGCTCGCGCCGCCACGCTTCGCCGAATTCGCTCATAAGCGGAACAATGAGATCGGGAAATTCGCGACGCGTCTCTTTAAGCCAGGCTGTCAGAGAAGACGTTACGTCCGGTTTGAGACCGTCGACTAAAGATAGTTCCCAGCAGACGGTAACCCACCCAAACCCGTTACGGTCAAAATTCTCGCCCAAATGCGAACGCGTTACGGCAAGCGCCTCCGCCAGTCCGCGTTCGGCTCCGAGATTGTGATACGATTCAATCGGACCGACTCCCAATCTGCTATTCGCCCCGTCTTCGAACCCAAACCGTCGCGCGCATAAGAAATCGCACGTCCAACCGTCAAGATTAACGCAGTCGATAAAGTCGCTCGCACTCTGAGCTGGCTTACACGCGTGTTCACGACTAGGATAGTAAGGATAGCACAACGAACCGTCTCCGTCCCCGTTGTCGATTCCATACTGGCTCCAGATCGTGCCCTGAGCGACGTGAATACCCTCTTCTTCTGCAAGATAGCGCAGATTATCTGCCGATAAAAAACCGGCGACAAGTCCGTGAGGACGGTACCCGTTACCGACGAGCGACTCGACGCGGGCAAGACCTTCGTGCACGTCGCGATTCACTTGAGCGCGAGAATTGTACATCGGACCAAAGAACGCGCCGGGTATGAACGTGATCTCGTCGCCATACAGACGGTGAAATTCAACGATCTTCTTGCGTAACGCGACGTAATTCTCGCGCTCGTCCTGCAGGGCGAGCCATGAGAACGCCCAGGTTACCTTCGCGTCTGGCGCGCCCTCGCGCACGGCCGCGCGAAACCTCTCCGCCGCGTCGACCGTGTGCAGCTCCGCTTCGTCGTTGCCGATATTATGGTCGCGCGCCGCTTCGATTTGATTGACGCGAATTACAGAATTGATCGTAATAATGCGCTTGCCTTGAACCGACCAGTTAGAATTAAACGCAACGTCGCGCTCGGCGCTATTTGCAACCTCCGCGTAACACAACGCGCTAAGGCACAGCGCCAGTAACGTCGATATTGCGGCGCGCCGTTTCGTCGTGAACATGATTTCACTCCTTTCGATTAAACTGTGCCGTCGGCGTCAAAACCGTAAGGATTTTCGCCTAAGCTCCACTTAAATATCGTCGGCGCTAAGACTGACGATAGAGATAGGAACAAATTCGCGAAGCAAGATCTAGAGCAAGCCTGATCTCCAACCTTGATTATGCTCTCACAAACGTGTTGCGCCTCAAGGCAACGCTCTACGCGAACGCGCTACTTCCGGCAATCAAAACGAGCGCGTCAACCAATTAATAGATCGACGTCGCCGCGTCTATTTCCGCTTGAGTTACGGCAAAATGACTAAGCTTAGGGTCGTGTAGTAGCGAATCAGCCGTGAAAGTCGCTAGCAACATACCAACCGTACGTTTGCGCTCTTCCTCGCGTCCTTCCTCGCGTCCTTCC
>ONJR01000172.1 GCA_900318195.1 uncultured Planctomycetota bacterium
AGTGGAGGATAACGGGTTCGAACCGATGACCTCATGGCTGCCAGCCATGCGCTCTCCCAACTGAGCTAATCCCCCTTGCTTCATGTACCGTACAGTTTTCACTGCCGCAATGAAAACAACAACCAATTATAGCCGCTATTCGACGTTCGTCAACCGGTATTTTGTTTTTTCTTACTAGAAAGGTTCTGTTGTCGGTAGACGCTTTTTTGAGCTTAGGCTTATATGAAAAGGTACTCTCAATCGTTTGAGTCCTTTTCGCGCCTGATTCTCTCTAGTTCCCGACAAAGTTCGTCCCTTTCACGCCGCGTCGCTTCAAGGTCAAAGATCAAGCATTCAGCGTCCAGTCGGATATCTTCAATAGCATTTTTACAGAGTTGCAACGCTAAATTACGTTGAGTTACCCGGTCGTTGAGTCGAAGCAAAAGACGTTCAGCCTTTCTGCGTTCAGCCTCTGATAGAGAAAGCGTATGGACGAAGTGAACGAGTTCCACGATCTCTTGGGCGTAAGAAGTCGATGTTTGCGTTTGCATATCTTGATTCCTGATTTTGATGATTTCCGACTTTGGGCGACTATGTGAGCGCTAAACCTATTACGTCGCGAACAAGACAACATTCTATGATTCTCAGAATGCTATTTTGCTCAGAATAGCAGTAGGAGCGTTTGATTACCTAGTGGTTTTGTAGCATCTGGGTAACACTTTTTCCTTGGAGTCGGCGCCTCCCGTAACGTTAATACGCTCAAACGTCGGCAACTTTGCGTATTATAACGTTGTTTTGTCAAAAAAGAACCAAAAGAGCTCAATTTGATTTGCTTTTTAATTAAGTTTGAGGCGGCTCCAGCCGATACGACCTAAAAAAACGTCGTTATTAGTTCTCTATATTAACTGTTTTGCCTGTGTTGCCTATTATTTGCAATGCTTACTATTTGGAACTCGTATTGGTTCTTCTAAAAAAGGGGTTGTTACGTTTTAGGGTATACGTTATGATATTGCCGTCAGGTTGACTTGAAGGGAATCTGATAGTTGTAATGAACGCGCAGAACAAGGAAGAAATGCGGCTCTGACGATATCCGCGGCGTTTTGACCAGGAGGGTTGAAGTGTTGCCAATTTCTTTCATATGCGCGTCGTTTCGTTCGGCGCGGTATTAGGAGATAGCCGCGGCGCGTCGGACTTATGGGGTATCCGGGGCAAATCGCAGGAAAGCGTATGAACAAAGACAACGTTAAAAACAAGCGAACGGTTTGCGTAATATTAACGCTTATCGTAATCGCGTCGACTGTGTCCGGCTTCTACGTGTTTTATCGCGGTCATATGAAGAGCGAAGAGAGTTCGTCTTGTCTCTTTGACGGCTGGGTGTATGGTCGTGAAGACCAGAAGCGAGCGAGCGAAGCGCTCGTCGCTGCTGGTTTGACCGATTTTTCCTGGCGGGCCGGACAATTGTTCGCACCGACAGATAAGTTGCCGATCTATCACTCTGCGCTAGCTAGCGCTGGAGCATACCCGAAGGCTCCTAGCGAATTGCGCGCTGAAGCGTTGCGCGAAATGAGCGTTTTTGAGTCTGACGCAAAGAGCAGAATGCGTGAAATGAACGCGTGTGTTCTTCAGCTAGAACGAACGATTGAACAGATGCGCGGCATCGAGTACGCTACTGTTGGCGCACGTTCGCGCCGCGAACAATCGGGTCTTACTTACAAAACGGTGATAACGGCTACTGTTGGCGTTGCGCTTGATGAGAGTCGCGATCTTGATTCAGACGTATTGTCGGCAATAACAGTCGCGACGAAGCATCATCTAGGGATTGACGACGTTAATAACATTTCGATTATAGACCTGAAAGGTGGTAAATCGTATCTTGGAATCGAGAATTCAGTTTCGACGAATTCCGAAGTTGCTTTGAGCGCCGAGAAGAAACGTGTGGAACAGTACTGGCGCGACAAGTATATTGAGGCTTTCGGAGACGTCAAGAATATCCGAATTTCAGTTTCAGCAGATATCGTATGGCAAACGAGCGAAACAAGCTCTCCTCTAGGGGGAAGCTCTGAAGTGGAGCAAACTGACGTCGGTACTGCTGACGATCACTCCCAGAGACTCATTTCTTCGACGTCCGCTTTGCTTCCTTCCTCATCCCTTTGCGCAGCGCATACGTCCGGGCGGTTTGAAACGCTTGGTCGCGACCGTAGCACAATTGGCACGCACCCTCAAGACGTTGTCGATTACGACTCGAAGTCAACTGACGTCGCATTTGCCTCGCAAGCGTATGCGACGTGTGGCGCGGATCAGAACTCGTCAAGCGTCGGCGTTGCTCGTTTGGGTAATCCTCGACGTAGTCGTGAACGCCATGGTAATCAGGATGTTTCACCTTTGTGGGCTCAGGAAGACGTGCACAATCCAAGGGCGTATAATGGCGGAAAAGCTACTATTGTGCCGCCTCAGCCTTTGCTACTTAAGACGTCCCACCATAACGACGCTGCTTTTCCAGTTATTTCGCTGGACGTCGCGTCAGAGCTAGCGGATTTGGGGGCGCCGACGCAAGGAGCTTTGGACGCTTCGAGAGCGGAGGACGTAAAAGAAGAGAACGATAATAGCGGTGATCGACTAATTAGGCAAACGAATGCAGAAACTCCGGTTAAAACTGACAATTTTTCCGAGTCAAAAGCACGCGAAAACGCCTTTTTTATACGCTCTTTGTATGCGCGTATTGCAATTCCGCGTAGTTACATTTTACAGGCTGCTCTACCGAAAATATCTGTTTCTGAACGTAGTGATTTGAGACTTGATTCAATTCTTAACAACTCGTTCTATATCGCAACAGAAGAGAAAATCCTCGCCGAAACCAAGAGATTTGCTGTCGATCTTCTTCGTCCCACGAGTAAGCGTTTTGGTTGGACAGAAGATAATCTGGACGAATGGGTGGTTGTCGTCGCGTATTCGGACGCGACGAATCTCGCGCGTTTGGCTCAATTCCAATCCGACGAGGCGCTAGTTTCCGTTAGCAAACGTCATAGTTCTTCATATGCGCCTAGACTTCAGACTCCACCGGAGCAAGATTTCACTGATATTCAGCAATCTACCTGTGAAAACGGTCTTGAAGCAAATAAACCGAACGCCTCGACGACAATCCTAACGCAAGATAATACGGAAATGCGACCGACTTTTGTTGCCGATACGCAGGGAAATCTAACGACGGTTTCACCGACCGCTGCGTCGTCAGTGGACGACGCGGAGACGAGTGAAGCGTCTGACGAAACAACTGTTGCTCCCAACGCCACCGGTCAAACCTGGATGACGCAAGCTTATGTTCGTGAGATCATAACGAAGATAGGTCAGCCGGGAATGGAACGTAACATTGCAGTTGCTTTCGTAGCAGGCGTGGTATTCTTATGGGCGCTATTACGGACAACGCGTAAAAAATCGCGCCGTCAAGATTCACTTCCGGACGAGGAGTCAGAAGTTAAAGCTCATGATAGACCGTTTCGCCAAGATTCTGCGCGAACTAATTCAGAACAAACAGAACGAACTACTAACGAAAATGTCGGTCATGTAAGCGCTACTCGGTCTGTTGCGTCTTCGAGCAAAGGAAGACTATATTCAGGTTGGGAAGAAGAGGAAACGGAACAGTATGAAGACGAATTAGAAGACGCATTGCAGTCGATCGCTGAGAGTAAGCTGAGAAGTACGCCTCCGACCCGACGCGCCAACGTAGCCACAAGGAATACGTCGAGCGATGAACGTTCTCAGGGAAGCGAGAAAGAATCGTCAGACTACTGGCGCAAACGTGAAGAGGCCCTTAAGTTAATTGCGCGTTATCCAGAACGCGCCGCCGCGTCGCTCCAAAGTTGGGTAACTGATCCGGAATCGTAATGATCACGAAAGAATAGATTTTGCTTACATAGGCTTACTTATGGGGACGAGAACGGAAAAGCAGATTGAATCGATCGAAGACCTTCATGCCGTCAAGAAAGAAGACGCTTCGACCAAGGCGAGCGGGGGCGCGCGAAAGGTTGCGCTCTTCTTGTCTGTTCTTGAACCTGAAACTGCGGACGCGTTGCTTGCGCTCTTTTCTCCTGAAATTGCACGTGAAATAGCGCGTGAAGCACAATATGTGGATCGAGTTTCGCCTAAGGACGTCGACGCTGTCATATCGGAATTTTTGAATTCTGTTGGTAGGGAGACGTTAGGAAAGGAATTAACGAACGCGTTAGTTGACGAGGCGCGTCGTCGCGTAAGCGAGAGCGCTCTCGACGTGCTCGAGAGCGACGCGCTTGCGACCAGTCTCCTTAATGAAAGGTATTGGATTCGAGCCGTTGTGTTGACGACGCTTTCCAGCGAGAATCGCGAACGTCTGCTAGACTTTTGGAACGTGAACGATAGAGAATTAACCGCGAAATACAGCGCGGTTTTGAATACCGATCAAGTTCATGAGGTTTGCGAGGGCGTAAAATGTTTAGAGGACGTACTATTCGAGCGAGCTTTAAACAATGAGTAAAAAAGAATCGAC
Organism: uncultured Planctomycetota bacterium; assembly: GCA_900318195.1. Classification (GTDB taxonomy): domain Bacteria; phylum Planctomycetota; class Planctomycetia; order Pirellulales; family Thermoguttaceae; genus RUG369. Next base: position 4,499 of record ONJR01000172.1, read on the forward strand.
AAGCGACAAACGTTCTGAGTCGGGCGCTTTCATCGACGCTCCACCACGCGTTGTTTCTAATTGGCAGTCTACTGTAACGTCGCCTTCATCTGAATCGTCGGCGTTGGAATACGAGCTTAATTCTCCTTTTGAAACGTCTCATGACGAGGGACTTTCCACTCCCTTTCAAGATTTGGAACGTAAGACTTCCGATTATCTAGCCCGCGTGAGCGAGAAAGCGAATAAGATAGTCGAGGATGCAAAGCGGGAAGTTGAACGTCTTAAGTCAGAAACCAATCTTTTACTTCAGCGTGAACGCACCGCGCTAGCGGATCGCGCGTCAGCGCTTGAGACTGCGCGAAAGCAACTTCAGGCTGACGCAGACGCTGTTGAAGAGCGTTGGAAGGCGTTAGAGCAGGAGACCTTTGACGAAGCGAAGGCGCGTGGATTGGGAGAAGGTTTGAAAATTGGTAAAGAAGAGGGTGTTCGTCTAGGACGCGAGGAGGCGCTAGCCGCGTTAGAAGAAAAAGTCGCAAGCGAAACAGAAAAGCGTGTTCGACAGAGTCAAGAGAATGCATTGATTCCAATCAAAAGTCTTGTTCGCGAATTGAGGAGCGCGCGTCAGGATATTTTGAAGAATTGGGAAGAGAATATCATGCAGATTGCCGCTGCGATCGCTTATCAGACGATTATGCGCGAACCTTCTTTGCTTACTGACGTGCCAGTTGATTTACTTCACGAGGCGCTCGACCTGGCGATGAATTGCACCACTTTGAAGATTCGGATGAACCCTAGGGACGTCGACAATTTACAGGATGCAATTAACGCGGCTCTTGAGGAAACCGGAAATTTAGCAAAAGCAGAAGTCGTCGCCGATCCTAAGATTTCGGTTGGTGGATGTGTGATAGAAACGTCCCTGGGCGTCGTCGACGAACGCCTAGAATCGCGACTAGAACGGATAGTCGCCGAGCTTTCTGAGTAACGGCTTTGACATTTAAAGAGAATTAGGTTGCATCAATGGCTTCGTCAGTCTTTTTAAACAATATTATAGAGCAGATTCAGAGCGTAGCGCCCGCGCGCATCGTGGGAAGCGTTGTGCGAATGGAGGGGACGACCATTTCTGCCGTGGGGTTTCCCGCGCCAATAGGATCGCTGGCTAAGGTTGAACGACATGACGACAGTGCAGAGCTGTTAGCGCAAGTAATAGGTTTTCGTGATAATTTAACGCTACTCTATTCCTATTCCGAACTGACCGGCGTTCGACGCGGAGCTAAAATAGAATTGTACAAGACAACGCTACGGTTGCCCGTTGGCGACGAGTTACTTGGGCGCGTTGTCGACGCTTTTGGGCGAACGATCGATTCTGGTCCCGCTCCCGTGTTAAGACTACGCGCTCGGTATGATGGAAAACCGCCCGAACCTTGTGCGCGACCGCGGATTGACACGCCGATCTCAACTGGCGTTCGTGCTATTGACGGTCTTCTGACCTGTGGACAAGGACAGCGAATTGGTATATTTGCAGGATCAGGCGTTGGTAAAAGCGTGACGTTGGGAATGATGACGCGTTATACAGACGCCGACGTCGTGGTTGTTGGACTTATAGGCGAGCGTGGTCGCGAGGTCAATGAGTTCATTGAGCGCGAACTTGGCGAGGAAGGACGGAAAAAAAGCGTCGTAGTCGTTTCGACGTCGAACGAACCGCCTCTAATGCGCGTGCGCGCGGCGTACGCGTCGATAGCTATCGCGGAATACTACCGGGATCAAGGTAAGAACGTTCTATTCCTAATGGATTCCTTGACACGTTTTGCAATGGCGCAGCGCGAAATAGGACTGGCGGCTGGCGAACCTCCCACTTCGCGTGGATACACGCCAAGCGTCTTTGCTATATTACCGCAACTGGTAGAACGAGCCGGACGTAATGAAATTGGAAGCGTAACGGCTTTTTTTACCGTGTTGGTTGAAGGGGATGATAAGCAAGATCCAATCTGCGACGCAGTTCGCGGTCTACTAGACGGACACATATGGCTTTCACGCAAGTTGAGCGCGCGTGGTTTCTATCCTGCGATCGACGTTCTAGAGAGCGTGAGTCGTTTGGCTCCGAGCGTCTGTTCTCAGGAACATATGGCGTTGATAAACGAAATAAGACGATTGTTGGGCGTCTATGCGGACGCCGAGGATTTGATTAATGTCGGCGCGTACCGTCCTGGCAGTTCGTCTGAGATTGATCGAGCTATCCAACTAAAACCAAAGATCGATGCGTTCCTTCGCCAACAGGTTTATGAACGTTCTTCCTTTTCAGAAACGTTAGCGAGTCTGAAGAACGTTTTTAATGAATAGCGCATTGAAAGAAACGCGTTCCACTCAATGAACGGAACGCGTCGTTTCCACTAAAGAGCGCCAGCGGTTGTTTCTGTCGCGAGCTCGTCGATCATGTCGCGAGTAGCGGCGTTAACGGCGTCTTCCCATTTTGCTTCGCCAAATCTTTCTTTGTAGACTTCGGCGCGATGGGCGAAGATAATGCCGCGCGAATTGTTAATGATCGCGCCCAAGCCATGTGAGTCGAAAGCGCCGGCAACGTCGCGGGCGCCGCCTCCTTGACTACCGTAACCTGGCACAAGGAACCAGACGCCGGGAAAAAGCGATCTCATTTTGGCGAGTTGCTCAGGCCATGTGGCTCCTATTACCGCGCCTATATTGCCGTATTCACAAAGGATTCCCGATTGAGTCCTACTCTCATTTGCAAGTTGGGCTACATACTCGCCAACCTTCTGATATAACGGAACGCCGTCAATAACGAGATCTTGGAACTGTCCGCCGCCTTTGTTTGAGGTTTTAACGAGAATAAATAACCCTCCGCCTCGCGAATTGGCAACATCGACGAACGGTGTAAGACTATCGTTTCCGAGATAAGGACTAACCGTAAGCGCATCGGCGCCCCACGGGCTGGTCGCGTTTGGACCAATGAGACCGTTTGCATATGCCGAAGCCGTCGAACCAATATCGTTTCGCTTCGCGTCTAAGACGACAAGCAACCCCTTCTGAGACGCGTATTGAATTACATTGGCTAACGCCAGCATACCGAGTGGACCATACTGTTCAAAAAAAGCAGATTGAGGTTTAACGGCTGGAACGAGCGGAGCAACAATATCTATTATCTTGCGGCAAAAGGATTCGAAGACGTCGGCGACGTCTTGCGGATTGTTTTCGGACTTATTGGCTTTTAGCGAATCGGGAATTTGCGCCCACCTTGGATCGAGTCCGACGAGTGTTGGCGTTTTCTTTTCACGTATTTTTTCAGCTAATCGATCAGAAAAAGGCTTCAATTGATTTTCTCCTATGAGTTGAACTGAGGGATAGTAACGCTTCGTTGCCATTATATCGCCGGATCATATAATCTCAACCTCAATTCCTTGAGTTCATCTAGTTCCGTCCCTGGCGTTTGGCGCTGAAGATTCGAGGTTATCGGGATTGGGTTGATTAACACTGTCCCAATTGATGACGTCGAGAAGCGTAATCGGCGCCTCCTTCTCTCCTGTCGCTGTTGCGACTTCTTGGCCTTTTTCATCTTCCTTAGAAAGCGCCAGTAGCTTTTGCAAGTCTTGCCATTTTTTATTGTCACTCGAGCACGGTGATAAAACGAGATCGTTCTCTGCGACCCATTGAATTACAGAAAGATCGTACTGCGTTGGATAAAGCGTTTGAACGCGTTCGACAGCGGCGACGCCTCTCATTTCGCCGACTCCTTTGTCTCCCAGTTTGGTTAACATCGTCTGCACATTCATCGCCGCATGCCCGAAGATAGCCGCGAGACAGTAAAAGACGATCGTAGACCCCATATGTTTGTAGTCGATTAATTTGAGCGCTGTGCCGAAGGAACTTTTAACGCCAAACTTCATCTTACTCTTCTTAGCGGAGGGGTAGTACGAGCTGTTGGGCGAGAACGAGCGTTGCGAATTGGAGTAGTTGGAATAACCAGAGCGAGAGTTGTAGGGCGCGTCATTGACGAGTCGCGCGCTTGCAAGTTCGTCGAGAAATAGATGGACAAATACGCCGATGAAAACGCACGCTGCCTTAAACAGACGAAGTTGAGTAGTACCCGCCGAAAGTATGAACGTTAGCTCTGCCGCAATGACGCCGAAGGGAATGCTATGGCACATTCCACGATGAACTGTCATCTTTTTAACTAAACCGCCGATTATGTAGTACATGAAGAAATAGTGGATCGCGCTGATAATGACGACCCCCTCGTCTTCTATGTTAAAAAAACTAAGACGATTGGCAACGAGAAGCGACGACGCGCCGGCGACCGTCGTCATACAACGTTCAAACGCGCGACTCGAGTCGCTGTCGATATCCGGTAAAACCCCACCCAGCGCGCAGAGAACACCGCCAAAGACCGCCTGGGTAAGGGAGACATGGTAGAATGACTTGGCGACAAATCCAAGTCCAATTCCCACGGAAGAACTCCACGTGAGGTGCGTTTTATATCCTGGCATTCTCCACACTCGTCATCGGTTGTTGGGATGCGGAACAAACTGTTCCCTAAATTGGCGCCCCTGTAAATTGGGGTTCTGGATTATCGTTACAATTGACCCCTTGAGTTCTACTTGGTGATTACGAGTCGACAAGGCGCCATTTTGTGAGTATAGTCTATTTCACAAAGCCTGGCAATAGCGCGCTGCAGGAAATAACCTTGTTGGCTTATTGCCCGCCTATCGGACGCTAGTATTCCTCTTGACGTCTGCTGGCTGAATGACTAGAATGCCCGAGGCGCGAGCGCTGGCAAACTGTGTTTTGGCATGGTTGGCGTTGCGTCGCGTAACTCTTACTTGCTTACATAGCCCTTGGGCTTGGGAAGAAAAACTAGAATGCCTGACTCGCTTAATCCGTTCGATCTATTCGTCATCGTTGTTGCCGTGCTAATGACATTTTGGGGCGGAATGCGCGGCGTTGTTAGTCAGGTAACGTCTATTTTGTCTTGGCTCGTTAGCTGGTACGTCGCGACCCATTATTATTCCTTTGCCGCGAGGTTTATCAATCAAGATTCCGAATGGCGTGTTCCTGCGTCTATGATAATAACCTTCATTGTTACGGCATTGGCGATCCGACTGGCTTCCAATTTCATTAAACAAATAATTTCCTTTGCCGGACTAAGGGAATTCGACCGTCAAATGGGCGCGCTTCTTGGATTGTGCAAGGGGTTGTTGCTCTGTCTAATGGTAGCGTTCGTCGCTGTCGTTGCGTCTGACAAGAGTCGAGCCGTTATCGAAAGCGCAAAGACCGGACCATTCTTTGTTAAAACGGTCGCCTATGTGCAGGAGAAATTACCTGATTCAGAGTTGACGCAGAAATTTCGCGGTCTAGCGACCAAGATTGATGAGGAGGGAGAAAACAACGTTAAGTCTGAGGAGTTGGAAGCACAAGTTGACAATCTGACCAAGGGACTTATTTCCAAGGGTTTCCTTTCTAATAATGCGACTAAGATCGTTGAGGAGGCTGCAGAAGCGCGCGCCGATTCGGCTAATAGCGGCAAGACTTCGTCTACCGCGCCGACAAGCTCTTTTCAAAGCTTTCTACAAAAGGCGGCCGCCTTGAAGGACGAGATTAGTAATCTTGCGCGAAATAGGGACGACGCTGATTCACGCTCGTCAGGCAACGCCTATTCTAACACCACGACGAGCGCGTCAAGAGGAACGACTGCGATCGACAGTCCTATAGGAGCTGGAACGCGTGAATACTATTCCTACGATGCGGCAAGCGCAGTAGAATCACCCGCTGGAACGCCGAATAATTATGGCGCGTCTCCTTCTTATAACCCTCCTGTTCGAGAGCGCTACTATGACACGTACGAGAACCCCGCTGTTGATTCAAGCGCATGGGACTCGCGTACAAGCGCAACAACGAGCTTCGAGTCTAGATCTACGGGCGCGTCAGAATTGGCTTCATTTCTGGACGCTATTGGAGGCGGGTACGACGGTGGCGCCAGTTGGAGCTCAAACGAGTATTCCAATTCTGGCACGACGGCGTCCACCTATAATGACTATTCAGCTTCTAGGGAGTACAATCCCACACGTAACTCTTCTTCTGTTTCAGCGACGAGTAGCTCACGCGGTTATCGATCATCCGATTCGAGCGCGTCCCGCGCACGATTGAATTCACGTTCCTATACGATTAACTAAGCTTGCTTGTCTGAATACGCTAGCATTGCAGTTTCTATTTCTGATCAAAAGAAAACAAAAAACCCTTCCGGCTACAAGCCAGAAGGGCTACCGAGTTTTTAAACTTTACAAAAGTAAAGCGGAGGACAAGGGGCTCGAACCCTCAACCGGCAAGCCGGCGCCTGATTTCGAGTCAGGTTGCTAACCATTCGCGTATCC
>ONJR01000014.1 GCA_900318195.1 uncultured Planctomycetota bacterium
AAATCATCGCGGCGCGTCCGGGGTTTTGCCTGCGGCAAGCGCTTTGCGCTAGGAGTAGGGGCGCTACGCGAGGGGCATAACTTCCCGGACTCCGGATCGATCCACAAAGACGGCGTCAAATTGATATAACGCACCTCAAAGATTCGCGCGATACCACTCGATCGCTTCCTCCAATCCGGACGCAAAATCGTAATCCGGATCGTACCCCAATAGCTTCTTCGCCTTACCAATATCGGCGAAACTATGCCTAATATCGCCGCGTCGTTCTGACGCGTAGCGTGGCTGGACGTCAATTTCAAGCGCGCGGCATATGGCGAAGTACACGTCGCGCAGGACTTCGCGACCGCCGTTCGCTATATTGAACGCCTCGCCCGACGCTTCGTCCGGCGCGAAACACGCCTTGATATTGGCCTCGACGACGTTCTCGACGTACGTGAAATCGCGACTCTGAAACCCGTCCCCGTTGATCGTCGGGCGCTCGCCGCGTAGGAGCGTCTGAATAAAGCGCGGTATAACCGCCGCGTAAGGTCCGTTCGGATCCTGGCGCCGACCGAAGACGTTAAAGTAACGCAGTCCGATCGTCGCCAGACCATAATGCAACCAATATTGCCGCGCCCACTCTTCGTCGCAACGCTTCGTAAGCGCGTACGGCGAAAGAAGCGCGCCCTCGCGACCTTCCTGTTTCGGAAGGCGCGACTCGTCCCCGTAGACGGAGGAACTTGACGCGTAAACGAACTTCTTGACCCCAGACTGACGCGCCGCTTCCAGCATATTGACCGTTCCAAGAATATTATTCGCACAGTAAAAGACGGGCAGCTCAAGCGACCGCGGCACACTGCCCCACGCCGCTTCGTGCAGAACGTAGTCGACCCCTTGGCACGCCGCGACGCACGTCCCGTAATCCTTAACGTCGCCCTCGACGAACTCGTAGCGTGGATTATCCGCAAGTAGCTCGACGTGCGCGCGTTTACCCGTCGAGAGATCGTCTAGGCATCGCACGCGCGCGCCCTGACGCAAAAGCGCCTCGCAAAGATTCACGCCGATAAAACCAGCCCCGCCCGTTACAAGGAACGTCCTTTCAGACGATAACTTAATCGAACTGTAGCCCATTGTCCTGCCCCCGTCGTTACCATTCGCCTAGCGTAAAGACTCGCGCCGTGCCCGAGCCTTTGACCGTCGACCACGCGCCGACCGACGAAACAATATAGCTTGAAAACACGACCATTTCAAGATGAAAAACGAATCTGACTGTGGTATTCAGCGCAAAAAAATGTATGATTGATGAAAATTAGAGCCGTGCGTGGAACGACGTGCGTGAAACGACGTGCGCTCGGCATGAACGACAACATAAGGGAACGATTATGAAACTGCTGACGAAATGTTCGGCGGTCATTGCGGTTGCGTTGTACGCGTCATTTGCTATTGCGCAGAATCCAAAAGACCCCGAAAAGGAAAAATTCCACACTAGCTATCCGCCCCCGACCCCGATCGACGTGTGCCAGGCGCAACCTACCGGAGTCGCGACGCTGTTCGGAATAAATTTCGCTAATCCTAACACGACGCTCGACGACTGGGAACCGCGCAAGGGCGTTAAACTCGAGCGTGGCGAGAAGACGTTGCGCATAATCTCAGAAACGGAGGATCCGTACTTCTTTTCGCCGATGTTTTCGACTCTAATGGCGAACTCGCAATTCCCCAAGACTCTGCCTGGAAAGATTCTCGTTAAGCTGGTTGTGCGACGCGAGAATAAAGGACCTGGGCAAATCTTCTTCGCGACCGAAAAGGTACCGGACTACCACGAAGGCGCCTCGACGATCTTCGAGCTCGCCAAAGACTCCGATTGGCACGAATACTACGTTCCGCTCGATACGGACAGTCCTATCTTGAGACTGCGATTTGATATTGGCGGCGACGAAGGACTAGCGGAAATAGCGAGCGTCGAACTCATTCAAATGCTCTATCCTCCGGTGAAGTTCGGAGTCTTTGAATTTAAGGACGGCGCGTTGCAATACTCGCTTGACAATACGCAACTAGAAGAAACGAACGTCGAACTCGTCGCGTATGGGAGCGCCGATAAGCCGATTACGCTCAAGACGACTCTGGCGCCGGGTAGTAATCCGCAAAAAGCAATTTCAGAACCGCAAAACCGCATTTTTAGCGAACTCAATTTCGTTGCTAAGTTTCACGTCGACCGCAAGACGTCGTACGTCGAACGTCGGTTCTTTACCTTCAATGAGTCGGTCGCCGATAAGGAGCTTGCAAACGTTAAGGACGCGCCGACCATCGCTAGCGGTCCTCTGAAAGCGCGGTTCGCCAAAGACGGCTCCGGCGCCGAAATCTTTCTCGACGGCAAACGCGTGGCTGTTATTACGCCGCTAATCTAC
>ONJR01000175.1 GCA_900318195.1 uncultured Planctomycetota bacterium
AAACCAGCCCGGGTAGCAATATCATAATCATAAAGAGCCGTATCGCACACAGGAAACAACGTCCGATAATGTTTCTTATGTTCGGTTGAGCGTCTTGAAATAGATTCTGGAGGATTCTTGACTTTGCTCTTCATTATCGCGCACCCTCGTGATGGTATGATTTGAATTTTGTATTTCATATCGGAATCGGAGATGTGGGAAATCATTCATGGATGATGTTAGCGCCTCCTGCTCTCATTCATAAAGAATTTCAACAAGCAAGAATCAAGACGCGAGACTCTCCCCTACCCGTCAACAAAAAAAGCGCAGGTCATGAGCATATATTATTTGTTCATGACCTGCGCCTCGGATTCGAGCGTTTTAAATAATCTCTAAAAGGCTTTTCGTCTTTCGTCTTCTTGTTATACTTTCGGAAGCTCGTATCCTTTTCTCGGTTCGCGCGCAAGGAACGAGTTAGCTTCAACGTCGTCAGGGAAAATTTCCTTTTCGGGATCCCACTTGAGACTACGCCCAAGATAACGAGCAATATTGAGAAGATGACAAATAGCGGCGCTCCGTCGTCCAATGGCAATATCAGAAATAGGTTTTTCCCCTGACAATATGCATGAAAGCCAATTGTCAACGTGTCCTTGGTTCTGACGCTCGCCCTTGAGTACCTCGCGCGCCATATCTTCGGGATTAGAAGTAAGTCTTCCGCGGAAGATTTCCATCTTGCCCTTTTCGCCAATAAAGATACCGCCGCCACGATTAGCGTTGTCGAGTCGAACGACAATTCCGTTTGGATAGCGATAAGCTAGACGCGGCTTGGAGCAGATTTCGTTGCCGCGTTTGGCGTCCTCGGCTTCAGAATAGACCGGTGGAATCAACTTGGACGCGCCTTCTTCAACCATGATTTCAACGGGGCCAGTGAGATCCATTCCGAGCGCGCACTGAATCTGATCGAAACCATGTGTGCCCCACCCTGTCATTTCGCCGCCTGAGTACGGTCTGAACGAGAGCCAGCCTGGTTTCGCTCGCGGCGTGAAGAGATCGATGTTATACGGAACCACAGGAGTTGGACCGCACCAGGTTTCCCAATCCAACCCCTCCGGGATCGATTGAGCCGGCAAGTCGCAGAGCCATGGACTTTCGTAATTTGCCGCGACAACTTCTTTAATCTTGCCTAGTCCGCCATTTCGAATGAACTCGCAACCGAGATAGTTCTCACGCTGTGAACGCTGTTGGCTCCCCGTCTGAAAAACGACGTTGTTCTGCCGCGCCGCTTTTTCCATGAGTTGCCCTTCACTAATTGTTAACGTAATAGGTTTTTCGCCGTAGACGTGTTTTTTCGCAAGGCACGCGTTGATACAAACGAGTCCTCGCCAATGCTCCGGGGTTGCAGTCGTAATGGCGTCGACGTCTTTACGATCCAAAACCTTTCTATAGTCCTGATACCAGGCGTCGCAATTATTCTTTTTAGCAACTTGTTCTGCGCGCGGGGCCCAAACGTCGGCGACACAAATCGCTTGCGCCTTCGGATTTCTTGCGGCTTCGGCAAAGATTTCCGAACCTCTTCTTCCAACGCCAATTCCTGCGACGCCAATTCGTTCATTAGCTCCTGGTCGCACGTCGTCGGCCAGTGCAGAGCGAGGAATCAAGACGGGCGCAGCGACGCCCGAGAGAAGCGCGACGGAGGACGCTTTGAGAAAATCGCGTCTACTGTTCCATGTCTTCATACCAAAAGTCTCCATGTGAATAATACCATATGTTAAAAGGCTAGGGAAGTTGAAGTTTCCCACGCCGTCATAGCTGAAGCGTTCTTATCTAACGCGACGCCGTCTCAGAGAAACGCTCAAATTATCGACCGAGAATTTTGCGCAAACAGTCGATCGATTTCGCCGCTTGATCCATCGTTCCGCATTCAACGCTCATCACGACGTCGTTCGGCGCCGTGCGTAGAATAGCGACAATATGTTCCCAATCGACAACGCCGTCCCCGCAAGCGCAACCAACGGCTGTTCCCATGACTTTACCGCGTTCCGCTTCCGACTGGGCGAAAGAAATATCCTTTGCATGCATATGAATGACGCGATCTTTAACGCGTTCAAGCCACGCGCAGGGATCAAAACCGCCAAGGTACGCGTTTCCCGTGTCGAAGTTAGCGCCGACAACCGGCGATTTCACGAGATTCAGAATGCGATCGTATCCTTCGAGACTCAATGAATAAGTCTGATGAGTTTCCAATCCCAGTTTGACGCCTCGTGGTTCACAGACCTTGACCGCTTCCATAATCGAATATTTGATGAGGACAAAATCTTCTTCAGCAGTAGTCCAAGTTTGCTTGTGCCCCTCGTGCGTGTTAATGACAGGCGCTCCCGCCTCCTTGGCAAACCGAGCCGCCTGTTTAAGATATTCGACGGCGATCTCCGGTTTTGAAAGCTGACTATGCGCAGAAAACGCAGAGAGTTTTAATCCCGCCTTTTCGACCGCATTTCGAACTCGTAGCGGATCGTCGAGCATAGAGACGCTGTGGAAATAGCGCGCTTCGCTAAGAAGTTCACGTCCCCAGTGTACCATTGGCTCAATATATTCGTATCCAAGTTCAGCGGCAAATGCGACGCCCTGCTCGAAGGATTTGTGCGACGTTCGCACTGCCTCCAGGTTAAGACCTATTCCTATTTTTCCCATATTAATCTCTTATTTTGTTCGTTTAAAATACGGATATAATCCGAGCGTTGCCATTAATAAAACGCAAAACGCTCACTTTCATTGTCTCCAAAACAACCATAAAAATCAAGTCCACAAGAAAACTTTGCAACATCTTTCCTTAATCGACAAGTTAGTAGTCGTCGTTAGTCGCACGAAAGAGAGAAAAGTAACGAGCGCACCCCTACCCTATTGTTATAGGCGCTCATAGCATGATTCGTTAGTTTGAGAAATTTGCAGGTCAGCAAATTCTGCACGATAAAAAAACGTGCGGCACAGTATTACTACGTCGCACGTCATAAGAGCCCAGCGTTGCTCGTCGTAATCAAATCACGTAAGGGTTATTGTAAGCGAGCGCGGCAGCGCCGAGTAGCCCGGCTTCGTATCCCAACCCAGTTTTTTCAACGGTCAAGGTCTTGTTAACTGGTTTGAAGAGCCGTTCGTGAAGCGTATCGGCAAGAGTTGGATAAAACAGATCAAACGCTCCGGCAACCCCGCCGCCAATGACAATCTTTTCGGGGTTAATCAGATTAGCCGCCCAGGCAAGCGCGCGACCTAGGTGAAATCCAACGTTTCTAAAGACTTCCTGCGCCAGCGGATTGCCGCGTCGCGCTTCTGCAGCTATCATCGCCGCGTCTACTTTTCGCGCAGACTGCGTCTCTAATTCAAGATTAATATCATCGAGGTTCGTCTTGCCATAAACGCCGCCGAGATAGCTAAGCCAGGCAAGAGTTCGGTCTAGCGAGACGCTAGACGCTCCCTTTGCTGAATCGTCAACCATTTCGCAATATGTTCGCGCAATCGCGGGTCCGGCAGCAGTCGCTTCCAGACATCCCCGATTACCACATCCGCATACCGCGCCGTTTTCAACAACGCAGAAATGCCCAATCTCAGCGGCGCCTGAAAATTTACCAGCATAGGGGCGTCCATTGAGTACAAGACCACCGCCAATTCCGTTGCTAACAGTAACCCACAAGAAGTCGTCGTGCTCTTGACACACACCAAATATTTTTTCGCCCCAAGCGCAAGCGTTCACGTCATTATCAGCGAAGACCGGTTTGTTGAACTTTTGCGCGAGTCGTTCACCAATAGGAAAGTTTACAATTCCAGAATACGGCGCGTAGATCCACAATCCGACGGCTGGATCCGCGACACCTGGAATAGTTGCGCCAATAAGGTCGAAGTCGCCGTAGGTTGCGCGCGCAGTCTCGAGCGTCTCCTCAACGGCGCTAGTTATAGCGCGCCACACGCCTTCTTGACCTGAATCCTTAGCTAAAGCACGGCGAGCAATATGTCGTGCTCTAGCGCTTCGCACTCCGCTCGCGTCAGTTTCGACGGAAACTAAGGCCGAAAGCGTCTTTGATCCTCCGATATCGAGCGCCAAAATTCTGCGTTCATTCCTATGTGTCGATGTAAGCGCCATACAATATTCCTTTAGAACGTCGTCTGGATTGACAGAGCGAATTGCTCACGTCTAGCTTAGCTTCAGCTCTTTGATCCACGACTCGAGCTGAGATTTTGACGCACGATTTAGCACCTTGCCAGCAATAATTTCAGTCGAAGCTGGAACGCTAACCTTAAGCTCGGCGACGGTATTGCCAAACTGGCTACCGCCCGAGGTTGCGAAGAGCACGATCTTCTTACCGGCAAAATCATAGCTTTCGAGGAAAGTATTAATGATCGTCGGCGCAACGTACCACCAGATTGGAAATCCTAGCAAAATGACGTCGTAAGGCGAAACGTCAACGTCCCCCTTGATGATTTCAGGGCGTGCCGACTTGTTCTTCATTTCAACCGAACTACGAGAGTTCGCGTTCTGCCAGTTCAAATCGGCAGTCGTATACTTTTCTGTCGGTTTGATCTCGTATAAATCGGCGTTAGCCGCTACGGCAAGTTCTTTCGCAATTGAGGCCGTAACGCCGCTCGCGGAAAAATAGGCAACAAGCGTTTTCATTTCAACACTCCTAGTCATATGGTGAATAACATTCGCACGGCGCGTTTGATTTACGCGTCGGCGTATTTTGAGAAAATATTATGTCGACTCTGGAATTCGTCAACCTTGTTCCAAGCGTCAAGATATTCTCGGTATACCGGCTCATCGTCGCTACGCTCTTCTAAGAACGTCCGCGCTTCGTTAATGAGTTCTTCTTCTCGTTTGAACGAAATTCTCCCCTTAAGGACGGAATACCTCAAGAACACGAAGTACGTGTCAAGGACGTCGCATCGACAGTATCGGTGTATTTCGTCGAGTCGTCCCTCTTCAAACATCTGTTGCACCATATCGCCACGCACGTCGATTTTACCCGGCTTACGCAACATTTTTGAGGCAAGGTTTAGTCCCCCTTCAAAAGCAGTGGCTCCGCAGTTAGTGAGTTCGTCGTTTAAATCGAGATGAAACGTTTTGCAGTAACGATTCCGCGGCTGCTTATAGTTAGGAACCGAGTCGTCGAACCAATCAGGTAGAGGAATACCGTATCGAAACGCGGTAAGTTCCATAAGGGGTATGTCAAATTTCCGTCCGTTAAAGGTAACAAATTGCGGTTTACCATAAAATTCCCATCCGCACCAGAATCGCTCGCATATTTTTCGAGGTCCGCCGTCTTCCACCTTAAGAACCGTTAAATCCTGAAGCGACAGATCGCCGTTCACTTTCGCGAGCGCAAGCGATATTGGCTGCTGATATACGTAAGGAACGAAGTCGGAACCTTTCTTTTCAACTAGTTCATTTTGGTATTCGGTAAGCGCTACTTGAGGTTCCTTCTCACCAGCAGTTCGCACGAGCGAAATCAGCGCCGGATCCGATACGCTCTCGATATCGAATATTAAATAGCAAATCTTGTTGATTAACTCTTGCGGTTCCATTCTTCACTTTCTCTGCAGAGAATGACACATTCCCTAGCCTATCGATCTTCAACCATCCAGGAATCATTTACAGTCGCACAAATCCTCGTCGCAACGACGCCGTTACTATACGTATTTTACAGCTTCACGTCAAGAGAAGTGATTTTACAATCACACGTCTTTCAGCTCGCCAAACAGAAACGCGCTTTCCAGTGTTGCAAAGCAACGAAACTGAAAAGCGCGCGGTACCGTTAGAATGAGCAAAGCTAATTCTCAATTAATTCGTCTTACTTGACGCGTTCGATGTATTCGTTCGTTCTTGTGTCGACCTTGATCATCTCGCCGGTTTCAACGAAATTGGGAACAATGATTTCAGCGCCGGTTTCAAGAGTCGCGGGTTTAGTAACATTCGTCGCCGTATTGCCACGCACTCCCGGTTCCGTGTATTCGACCTTGAGAACGACGTGGTTAGGCGGCGTAATGCCGATCGGGGCGTCGTTATAGAGTAACATCTTGCAAGGCATATCCGGCAGGAGGTACTTCCATGCGTCGTCGAGCTTATCCTTTTCGAGTTCGTACTGCTCGTAGGTCTCTTTCTCCATGAAGATGTAGACGCCCGCTTGCTCGTATAGGAAAGTAACGTCGGTTTCGTGGATGTCGGCCGCTTCGAGTTCGTCGCCGTTCTTATAAGTACGTTCGAGAACAGTTCCACGATTAAGATCGCGCAACTTGCACTTGTAGAGCGCCTGTCCCTTACCAGGTTTGACGAATTGGCATTCGATCATAATGAACGGATTGCCGTCAATCTGAACTTTGAGTCCCTTACGAAATTCGCTTGTGTTGTACGTTGCCATGGAAAATCCTTAGTTTTTGGTGTTGCCGTCGAATTGGTAATTCGATAATATTTTCTCCAGTTTGACGTTTGTCTTTACGGACGAACGTCCATTTTATACGTTGCTCCCAGCGAGTGATTTTAAGAACGCGCGGTGAAAAACGCGCGTTGAATATTGCGAGGTCTCCATTATGTTCCGTTCAGCGTGCGACACAGTTTCAACGCCCACAAAATCACTTGAAGACGCACTGCAAGCGCGAATCATAACGAACATGAACGAACTGACCGAGCTTTTGAACTTGCCGCAAGACCATACCGCGCGCGTACGGCTCGCATCGCAGTCCTTCTCGCTTCGGTTCCCCGACTCGCTCCTTCCCCGCGTACAACGCGGTCAAATCAGCGACCCGGTTTTAATACAATTTCTACCGGACGAGCGCGAACTCGTCAAGACGCCAGGCTTCTCCGAGGATCCACTTTCTGAATGGAAAAGCGTGTCTTCCGAATCTGACGTCGCGTCGCGTTACCCCTATATACTACAGAAGTACTCCGGACGCGCGCTCATCCTCACTACGCATAGTTGTGCAGCACGATGTCGTTTCTGTTTTCGCCGGTACTTTCCGAAGGATCGAGCGCTCTTTCCTGTTCCGCGCGACGCCGTTTCACTCGGGTTGGCGAGGTACCTACAAGAGGCGCTTAAGCCAATTCAAGCGGATTCGACAATCCATGAACTCATCTTCAGCGGAGGAGACCCGCTCACGCTCAACAACGATGAACTGTACGGATTGCTCAATTATACCAAATCGCTCCCACATGTTAAGAGGGTCCGTTTTCATTCTCGCGTCCCCGTTCTTACCCCTGCCCGCATAGACGAAGATTTTCCATCCTTTAATGATTTTAACGATTCTAACGAACTCGCGCCCCTCATTCTTCATCTCGCTATTCACGTTAATTCCCCGAATGAAATAGACGAGTCTGTCATGGCGGCGATCTTAAGATTGCGTGCCAAAGGGTACGTTCTGACCTCGCAGACGACCTTATTGCGCGGCGTCAACGATAAGCTCGAGGTATTATTAGCGCTTTACGAGACACTAATCAATCTTGGCGTCGTACCCTATTATCTTTTCCAGCTCGATCGCGTACAAGGCGCCGCTCATTGGGAAACGCCTACTGAACTCGGTCGAACGCTCATTCGTGAACTTAGCGCTCGACTCCCTGGGTACGCAGTTCCCAAATTTGCTCGCGAAATTCCCGGTTTCCCAATGAAAGCTGATCTATCCGTAGAAAAGACTCTGAAATGAACTTTTACCATCAGATTATACGACAAATTTGCTTCGCTCCATTTGAAAGGATTGGGAAACTTGTTACAATTGGGGGGAGGATTTAAATTTAGCGCTTCGACGCGCGGTAAGAGTTAGCATTTTTGGCAGGCAAAAAATTGGATAAACCCGAGAAAGTAGATACCGAGCAGGACATACCTGACGCGTCAATTAAAGAAGGCGAAGACGTCAATGGAGAATCGCCTTCCTCCAAGGTGATTTCGACCTCTGATTCTCTTGACCGCCCATTGATTTTTCCCAAACCAAAGTTTTACGAACGTCCTAACGGTGAGCGTGTATACTATAGCGAGGTGAAACGCGAGCCTGCGCCAATTGGCGACGATCCCAACCGTGAATTTAGCGTTTCCATATTCGAGGACGCCAACTTAGCTGAGCTCGAACCAGCGAGCGTTCCTTCAAATTTCAAAGCGCTCGCTGAGGAAGATTACCGCGCTATACAGCACGGCTACCGACGTGCTGCAGAAAAGGTCAAAGACTTTCCTATGGAGCCCGGAGTCTACCTCATGAAGGACTCGCAAGGACGCGTAATCTACGTTGGTAAGGCCAAAAGATTACGTAATCGCGCCAGTAGTTATTTTCGTCGAGACGCAATCGACGATTATCGCGTTGGTCCGCTAGTCCGTGAAATCCGCGATATCGACTTTATCCTTGCCGAAAGCGAAGTCGACGCGTTGCTCATGGAAGCGCGACTCATTAAGGATCTCCAGCCGAAGTATAATCGCGAACTGAAGGACGACAAAACATTTCCATATATTCAAATCAGTATTCGCGAGGATTTCCCGCGCGTTGAAGCGACCCGTGCGCCCCGATCGTCGAGCGTGCGATTATACGGTCCGTTCCTAAACGGCGGCAGTCTACGCGGCGCGCTGGTTGCATTACAGAAGATCTTTAAATTTCGAACGTGTACCTTGAATATCTCGGCAAACGATCGCGAACGGCGTTGGTCGCGACCATGTTTGCTGGCGTCTATTGGACAGTGTTCCGCGCCGTGTTGCGATCGAATTTCACAAGAGAATTACCGTAAAAACATCCATCGTCTCCAGGAGTTTCTCGGAGGTAATCGTCCAAGACTACTTGCCGAAATCAAAGAAGAGATGTTGCGCGCGTCTGAAGAAAAAAAGTATGAACTTGCCGCGCAATTACGCGATCAGCTCGTCGCACTTGAATCCCTTAAAAAGCATGGCAATATCGATCAAGACGTACAGCCTGAAGTCTTTCAGATCGATCCTCGCAAGGGCGTTGTTGGACTCCAAAAAGTTTTCAAGCTCCCCAGTCCTCCACGTGTAATCGAAGGAATCGATATAGCGCATTTAGGCGGTGAAGACACGGTTGCGTCCCTCGTCCACTTCGTCGACGGTCGCCCGTTTAAAAACGGTTATCGACGATACAAGATTAAGACGGTTGACGGAATCGACGACTTTGCCTCGATCGCTGAGGCTGTCTCGCGACGCTTTGCGTTTAACGACCCCAATAACCCACCCCCTGATATTTTACTTATCGACGGCGGTAAGGGACAGCTCCATGCGGCGCTAGCAGCGCTAGAATATAGCGCGTGCCGTCCAGGTTTGACCATATCGCTCGCGAAGCGCAATGAAGAGATTTTCACGCCCGATTCAGACGAGCCTCTGCAGTTGAGTCGTCGCTCATACGCGTTGCGTCTACTGCAATCAGTTCGTGACGAATCACACCGTTTTGCGCAACATTACCATCATATGTTGCGTCGTAAGTCGACTTTTGGCGATTGACGTAATCGAGCGCTTTCTAGAAAAACGCGCCATTCGTAGTAAAAGCGCCGTTTTTTTCTTGAAAGTCCCCTGAACGTCGCTACAATCGAGTAATCGTTGGAGTGTTTGACGCTCTTGCGACAACTTTATGGACTGGATTATTGTCAGCGACTTGCTGACTTCCTTGAATAACTAAGGAGCTATCATGAAAAATCTGACATTGGCACTATCGCTACTCGCGCTCGTACTTTCGAGCGTAGCTGTCGACGCGCAAGAGTCGTCGAAGTTCCCGCCCGTTCCCTCTGCGCCTTGCGTCGCGCACCGCGGTTTCTCCGCGATCGCTCCTGAAAACACGATCGCATCCGCGCTCAAGGCAATTGAAGTCGGAGCACAAGGGAGCGAATTCGATCTCTACACGACGACCGACGGCATTGTCTACTGCAATCACGACCGTAACCTCAAGCGTGTTACTGGAAAAGATATTGACGCTACGAAAGTCGACTTCCTGACTCTTTCCTCTCTCGATTTTGGCGCATTCAAAGGAGAAGAATTCAAGGGCGAACACGTCGCGACCTACGACGAAACGCTGAAAACTTTCAAGGGCACCCACACGCGACCTGTGGTCGAAGTCAAACAAGACGGATTCGAAGAAAAGGTTGTCGCGTACCTTCGCAAGTACGATCTTATCGAAACGGCAATCGTAATCGATTTCAGCGAGGCGCGATTGACGAAGGTCCGCAAACTCGAACCTAACCTCTGCGGCGCGTGGCTTACTAGCAAGGGAAAGGACGAGACTCCGGAACAGTGTGCGAATCGCATTATTGAAACTCTTAAGAGAATCAACACAAACGTCGTTGACGTCGAATATCACGCGATTACACCCGAATTCCTCAAGATCCTCAACGACGCAGGTATAACGGTCATGTGCTGGACGGTCGACGATCCGAAGGAAATCGAGAAGTTGGTCAAGTGGGGCGTTCCTAGCATTACGACGAACCGTCCCGACCTCGTTCTTGAAGCCCAGAAAAAAGCTGGTAAATAACAAGTGAATCGAATAGCGTTCGTCTCACGCAGTTGACCGACGAGCTCGACGCGTACGCCTAGTGTAACGTCGAGCTCGTTGCGACTCGCTGGTCGTTTGAAGATATGGGAAATGTGCGGATTCAATGAACGAACTCGGACGTATATGGAAGTCGCGCGTCATAGACTCGTCGCCTCGCGTAAATTTGAACGAATTGAAAGAGGTTGAATGTTTTCATCGCCGCGTTCTCTATGAAGACAATCATCTTCTTGTCGTTGACAAGCCGGTAGGAATTGCAACTCAGGGAGCGCAACGAGGGGTTGAATCGCTTTTCACGCTAGCGCAACGTTACGTGAAAATCAAGTATAATAAGCCCGGCGAAGTTTATCTTGGCGTAGTCAGTCGTCTTGATCTTCCGGTCTCCGGCGTGGTCGTGTTTGCGCGAACGTCAAAAGCGGCCGAAAGACTCAACCAGCAAATTCGAGCGCGAACAATTCAAAAAACCTATCGCGCGTTGCTCGAGGGAATTGGTTTACCTGAGTGCGCTGAGTTCACCGACGTTGTGGCGAAAGATCTCTCGACCGGAGAGGTTCGCATTGTGCCGCACAAGGCGACAAGTCCGATCGCAAAGTTTTGTGAACACCAGGAAGCCCGACTTGAATATCGCACGCTTGAACGGTACGAACATTCGACATTAGTTGAAGTGCGCTTACATACAGGTCGTAAGCACCAGATTCGTTTGCAATTCTCTAGTCGCGGCTTTCCCATAGTAGGAGACGGAAAGTACGGCGCTCGTTCGCTCGATCGTCAGGGAATTTGCCTTCACTCGTATCAACTAATCATATCCCACCCCACGTTAAAAGATTTAATGGTCTTCGTCTCAGAGCCGCCCAGTTACTGGCGACGCCTGACACGATAATGAATCCCCTACGAAGCGCGCGTGATCTCGCCCAATCTTAACGCAATCTTCGTGCATGACGCGGCTCACGAAGTCGCGAACACAAGTTTCCTAAGACACAACGAATAGGATTAGAGATGCCGTTACCGCCTATTTTCGAACGCGCCAAACGTAGTCGTTTAATCGACGAACAAGATTTAGAAACAGTGGCTCAGAAGACATGCGCCAAATTGGGCGGGTACGTAGCCGCAAGCGAAGAAGAAACGCGGATTCACATGAAGTCGGAGCTCGTTCGCTCTTTACTCTCCGACGGCTCGGACGACGCGCAATCAAATTTATCTCAATCGCCGGAAGTCGACTCGTCCCGATCGAATTCCAGCTCGAATTCTCATTCGAATAGCGCGGCGTACTCGTACTCTGACACAACAGGCTACTACACGTACTCTTCGTCTCGGATCGACCTTGAAATCGACTTATTGGACGATCAAGTTAAAAATGAATTTGAGCGTATTTTGCTCAAGAAACTGGTTAAAAAACGCCTTGTCAACAGTTGGCAAGCTATGAAACTTCGCGACGGGCATACGTCGTTCTTTCTTGGCGCGCCGCCGCAACGTTATCGTATCGTCGACCAGCTCGGCAAGGGCGGTTACGGGGCAGTGTACCACGCGCGCGAAGAACAGTTTTCTTCTAATAAGCGTAGCAAGGTACGCAACGACGTCGCCATTAAGGTTCTACAGAACAAGAGTAAACCTGAAGCGCGCGAACTCTTCATGCGCGAGTATGAAATTGCAAGGCTCTTTAAAGAGCCCAATATTGTAGAATTTCGCGGCTTCTCGAATGAGCAAGGCAACGACTTCTACGTTCTTGAGTATGTGGACGGCGGCGACGCGAATAGACTTCTTAAGAAATACGGTAAGCTACACTACAAAATAGCTTGCTATATAATATCTGAAACAGCCAAAGCGCTTAGCTACCTTCACCGTAACGGCGTAATTCATCGCGACGTTAAGCCCGGCAATATCCTACTCATGAAGACAGGGGAGATTCGATTGACCGATTTCGGCTTCGTCTCCGCTATTAAAAATCCTAATAGTCTTGGCTCTTACACTGAATTTGGTCAGAAGTTAGAAGAGTGGGAAGACCGAATCGCAGAAGTTGCCGATCGTAGACGCAAGATACTGGGAACAAAGGGGTTTATTGCACCCGAGCAAATGAAGAACCCTGAATTCCCGAATCCGCTTTGGGATATATACTCGCTAGGTTGCACCTTCTATACTTTGCTTACAGGTTCAATAGCTCCCGAACCACCAAGTTCTGCCGAAGAAGAGCGCCTGGAACAAATGCAAGACGATCCTCTTGCGACTCTTACCGGCACTTACCGTGCGCTCTCCTATGAATTGCCAGAAGCTCCGCCAGAGTTAGCTAATCTCGTAATGAGAATGCTAGCGCGCAAACCTAATAAACGCGTTCAAACAGCGCGACAGGTAGTCAACGAACTGAAACGTTGGATTGCGCCGGATCAGCGCGCGCTCTTTAGTAAGATCAAACTTGCAGAAACCTCTGATCATGAAAACGTGTGGAGCGAAGAAAATATTCGTCGTTGTTTTAATATCTCACAAGCGGCGGCGCTAACGCTCAACTCGCCCGACGCCGGTATTCTAACGCAACAGAATCATTATGCGAACTCCACAAGTGTGTCCTCGATCTTCTATCAAGAGGCGCTCGCAGGGTTAAGCAACGATCCGACGCCGCAATACCCTAATGTCGACGAGAATCTTGAGGAAGCAATTCCACAGGCGATCTCCCAATCCTCTTCGTCTTCCGCGTCCAAAAGACCTTCAGTCATACCTCCTCCGGTAATCAAGTCGTCTCCCTCTCGCCCGCGTCGCAACCGCGGTGGTCAAAATATTCGCGAGTTAACGGAATCGATCGAGGAAACGCGCCGACTTAACAAACTCCTCCTTTCATTTGTCGTACCGCCTCTCGCCCTTATCACTTTGGCGCTAGCAATCGTAGCGCTGGTTAAATAGCGACCTTTGGTTCGGAATATGCAAGGAATAACATACAAGGTTGGAAATGAATTGGATTGAACAAAGGGTATTCGATTGTGAGGAAGCGCTAGGCTATCGTTTCAAAGACAAGACCTTGTTGAAGCAGGCGCTCACCCACTCTTCCTGCGCGAATACACGACTTGAATCAAACGAACGGCTTGAATTCCTAGGGGACGCTACGTTAGGTCTAGTCATATCCAATCTTCTTTTTCATCGTTTTCCGCATTATGCCGAGGGCGAACTCTCGCAACTCAAAAGCGCTATTGTTAGTCGCAAGACGTGTTTCAACGTAGGACAGAAACTCGGTCTTGACAAATGCCTCTTTCGAGGGAAAGGTCTGGAAGGCGCTCCGGATTCGCTCGTGTCCAATGCAATGGAGTCAGTCATCGGCGCAATTTTTCTCGACGGAGGTTATGAAGAAGCGCGATTATTCGTCGAAGAACGATTTAGCCAAGAGATCGAACGTAGATTTTCGGAAGAAGACGTTAAAATCGTCGCGTGCGCCAGCAGTGAAAGAGAGGAGAAACTTGAGGAAGCGTGCAACAACTTTAAATCGCTACTCCAAACGTACACTCAACGCGCCGTCGCCGGACTAATACCGACGTATGAGCTACTTGAAGAGACGGGACCTTCGCACAAGCGTTCTTTTAAAGTAGCGGTAAGGATTGGCGAACGCATTTACGAACCGGCTTGGGGAAAGAGTAAAAAAGACGCTGAGCAACGAGCTGCCCACAACGCGCTTCGACAGATTCGTGGAGAAACTGCTCAAGGCGCAAATTAAGGACGTTGAAGTCGAAGCCTCTTTCGTTAGCGCGACGCTAGTTATAATTGAAACCGATCGTCTTTTTTTCGACGTCGCGACGCCTCTTACTAAGAATGGATCTTTCCTAATGCGAGTCCTTTTAACGATTTTCTGTCTGAGGGAAAAATGTTTTTCTTGCCAACTATGAATGGCAACTTAATTGTTGTATAATATAGTCGTCTGGTGACGCGCTTTGTTTAGCGACGAAACACACTGCGGTTAATATGCGAGGTTTATATGTTCCCTTTTCAATCAGCCCTTTTTAAATTGCGCGTTCTTGCGAACGCGTTGCTTTATGTGGCGATCTTCGTGGGTCTCACACCGTTGCTATGCGCTCAAGACACGGCAAGAACACGGGTAAGACCGACGCGCGCCGAATCCTTTTTCGGCGTTCACTTTGATTTTCACGCCGGCGTCAACAATCAGAACATTGGCGCCCAAACGACGCCTGAAATGGTTCAGACCATTATAGACACGCTCAAACCCGATTTCATACAAATCGATTGTAAGGGGCACCCTGGTTGGACAAGCTACAAAACTCAAGTTGGCAATATGGCGCCGGGCGTTGTTGCAGACTCGCTTAAAGTCTGGCGCGAGGTAACAGCTCGAAATGGCGTCGCGTTATACCTGCATTACTCAGGAGTCTGGGATTCTGCTGCGGTTGAAAAGCATCCCGAGTGGGCGGCTCTCGATAAAAACGGCAATCGTTCGCATGAAAAGACGTCGGTCTTTCGAGGATATCGAACCGGACTGTTGGTTCCACAACTTCTTGAGATCGCTAACGAATACGAGGTCGACGGCGTTTGGGTAGACGGAGAATGTTGGGCGACCCAAATCGACTATTCAGAAGAAGCCCAAAATGCTTTTAAAGAAGCAACGCGTCTTAC
The DNA here is from genome assembly GCA_900318195.1 of uncultured Planctomycetota bacterium. Lineage (GTDB taxonomy): Bacteria > Planctomycetota > Planctomycetia > Pirellulales > Thermoguttaceae > RUG369. The sequence continues at coordinate 15,079 of ONJR01000175.1, forward strand.
CACGGTTCCCCATGCGCCAAATGAAGACGGCTGGCTCGAATGGTGCGACTTCCATCGCGAGGCGTTTCGACGCTATTTAAGAGCGTACGTCGCCGACGTACACGCCAACGCGCCCAACTTCCAAATCGCAAGTAACTGGGCGTTCACCGACCATATGCCCGAGCCTGTTTCTGCCGAGGTCGATTTTATATCAGGCGACTACTCGCCGAATAATTCAGTAAACGCCGCGCGATATTCCGCACGACTTATGGCGAACCAGGGTTTCCCCTGGGATCTTATGGCTTGGAGTTTTGGCGGTCAGAGCGGCGCGTGGGCGCAGAAAACTGGCGTCCAACTATGCCGAGAAGCTGCGTGCGTGTTAGCGATGGGAGGTTCCTTTCAAGGTTATATTACGCAGGAACCGGACGGAAGCGTTAATCTCGAGAAATTACCTGGAATGACCGAGGCGTCAACCTTCTGTCGCGCGCGTCAGCAATGGTGCAAAGGTTCCGACGGCATTCCCCAAATAGCGTTGTTCTGCCCAGCTGCGACGCACTACAAGTTAGTTTCAAGTGGCGGCGAATCGCTCTTTCCAATGATAACATGGCAACGTCCAATTTTATACCGTCTCTTAGAGCAGAATTATTCCGTTGATATTCTTACCGACAAGGCGTTGAGCGAACGCGCCGATGAATTTCCCGTAATCGTTTTTTATCGCAGCGGCGACTGGTCGCCTACGCTTACGGCAAAGATCCGTGAATATCTGCGCAACGGAGGCGCCGTTGTCGCGCTTGGCGCTGAGTCGCAACAAGCGCTGTCTTCCACCCTAGCCGGCGTGCAACCAGTCGAGACCCAACAGGGCGATTCAGATTTCAAGTTTGACGTCTATCGTGTGGGACGTGGAACATGTCTTCTCCTCGCAACGCCCGAGGACGCCGAAGCGCTTGCAGATTTCAATAACGCGCAAGGTCAAGAATTTGAGCAGTCGCTCCGGGAAATGATCCACCGTGTATTGCCGCGCCCCATCGTACAAATCAAAGATACTAGACCTCTTGACGTCTCTGTGCGTAGAACAGCGAACGGCGAGCTTGCCGCGCACTTCGTCAATGTTTCAGGTAATCATGAGACAGCTGGTATCATAGAGTCTATTGAACCCGTTGAAAACGTCGACGTAACCCTAGCGTTGGAAACGCGCCCAACCTCGCTGCGTCTGGAACCTTCTGGGCTTGATCTTGATTTCACTTGGAACGACTCAAACAAAACTGCGTCAACTACCATTCCGAAGATACCGATTTATGAAATCCTCGTTGTTAAATAAGATTATGTCAAACTGTTTGTTGGGAACGCCAACGTAATAAAGTAAATACGTTTTATATGACACGTTTTCGAACGTTTCTTTCTTAGGAGTTCCTAACATATAAAGGATAATACTAATGAACTCACGATCTAAGCTCTTTAGCATGCTATTTCTCGTTTCCGCGCTGACATTTCTCGCGCAGCAATCTGTCGCAGTGAGCGCCGCAGACTCCGTTTCCCAACCTGGCTATGCGATTGTCGCCACTCAGGCGGTTCTCGACGACGAAAACTGGTCAAAAGTTGTCGACACGCTCAAAGAACGACGTAGCGCTAACTATGAAGTGAAAGTATTTGTCTGGAACGACGAATTGCAACAGTCGCTTGCTGATTTCTTCCCTAAGTACGCCTGTTTTGTCGTTAAACCGGAAGAAGCGTCAGTCGAGCAACTTGCCAACATATGGGCGCTCTCGCGCAATCTCGACGACGATCCCTATGGCGACGTACTCTGGGGAATCATTACCGGCTACGATTGCGAGGACGCAGTACGACTCGCGAAGGTCGAGGATATGGTTGTCGAACGTGCGCTCGGCGGAACCTCAATCGCGCTAAAATACTTCAAGACGGGCGTTGCGTACGACGAAGGTAAAAAGAATCATCGCAAGGTCAAGGAAGAAGGAAGCGAACCCGAAGATCGAAACGACGCGCCCGACGATACGACCAAAGCAATAGCCGAGGCGTTAAACGACGCGCAACTTTTCGTAACTTCTGGACACGCGTCCGAACGAAATTGGAGTATTGGCTACTCATATAAAAACGGTTTCTTTGTTGCAAAGGATGGGAAACTGTACGGTAAGCCGTCCAACGACGCCGCATTCGAAATCCATGCGACTGGCTCGAAGATCCACCTAGCGTCCGGCAACTGCCTATGGGGACACATCGATAAACCCGACTGCATGGCGCTTGCCATGATTCGCAATGCGAACGTTGATATGCTAATTGGATACGTTGTTCCAACTTGGTTCGGCTATATGGGCTGGGGCGTCCAGGATTATTACATTGAAGAACCCGGTCGCTTTACTGTCGCCGAAGCATTTTTTGCCAATAACCAGGCGCTCCTCAATCTACTACAAAATCCCGACGGTCTCTCCGCGCAAACGAAGGAAGGCTTGCGGTTCGACCGCGACGTTGTCGTTCTCTACGGCGATCCTGCATGGCAGAACGCTCTTCGTGTTCAAGATTCCGGCTGGAAACAAGAGTTGACTAGCGAGCCGACCGAAGACGGACGCACATTGTGGACGCTAACGATCACTCCTCTTCAAGGCGACGCCTCCTATCGCCTCGTCGACGGCAACGGCTCTGAACGTGGCGGACGTCCTTTCTTCCAATTCTTCCCAACACGAGTCTCTGACCCCGTCGTAGTCGACAATGCCGATTTAGACGTCGTAGCCGTTGACAATTTCATTCTCGCGCCATGCCGCAATAAGAAATTATCAGCAGACAAACCGATTGTTATTAAGGTTTCGACGAAATAGTTAATTCGCGCTAGACGCGCCGTCTAACGCAAAAAACTTTACGCTTGCGTACCTAAAGCGCGAGCGCCTCAGACAACCTACTAGTTCTGACGTCTCGCGCACGCATTTATACAAGGAAATACCATAATGAAAAATCAACACCTTTCGCGTCGTTCATTCCTTGGCGCGGCGCTCGCAACTTCGATTCCGATGTTTGTACCCGGACGCGCTCTTGGAAAAGACGGTTACTTCCCGCCAAGTGAAACGATCAACGTCGGTCTAATTGGCTGGGGCACGCGTCGCAGTAATATTGGTTCGCGTCCCGGTTCACGCTTCGTCGCGTGTTGCGATATCGATACGCGACGAATTCCAAAGGAAATGAACGGACACGCTGTTAAAGGATTCCAATACTACCAAGAGATGTATGAAATGCCTGAGCTTGACGTTGTGTCGATCGCAGCGCCTGATCACTGGCATACGCGAATGACAATCGACGCGTGCAAAGCCGGCAAAGACGTCTACTGTGAAAAACCGCTCACGTTCACTCTCATGGAAAGCCGTCAAATAGTAGCCGCCGCACGTAAATATAACCGTGTCGTTTCAAGCGGTTCCCAACGCGTTATGGAAGACTATGGACAGTATATAGCGCCCGTCGTCATGTCGGGAGCAATCGGAGAAGTAAAAGAAATCTATGCGAATTGTGGCGGCGCGCCGTCTGAACGCACTTACGACCCAGAACCGTGCCCGCCCGAAGTCGACTGGGACGCATGGGTCGGTCAGGCGCCATACTTCGAATATAGTCGTCGTGCAATCGATCCGATGACGTGGCGTTATAATTCCGCGTTTGGCACGGGCGGACTCGGCGACTGGGGCGGGCATAATTTCGGAGGCGCGCTCTACTCCTGTGGTATGGATCACGTAGCGCCGAAGAAAATCTTTGCCCCTAACACGGAGCAGAATCCATTCCCCGGCGTAAAAATCGAAATGGAAAACGGCGTCAATTTCTTCCACGGCGATTGTCCGGGGTCTGGTAGCAATATTACGATCGTTGGTACGAAAGGTAAGTACATTTTCGGCAAGTCGGGCGGTATTCGTCCACTGAAAGCGGTCGACGTTCGCCGTTACAGCGGCGGCGCGGACAACATTGCGGACGACTTTCTCTATTGCGTTCGCCATCGAACGCGCCCATTCCAAGACGTCTTCTATGGCGCCAACGTTTCAGACTACGGTCATATGTGCATCATAGCGTACAAACTCCAACGCGATCTTGTTTGGGACAAGGAGAAAATGGAATTCGTCGGCGATCGTGAAGCCACGTCGATGGTTTCCAAAGTACAGCGAGCCCCTTACCAAATCGAAGTCTGAGCCGAGAGTCTCACGACGGCAGTGGAAGCATTTTTACTAGAAACAACGCCTAACGATAAGGCTTAGACTTATGAAGAAATTAGTATTATTCGTAATTATTGCGGTAAGTTTATACGCCGCCAATCTCTACGCGGACGATTTTGGCAATTTACTTGAACGCCTCAATTCGCGCGATTTCTCAGCTGAAAAGGACGTCGTTACCGGAAAAGGCGGCGTCTACGTCGGCGAACTTGTCAACCCGCATTCAGAAACCCCCATGTTTAAAGCGCGCGACGAATTCCGCGCGAAATTAACGGAAGCGACACGTAACCGAGATCAAGCGCTCCTGAACTCGCTAAGCAAATTCGTTGCAGAAGCTTTGAAATCCGACGTCTCTGACGAGACGAAGGTCTGGCTACTCGAACAACTTGGCGTCTTCGGCGAAGCCAAAGACGTTGAGTTCGTGGCGCCTCTCCTAAAAAGCGAAAGTCAAAGAATTGTCGACGGCGCCGCCGCGTGCCTCGCCAAGATTCCGGGTCAAGAGGCAACTCAAGCGCTAGAATCGGCTCAGGCAAGCGTACCAGCCGCTAAAGCCGCGCTTATTTCTAGACAAACAACGTCAATCCCCTACGACCTTGTTGAGTCTGACGCGCCTCTCATGCTATCGAACGCGACGGATTCAGAAGTCGACGAATATCTCAAAGGCTGGGACAAACTCGACGCTTGGACACAGGCAGAAGCGCTCGCCGCGCTGGCAGCTCGCGATAACAAGAAATACCGCCCCTACGCGCTCAAAGCGCTCGCGTCAGACGATCCCGATCTTAAAGCGACTGGTTTTCTCGCACTCGAAAAGCTAGCGGCAGCCGACGATGTGCCCGTCATTATTGAAAAGCTCCAAAGCGATCCTAATCTTGCGACTCGAATCGCGAGCTTTATAGTCGCCGACGGATTCGACGAAGCGTTGCTCGCTCGGTTCGATAAGGTGGAAGACGACGAACTCTTTAAGAGACTCGCAACGGTGCTCGCTAATCGTGCTGTCGACGTGCGACCGCGAATCTTCGCCAAAACGATGGCACAAGACTGTCCCAATCGTTTGGATCTGCTACGTAAAGCGCGTGAAATTTCACAACCAGCCGACGTTCCTTCATTCGTTGCGTCAATAGCGCTCATGCCGCGCGGTAAAGATCGCGACGCCGCCGAAAACCTTGTCGCTTCTCTCTGCAATAAAAACGCCGAACCTATCTTGGCGCTCTTTGGAAAGGTCGCGCCCGAGCTCAACGATATGCTACTCTCGCTAGCCGCGCGTACCGGCGGAGACGCAGCTAAGGACGCTATAACAAAATTGCTTGATTCTGCGAACCCATCGGAACAAGCCGCCGGTCTGCGCGCTCTGAATGTGTGGGCAGACGGGCAGTTCACACCCAAAATGGAAGAACTGCTCAAATCCGGCGCCCTTTCCGAACCGCAACAGACAGCGCTCCTGCGCGCTTACATTCGCACAGTCTCGCTACCGGACGATCAGATCGGAATAGAACTTTCACGCGATGAAAAACTTGCAAAGTTGCAACAAGCGTTCAAGACGTCGAAACGCGCTGATGAAAAGGCTCTCGTTCTCTCTCGATTAGCCGCCAATCGCACGGCAAAATCTTTTGAATTTGCCGTTGAAAGCGCATCCGATCCTGATCCGAAAGTCGTTGTCGCCGCGCACGAAGCAATTGCCGCGCACGTGCACGACACCGTCTTGCGCAAAGAGAATCCTGAACTTGCCGCAAAGGGAATCGAAATCATCCTCAGTCAAAGTAAGGATGAGAAGTTAATCGAACGCGTCAAGATTTACAAAGGTCGTATGGAACAATAGTTCGAAATGTCATGGACGACTTGACGCTAATCTCTTATTGGCGTCAAGTTGTCCGCAAGTCCAATAGGGGAAACAATTGAGATGTTTAAATTACTCCGAATCTGCGCCTTCTGCATCGTTCTTGCGCTGACGATCAGCTATTCGTTCGCGCAGAATAATATCAAATTTGAATTTGACGTCGACTCACAGGTCTATAACCTTGGACAAGAAGCGGCTGTCACCATTAGCGTTTACGAAGACGAAGAACTGGTTACAGAAGGCAATCTTTCTGTTCGGTTTACTAACGACGGTCGCGATCAAGTCGCCGAGACACAAGCGTTCGATCTCGCAATGGACAATCCCGTAACGTTGAAAGCCAAACTCGATTTTCCTGGTTTTCTGCAGATAGTAGCGTCCGCAGTAGGCGTTGACGATTCCAAGAAGGTTACGCGTACAGCAGGGCTCGCGTTTGCCCCTGAAAAAATCGAAGTTGGAAAACCTATGCCAGACGATTTTGACGCCTTCTGGAAACAAGGACAAGAAGAAGTTCGTAAGTTGCCGCTCGATCTCGAAAAGACCAAACTCGACTTGCTTTGCACCGACGATTACGACGTTTTTTCCTTGAGTTTTGCGACCGTCAATGATCGAAGAGTCTACGGTTTTTTGTGCGTGCCTAAAAAAGGCGAAGCTCCCTATCCTACTCTCGTAAACGTACCTGGCGCAGGACCGGGCGTTGGTCCAGAAACGTGGCTTGCCAAAGAAGGGTTCGTCGTATTTACGATGAACGTATTCCCCTACCCGGTTTCGCTTGACGCGAAAGAACGCCAGCAACAGTACGACGAATATAATAAAAAGCTTGGTCAGACGTACTGTTATCTCGACTCCAATGACCGCGAGAAATATTTCTTCCGCGCCGTCTATCTTGGAATTGACCGCGCAATAGACTGGCTTGCTAACGAGTCGTACGTCGACGTAAATCGCATCGGATACTTCGGCACAAGTCAAGGCGGCGCGTCCGCATTGATTCTGGGCGGTCTTAATCAACATTTTTGCGCGATACTCTCGTCTGTTCCGGCGTTGTGCGATCATGGCGGATACGAAAAAGGACGTTCACCCGGCTGGCCGCGACTCGTCGACACGGCAAAGGGAAACGACGACGTTAAGTACGCGTCCCAATACCTCGACGCAGCGTATTTCGCTCGACGCATCGAAGTACCAATCACCGTAACCGTTGGGTTTATCGACGGCGTCTGCTCTCCTAGTTCCGTGTATGCGGCGTACAACTCGATCCCTTCTGCTGAGAAACGCATTCTTCACGAACCGTTGCTCGGTCATCAAAATAAGGATCAGTACGCAAAAGCGTTTATTGAATTCCGAAACCTTGTTAAGGACAGCGGTAAATAGCTGAGCGTTGCCGTTGCTCATTCCCGATTTTCTTCTAGCGTGTAGACGCTGGATTTTAACGTTTGTATTCGATAGGAAACTAATGAAACTTTTTAACCTATTCATTGCAATGTGCGCCATAGTCGCCGCAACTTCGGCGTTGCGTGCTGACGATTCTGTAATGTGTGTCGATCGTCCTAATGAAAAGGCGACGAACGCGCACTATCTGACTAATCGAGCGCCTCTTGTTCCCTCCCCGTTTCTCAAACTCCCACTTGGCGCGATCCAAGCGGACGGCTGGCTTGGTCGTTATCTTGAACTACAACGCGACGGTCTCTCTGGTCAACTTGGCGAGCTCAGTATGTGGCTCGATAAGAAGGACAACGCGTGGCTTCGTGAAGGCGGAAAGTACGGGTGGGAAGAGTTGCCCTATTGGTTGCGTGGATATGTCGATCTTGCGTACTTGCTCAACGACGAGAAAATGATCGCCGAGGCAAAGATTTGGATCGAGGCAATCCTAGCCAGCCAGCGTGACGACGGATATTTTGGTCCCGCTAATCCCGACACGGAAAAAGGGTGCGACCTGTGGCCCAATATGCTGGTTCTCTTTCTCATGCAGTCTTACTACGAGCGAACCGGCGACGAACGTGTGATTTCCTTCATGACGAAGTACTTCGACTGGATCGCAATGTATCCAGAAAAGAAGTTCCTAAAGACGTACTGGGAAAACAGCCGCGCCGGTGATTTGCTGTACAGTTGCTTCTGGCTCTACAACCATACAGGCAACGAGACTCTGTTGGCGGTCGCGAAAAAGATCAATGCGAACACAGCGAACTGGAAGCAAGAATCGACGCTCCCCAACTGGCACAACGTCAATATTGCACAATGCTTCCGTCAACCGGCGACTTGGTGGATGCTGTCGAAGAACGAAGCCGACAAATTTGCGACCTACAATAATTTTTGGCTTATTCACGCATGTTACGGTCAAGTTCCCGGCGGTATGTGGGGCGGCGACGAGAATTCTCGCGTCGGATACATTGATCCGCGTCAAGGAATTGAAACGTGCGGTATTTTTGAGCAGATGACGAGCGATATGCTACTCTTTAGGTTCACGGGCGATCTTTTCTGGGTCGATCATGCCGAAGACGTAGCGTTCAACACCGCTCCTGCCGCCGTCATGCCGAACTTCCGAGCGTTACGTTATATCACCTGCCCTAACCAGCCGATTTCAGATTCCAAAAATCACAGTCCTGGAATCGACAACGCCGGTCCGTTTATGGCGATGAATCCTTTCAGTAGTCGGTGTTGTCAACACAACCACACTCACGGATGGCCGTATTACATAGAGAATTTGTGGACGGCAACACCTGACGGAGGTCTAGCCGCAACGCTGTACGGCGCGTCTCAAGTCAATGCGAAAGTAGGCGACGGCGACGGCGTCAACGTACAAATTGTCGAGACGACTAATTACCCGTTTGACGACTCGATTAATCTTGTCGTAAAACTACCGAACGGCGTTTCGCAGGTTAAATTCCCGCTCTATCTCCGCGTGCCGAAGTGGTGCGACAATGCTTACCTAACCGTTAATGACGCGAAACAAGACGTTGTTGCTAAGCCGCAATCCTGGGTCCGTATTGAACGCGAATGGAAAGACGGCGATAAAGTCGTCGCGACCCTACCTGCTAAGGCCAGCTATCGTAAGTGGGATCAAAATAAGGGATGCGTTAGCATTGATATTGGTCCGCTAACCTATTCGTTAAAGATCAAAGAAAACTACGTCCAAATGGACGGTCGTAAAGTCGCTATGGGAGATTCTGGTTGGCAACCCGGCGCGAAACAAGAAGATTGGCCCTCCTACGATATCCTGCCAGATTCTGATTGGAACTTTGGTCTACTTGATCCCGCTAAGCTGGATCTTTCCAAGATTGAGGTCGTCAAACGCGATTGGCCGAAGGACAACTTCCCATGGACTGTCGATTCCGTGCCTTATTCGATTAAACTGCCGGGGAAAAAGATTCCAAGTTGGAAGATTGACGAATATGGTCTTTGCGCGCCCGTTCCGTTTAGTCCCGCTGCAACAGACGAACCGCTCCAGGAACTGGAACTTATTCCGATGGGCGCCGCGCGACTGAGAATTTCAGCTTTTCCAACCGTTGAAGAATAGTCGGCGTACCTCCAACGCCTAACTTCGTTATAACAACGAAAAGCGCCGCGCTCTCATTTGCAGGGCGCGGCGCGCTTGGCTTGATCTTGTATACTCGCGCGCAATAAAAAGCGCAGCAACCTTGTCAGCGATTCAAAAAACGCCAAATCCGTGCAGGATCAGAAAAGTCGGGAATAATTGCGTCTGCGCCAGCTGCAAGTAAGAACTCGCGCTTGCGAAGATTGACGCCAATGCGCGCTGATTCGTCAGTCGCAAGCCCAATCGCATACCCCCCAACGCGACGCACTGCCGCAATATCGAATCCACCGTCGCCAAACCCGACGAGTTCCTCGCCCGTCCACCCGTTGCGCGTCAGCAAATTATCTATGACGGCGTCTTTCTCGCATGCCGCGCCATCGTCGCGCGCGCCGAAGATTCCTTGATCAAAGTACTCTGTGAGACCAAGAAGGTCACATTCGCGTTTAAGTCGCGTCTCATCCGTACCGCTTGCCAAGCACAACGCCACGCCGTTCGCTCTGAGCATTCTTAAAAACTCGAAGGCACCAGGCGTAACAATATCGTCGACCGTTTTAGAGCCGGAACGATACTGCGACATTTTTACTTCTACCAATCTGTCTAGTTCGACGTCGTATTCCTCTTTGTATTCCAGCGCGGTCTTTGGCTGACCTCCCCTTTTGGAAACCTCTGCAACCAAATGCTCGCCTAGCGCAATCATCGGTCGACCGGTTTCCTTTTCGATATAGGCGCGAACTATTGGTTCAACTTCCTCACGAACAGCGCCTGTTTGTGTGACGAGCGTCTCACAGGCGCAATTCGTTACTGCGTCTTGCCAGCCGCAACGCAATGCGGCAATCGTACCGTCGTAGTCAAAAAAAGCGGCTTTAAAGCGACGTCCCGACGCTGGCGGACGGACTGTCTCGATATCGAAAGTTTCTGGTAAAACACGTTGCATGAGCGAAACGATCGCGTGCTCGTAGAGCATATGCATATCTTCCAACTGCTCCATTGAGTCGGTCGGCGCAATCAGGATTTCGTCACAGAATTGCTTCATTTTACCGCCGTCTCGCCCACCGAATCCTATCGTTGTTATTCCCAACTCTTTCGCCGTCTTCAAGCCTTCGACTATATTGGGCGAATTACCGCTACCGCTAAAAACGATAAAAAGATCGCCTGGATTAGCGTATGTGCGGAGCTGAATAGCGTATATTTCCTGGTAAGCAAAATCGTTCGCGAGACAGGTTACGATTGGAGTACTGTCGTTCAAACATACGGCGCGAAAGCCTTCGCGTCCAAGCACGCGCGCTCCCTTCATTAGATCGTTGCACATATGCGACGCCGTCGCCGCGCTACCGCCGTTACCAGCCGTATAAATACGAGAGCCTGTGCGTTTTGTATCAAGAATAAGCCCCGCAATGCGCGCAAGCGTGTCGAATTGCGTGCGCATTAGATCGCTCGCTACCTGCTGCGCGTAATCGTGAAGGAAGCGAGCTGCGTCGATTTCGTTGTAGTTCATGTCGGACCTCGAATACGTCAAATAAGCGCCATGTCACTGTGGCGAATAGAACTCAAGGTATTATATAGCGTCGCCAATTTTACGCAAGTCAGGACTTGAGCTTGAAACTTAGCGCCGCTACTAAGATTATTTTGCGTTTTTCAGGTTTGCTATTTGAAAAAGGGACGCGATGAAAGTATAATGTAGATGCGCGCGACTGTTGGTCTGCGCGCTACAACGTAACGCGCCGCATATGCGGAAGGCGTAGCGTAACGCCGTGTGAGCGCGACGTCGTCGTGCGCGGCGCAAGATTGAGTCAAGCGCAAAGGGAGAAATCATATGGAAAAGATGGCGGTCGGCGTTTTTGCCAGCATCGACGCGGGACTAGGCGTTAAGCTAGAGGTTGTTCGCGACCTCGGTATTAAGACGATTCAGTTGCACACTCCGGCAAAAGAGTCGAGAACGCCCGAGAACGCCAAGGCGTTTCTCGCGAAACTGAATGATTACGGAATTACGACAACAGTCGTCTTCTTGGGCTTCGAAGGCGAATCTTACGAAACGATCGCCAAAGCAGCGGAGACCGTCGGTTTCGTCCCGGCGGCGACGCGTGAAGCGCGCCTGCAGGAAGCGCGTGAAATTGCCGATTTTGCGAAACTGCTCGGAGTCGACGCCATTGGTTCGCACATTGGTTTTGTGCCGCACGACGTTAATTCGCAAGAGTACAAAGACATGGTTGCCGCAATTCAGAGTTATTGCGATTACCTTAAACAGAACGGTCAGCGACTCCATTTGGAAACAGGTCAGGAAAAGGCGGAAAACCTACTCGCCTTCCTACACGACGTTGATCGCGACAACATTTTCATCAACTTTGATCCCGCTAATCTCATTCTGTATGGAATGGGTAATCCAATCGAGTCGCTTAAGCAGGTTGCGAAGTATGTTCGTTCGTGCCATTGCAAGGACGCGACGGCGACGACTGGTACGCCTGGCGTCGACTGGGGCTGCGAGGTGCCTTTTGGTCAAGGCGAAGTGGACGCGAAACTCTTCCTGAAGACGCTCAAGGAACTTGGTTACGAGGGTCCATTGACGATCGAACGTGAGATTCCAGAAGAGCCGGAGCGTCAAAAGGCAGAAATCGGACAAGCGCTTGAACTGATCGAGACGATTAAGGCGTCGATTTAACCTGCAAACACGCGACCGTTCGCTCTATTGTAGAAATTAGGAAGACGAAACGTTGAGGGATCAAAATGGCGAAACTTACAAAAACATTTCCACATTCGCTGGGGCAGGAGGAAGCGGCGCGACTCATTCGCGAACGCATCTCTCTGGAAAAGATCAATAAAGCGAATCTCGTTACCGTAACCCGTGAAAATTGGAGCGACCCCTACAACCTAGACTTTTCGATGACGATCTTCAATTACCGAATCGACGGCGTGTTGAAGATAGAGGAACAGTCGATGACGGTGGAACTCGACCTTCCGCTTGGCGCGTCGCTCTTCCGAGGGATGATCGAAAGTCAGCTCACGCAACAAATCGAGGGAATGCTTAAGAAATAGCTTCGTGCCTCTTTTGACGGACAATAAATTTAGGTCGACGGTCTAGCTCGCGAAGCGGGTTGGGATCGTCGACCTTTATTAGTATCGCAACATATAACGCAAAAACTTCTCTCTTTAACGCCAACTGAGGAACTAGACATAGCGGCGTCTCTTACAGCGCTAATCGCGCACGAGTGCGCGACGTATCGGTCGCTTTCGTCCGCTGCGATTGGAAATCGCGTGCAGTTATCCGCTAATCGTCGAAAGTAGCGTTCCTCGTATTATCTTCTACAATCCATGCAAGCCTTCCAATAATCGGGGACGCTAAAATAACGAGCACAGGAATTGTAATCGCCGCTAATAGATTAACAAGCATACGTTCGCTCATTAAGGCGAGCGCGCTAACGAGGGTTGTTGGGGTCAAAACCAAAAGAACGTATAATACGAACTGAAACCAGACCATTTTGCGTCGATAAAAAGCGGCAAGTACACTCGTTGTTATTGGGCAAAAGAGGGCGCCGCGCGCATCTGACGAAACCCAGAAGACGGTAAAGAAAAACCACGCAAGTGCAGAAGCGAGGATCAAAGTTACTATCGCGACGTGCAACTCATTTAGTTCCAAATCCACAATGTTCTCAACGGTATGCTGTGCCAAAACCGCAAAAGCTAGTCCACAGGAGCCTGACGCAACCGCAAAGAGTACAAGCCGTATTCCGGAAAGAATCGAACCGAGAAACTGTTCGTCACTAGACCAATCTATAACACGCCGCGCTCCCATAGCGCTTACGCGATAGAGCGTCGTAAAGAAATTCGTGAAAACGACAAGCACAAAGACGGCTACAGGAGCTGTCGCCGCCGCTACAATCAGCGGAACCGTCGAGCGAAAAAACTCATTACTGCTCTCTACTGCGCCACGCGCTAAACCAAAGAGCAAGATTCCGGTCGCCACAAGTATTCCCAAGATAATAACTCGCGCCCAAAGATCGGCGGCGGCAAGTAAACGAAAAGAACCGTTAAAGAGGGGCGCCGGAGTTGGAGGCGACGCAGTCGTCCATATAAATTCACCGTTACGTTGCCTTAGAACGCGGTCAGGCAAGACGCTCTCGGCGGGTGGCGGAGATTTTGACTTGTTCTTTTTGTCCCGACGTTTGGCAACGTCTCGCTTTGTAGCGCCAGCCGACTTCTCTTCACTAGCAGGACTAGTTGCCGTCGCGCCGCCGTTACTAATGTGTCTTTGTTTGAATTCCTCGAGTGTAATAGACTTTTCTTCCGGACGTCGGGTCGGCGCAATAGAAGGCTTGCTTCCGTCGAGTTGAACAGTCTCGCCACGCTCAGTTCGATAGGTAACGTTAGGAGGTAAAGGAACCTCCCCTATTCCATAGGTTCCACGATCGCGCGGCTGAAATTTCGTTTCGATTGTCTCTAGTTGTTCCTTGAAAACAGCAGTCGCAATAGTAGCGGCGCCACAATCAGGACACACGACTTCCTGCCCGAGTTTTTCACGAGGAACGTGCATAATGGTTTCGCACAGCCGGCATCGAACAGGATAGAGAACTGATTTGGGGCGCTTCGAGACTTGGCTGGTTTGGCGAGCGTCCGTTCCATGATTTTGATCATTGCTTGTGCGCGTGTCTACCGACTCACCGCTGATTCCATACACATCGTGCGCTTGAAGATCTATTCCAACACGATTCGGATTGCGCGTTGGTGAATACAGTTCGTCGCGTTTCTTCTTTTCTTCTTCAAGCGCCTCTAACTCAACGGCGCTTTTTTGCCGGTGCGTTTGACTATCTTTGACTACAGTCTCTGTAAAGCAATCTGGACATCGCACCTTAGTTCCAAGCTCCGAGCGCGGAACCTGCATAATCGTGCCGCACACGCTACAACGAATCGCGACATATTGCAATTCGTCAGAGTTACTCACGAGTGAAGTAGCGTCAAGAACGCCGTACACGCTAGTCGAGTTGAGGTCGATCCCCACACGATTTGGATTGCGCGTCGGGGAATACAGCTCGTCGCGCTTTTTCTTATCGGAGTCGAAGTACTTCTTTTCGTATTCCGTCGGCGAGTTGAAATCGAGATCGCTCGGGGCGATAATCACAGATCGACAATCAGGACACGTTATCTTCTGCCCCATTTGTTCGCGTCTAATAGCAATATTCGCGAAGCAAGTGGGACAATGAAACGAACGATACTGGAACGCGCGGCGCGCAACCGTCTCGTCCGCCGTCGCAGGTCTCGCGCCATAGACGTCGGCGCCGCCCGCGCGCGTTTCATCCGACGGCATAAGGAAATTGGGCTCTTGCGAATCGGACGCAGCTACGCGCTGGTTCGCGTCGGAGCGATTGTCAGAAGTCATACTCGTTCACCTTTTCCTCTCCTAGACGCCAAGACCAGCGCGCCTACCTACTCGCTCAAGCCGCCGTAGTCAAGGCGTCTACGACCTCTTAATTGAGCCGACAACCCAGTTTCGAATTCCCATGGCGGTAATTGAGCCTTGAACTCGCTCAACGATTTCAGGTTTAACGACCAGCACAAGTCCCAGCCCCTGGTTGAAAACGCGCTCCATCTCGTCGTCGTCAATTGCGCCAAGTTTCTGAATCCACTTAAAGACCTGCGGAATCTCCCAGGAATCAGGCGTTATTTCGCACGAGAGCCCGTCCGGCAACACACGCGAAAGATTCTCGACCAATCCGCCTCCCGTAATGTGCGCAACGCCGCGAATGCCCTCGTTAGCGCCAAATTCTTCGAAGAGCGACAGCGCCGGCTTAACGTACAATCGAGTCGGCGTGAGCAACTCGTCGGCTACGGTTTTACCGAGTTCGGGAACAAAATCGTCTGGATTGTGCCCCGCTATCTCAAAAACGACGCGTCGAATTAGCGAATATCCGTTCGAGTGACACCCGCTCGACGCTAACCCTATCAAGACGTCGTTCTCTTGAATTGCCTTGCCGTCGATTATCTGCGATCGTTCGGCAACGCCGACGCAAAACCCGGCAAGATCGTACTCGCCAGGATTGTACATTCCGGAAAGAATCGCCGTTTCTCCGCCGATAAGCGCGCATCCAGACTCTTGGCAACCTTGTGCAATCCCGGTAACAAGCTCTTCGAGAAGGTCGGGATCGTCTTTCGGACATGCGACGTAGTCCAGGAAAAAGAGCGGTTCCGCGCCACAACAGATAGCGTCGTTGACGCTCATAGCCACTAAGTCAATCCCGACGGTAGAATGACGATTCGTCTGACACGCAATCTTGATCTTCGTTCCAACGCCGTCAGTACAACTCACCAAGACGGGATCCTCGTAACGTCTCGCCGCGCCCCCCTCTTTAACCAAGCCGTTAAGCTGAAATAGTCCGGCAAATCCACCGTCTAGGCGCATAACGCGCGGTGAAAAAGTCTTACCGACAATCCTCGGCAAACGCGACATTGATTCGGCATAGACGTCCAAATCGACTCCGGAACTTTTATACGTTGCTTTTTCCATAAATGGCGCTCACAATCTGTTAAAGGCGACTTCACAAAGATCAATCCAGTAGCGCAAACGCGCCGAGATCTTCCGCTACTACATTATAAATCGTGTGCGCGCGCGCGTCAAGACTCGAGCGCGTATTTAAGAGCCTCTGAAAAAAATAAAAAAACGAGCGCTCAGCTTTAACCAGGGGAGACGGAAATTAAAATCTTGGTATAATGGCGTCGAGGAGTTGTCGCTCCGCAAGGACATTGGGGCTCGACGATTTCACTTTGAAAAGCACGCGATTTATACAAGGAAATAAAGCGCAACATGACAGAAGAGATGGATAAACACGAAGAAGAGCACGACCTCAACACGAAACAAACCGATTCGGAATCCGACGAAATCAGCATTTTTGAACGCACGAGCGACGAGCCCACGGAAGACGTCAACGCCTCGCGTTCGCTACGCGAAGCGCTTGAGAAATATAAGATCGAGCTTCCAGTCAAAACGGTCGAACGCCTCAATGAGTATTGCGATATTCTTTGGACCTGGAACGAAAGGCTCAACTTAACGCGGCATACGACGTACGACAAGTTTGTCGCGCGCGATCTTGTCGACTCTATTCGTCTCGCTTCCCTCTTGCAACGCGGCGAACACGTGCTTGACGTCGGATCCGGCGGGGGAGCGCCTGGATTAATCGTCTCGTTGCTACGTCCCGACGTTGCCGTGGAATTGTGCGAATCGACAGGTAAAAAGGCGACGGCGCTCGGCGATATGGCGGATCAGCTTGACCTTGACCTCAACGTTTGGTATGCGAAGGCTGAAGATCTGCTTAAAGAGCGAAAATTTCATACGCTGACTGTACGCGCTGTCGGCAAGATGCGTAGTCTGTTAACAATCTTCGCCCCGGTCTGGAATCGATTCAACCGTTTGCTTTTGATCAAAGGTCCCAATTGGCCTTCGGAACGCGGCGAAGCTCGCCACTACAACCTGCTCAATAAGCTCGCGCTTCGCAAACTCGACGAGTATGAGATTCCCGACGCTGGTTACAATAGCGTTATTCTACAAATCTGCCGTAAGGATCGGTTCGAAGAAATGGAACGTCGAGCAAAGGAACTCCACAATGGCGAACCTTACGACGGTGAAATTGAAGAACTTGTAATCGAGTCTAAATCAAACGCACAGCGGATTAGAAACGAGGTTCGCAATATAGAATCATCGAGTCAAAAACGCGAGAGTAACGAGACCGAATCAAGGTCGCGCCGCCGCCAATCCGATCGAGCGCAGAACGCGGCGCGCGGCGGAGCGCAGGTTTTTGCTCGCCGCGACGGCAAGCCGCCAAAAGGTTGGACCGGTAAGAAAAAGGAGTTTCGTCAGGAAAATCTACCGGAGGGCGTCAAGTTGCGCCGCGATTTTCGCGAGACGAAATCCGATAAAACTCACGACTCCAATCGATCTCGGCAGTCGCGAGATTTTCAAGGACAGAATAAGCATGATCGTAGAGCTGAACGATAGGAAGCTCGACAAAGAAAAGCGCTTTATATTTTCCATAATCGCCGATTGATCTGCGACTATCCAACCTCACAGAAAGGTATCGTTTAATGTTTCACTTCTGGAAATGCCGAGAAGCAGCGCTTCTCAAGCTTGTTGTTCTTATGATTTTAGCGGCGTCGTTTACGATTGCTGGTTGCAAAAAAGACGGCGATAACGAGAAGGCTGCGGACGGAAATTCCGCTGCAACAGCGCCGGAATTTCCTCAGTTTTCGCGTGAAATTCGCAAGCTCGACTCAACGGCTTTGAGTGAGTTAGGCGCCAAAAACGACCTTCCGACAGAATTCATTGCGCCCGGCGCGTATTACGCTCAGGCTATTTTTCCCGATAAGATTCGCGCGTTTAACGGCGGCGAGAATGTGGTCGAGTATTTTGCCCAGAACGCCTTGGAAATACCGGTACAGGGCGCCTTGGAGCAATCGGAGCTGGTTCTTACAAGTAAAGGCTTTACCTTTGAGCAGTTAAAGAATGCAAAAGACGACTCGCTCTTGCAAGACGGCTTTCCATCGCCCGTCGACGCCGTCTATATGCGCTCGAAGACGCCTTACGACAAAGAGGCTATTTCAAAATTTGTTTTCGAAAAAGCGGACAAGAGTAAACTGAAGACAGTAACCATCGGTGGGTATGAAATTCAGATCTTCGAAAACACGCTGGTTATGCCAATCGATCAGACCGGTCAAAATGCCGGTAAAATTGAACGAATTTGTGCCGGCTTATGTTTTCCAACGGACAATTCCATCGTCTTTCTTTCAGGAGCATACAGTTTCTTTGAAGACTACTTTAGCAACTTGCCAGGAGACGATCGTGGAATCGCCGCGCAACGAATTGCGCGTGCAGACGTGTCCGCTTCGTCCGTCGTCTATCAGTACGAATACGATTTCTCGATTCCCAATGCGCAACTTGTCCAGCTTCCTATTCGGATAACCCCTGAGCTTATGGCAAGCGTGCAGCAGGATGTTTCGGCGTTTCAAATCCTCTTTGCCGCCGACGCGTCCGCAGACAATATTTTTACATTGACAATCAATCTAAAATCAGCAGAACGCGCGTCGGATTTTCGCAAAAGCCTCGGCACGGCGCTTATGCAATCGGTCGACAGTCTCAACGAGGCGCTTAAAAAGAGCGAGAATCCACAGAATTCAACTGCGCCAAAGTTAATCGAGCTTCTTAAATCACTCCACATTGTTGAGCAAGGTTCGAGCGTTATTGCGACGATTAAGAATTCAGAAGACG
Source organism: uncultured Planctomycetota bacterium (assembly GCA_900318195.1). Classification (GTDB taxonomy): domain Bacteria; phylum Planctomycetota; class Planctomycetia; order Pirellulales; family Thermoguttaceae; genus RUG369. The sequence continues at coordinate 33,855 of ONJR01000175.1, forward strand.
CTCAAAAGTTCATCGTCGATCAAACGACGGCAATCAACTCGATGCGCCGGAATTCTGAGTTATACCAAAAGTATCAGGGCGTTGAGCAGGCGCTCAGTCAGTTTGCCAGCGCCTTTACTCGCTACTCTCGCGAGAATAAGAAGTTTCCCGCTCCGATATGTTCTGAAGACGGCGCCCCTCTTCTTAGTTGGCGCGTAGCTCTTCTACCGGCCTTCGGCGCGCAATATCAAGAGCTATATAATCAGTTCAAGCTAGACGAACCGTGGAATAGCGAGAACAATATTAAGTTGCTCGATAAAATGCCGCCGTTATATGCAACTTCTTCCGATCCGTCGATGAAGTCTAAAACACGCTACTTGATTTTTAATTCGCCTGAGACGCCTTTCGGCAAAGCCGGCAAGGATGGACTTAAGTTGCAAGACGTCGACAATCCGTACGATACAATTTCTGTCTTCTGCGCAAATGAAAATAAAGCGATCGAATGGACTAAACCTGAAGAAATCGTCTTCAATCCGACCAAACCGACGGACGTCTTTGGCGATTATGTCTGCGCCGTTACGCTCATGGGCGAAATTATCAGCGCGCCATGCACCGACGACGAAAATTCCGCCAAGCCGCTCGCTGCGCTCGTCTACGGCGTGCCGCTAAAGAAAGACGACGCAACCGAAAAAGCTTCGGATAGCCAGGAAGGCGGCGACGTCAACACAACGGAACAGTCTACAAATACAGAAGACCAGAAAACAGCTGAAGCCGACGGCGAGGCGTCAGCATCCTCAGATGCCGATACTCCCGACGCGCCCCCTGCTGAAAACCCTGCCGAGTAACGGAGCTATTTGACGTCGCGTCGTTTCGTAATCTCGATTAGCGCAAACGTCGCTTGTCAACACGCCGTCGACGATCAAGGGATACTGACGTCGACGGTTTTCTTGTGCGATTGTGCATATTGCGCGACTTGCTTGCGCTACCCTCTTTCATATCGAATTAGTCGTTTTATGCGTAAAAAAATTCTTTTGGTAATTCCGACACTAGACCGTTGCGGAGCAGAAAAGCAACTTGTCCTTCTCGCGACTGGACTACCTCGTGAAAAGTTTGAAGTGCGCGTCGCCGTTTTAACACGTTCCGGTCCTTATTACGACACGCTACGCGATGCAGGAATTCAAGTCAACATAATAGGGAAGTCTTGTAAAATTTCGATAAGAGTCTATCTCAAACTCAAGCGACTTATCAAAGAGTTCGAGCCCGATATTGTTCATACGTGGCTTTTTGCTGCGAACGCATACGGTCGCAAAGCGGCTTTCGCATGCAAAACGCCTGTTGTTATCTGCGGTGAACGATGTGTAGATCCGTGGAAAGGAGCTCTACACGATTACATTGACCGCGCGTTAGCGCCAAAGACAACCGCGTTCGCCGTTAATAGTCAAGGTATTCTCGACTTCTATTGCGCACGAGGGCTTCCGCAGAAAAAGTTTGTCGTCATCCCTAATGGAATCGAATCGTCGCCGCCGCCGTCAGACGCTGAACGACTAGAGCGTAAGTTCACAATTCTCGACGAGCTTGGACTTCCACGAACTGGTTCAAACCCGCCTATCGACGAAAAATCGAAACTCTTTGCCGAGATGGCGATTCGCGAAGACACACGCGACCCCGACGTACCTTTTCTAATAGGTCTTGTCGCGCGTCTATGGTCGCAAAAACGTGTGCGCGACGCGTTATGGGCGGCTGACCAAATGAAGTTTGCACGGACAAACTTTTACCTAATCGTGATCGGGGACGGACCAGAACGCAACGCGCTCCTTAGCTATCGTGACGATCTGCGCTTACAAGATCGCGTCTTCTTCCTTGGCGAGCGCAACGACGTTCAACGCTTCATGCCGGCGTTCGATCTCTTGTGGAATTGTAGTGAATATGAAGGTCAATCGAACTCGATACTCGAAGCGCTTGCCGCTGGAACGCCTGTTATTGCCTCGAATATTCCTGGCAATGCCGAACTCGTTCAACCAGGCGTCAACGGATTACTTATTTCTGAATTCGACGGCGATAAAACGCGGCGATTAACCGCGTTCTCACGTGAGACAATGCGAGCGCTCGCGCCGGAAAACGACGAACTACGTAGACAATGGCGAATCAACGCCGCGCGTATTGTTCGAGAAGAGTTCTCCGTTCAGAAGATGATTGAACGGTATGCGACGCTCTATGAAAGCTCATTAGCCAACCTATCAGACGCACATTAGAACCAGCTCAGAAGATTCTAAGCCTATCCGAGCGCTCATCCCGCAAAGAAGGAAACTCATGCTTTCACATTGCGGGATGAATCCCGTACGAGCGACATACTACCACCAGTATCCGATCCACTTGAGAGGCCAGCCTGACAAAAAAGACGTGGCGTTCAATGCCAGCGCCATAATAAAAGCGCGTTTTGAATTTTCAACCGCGCCCGAGAGCGCCAACAGACGCCATTCTACGAGCAATACACCTAATTCAAGACACGTAACGAGCGCATAGTAATAAACGTCGTTCTCTTGTACAACGTCTGGCGCAGTATAAGCGAGAGCATTTACCGTCGGATTCGTGAACGTATTCATAACCAAGACGACAAGCGCCAGTTTCATACAACGCTCTTTCCAAAAGAGCGCGACGATTTCTTCCACTGCAATGGTTGCGACCAACGCCTTCACAAGCGCCACGCCTACTTCTTCATCCATCTGAAACCCTCCTATAGCAAGCTTTCTTTCGACCAATATAATACGCAAATCCGCCGCTCAACGCCAACGTAGCCACACATATATATCGGACGGTTCTTAACGCGCCACCATCTAGCAGACCACGAATCGGCGACAACGTGAAGTAGCCGACAAGAAGCACGAGCGTCGTAAGTCCGAACGCTACTCCCAACTTACCGCCGTAACTCCGCGATGTTTCGACAAGAGTTATCGACGTTGACATATTTAAGAATACGACGCCAATCAGGAAAAAGTAAGCGTTCGCGCTATAACATAACGCCGGGATCGCGGCAAATAACGATAACGCGCCTATCGCACGAGCGCCACAAACGTCAGCGAGAATCCCCCCGAGAAACTTGCCGCAAAAAGCGCCAAAAGCTAACATAATCGCGCTCGGGAGAGGGTGGGAAGACTCTGTTTGAAGTTCGGGGGCAATGAACCCCACGCTAGAACGCGTGAAGATTATAAAAAGGGAAGCGACTAAAACAAACGCACGAGCGCTAAATCGCCAATTTAAGTACGCAGGGAACGAAACGTCCGACTTATCCGTTTCAGAAGCCGTGCGACAACCGCAACAGCTCCAGATTAATAGTCCACAAATAGCGATCGCGCCAGAAAGAAGTTCAAAAGTAGCCCAGCTGTTAAGTTCTCGTCCCAAAAGTCCGCCAAACGCCAAACCGAGGGAACCGGGCGCAATAAAGACGCCAGAGCGCCAGTAGCCTCCGGTATTACGAGCAAGAGAATCGATTCCACCGCCAACATGAAAAAAAGCGTTGCCGATCCCAACGCAAAGCGTCGCCCAAAATGACAATCGGTACAACCTGGCGAGCTCCGAGGGTAACGCAAAGTTCGTTATCACATTGGGACTCGCGGCAAGTACGTCGACGCCTGAAAATGAAATCGCTCTCGCCGCGCATGACGCGAGCAGAACGCCCGACATGAGTAAAACGCATCCTAACGCCGACGCCAACCGCGCGCTTCGTTCACTAAAACACACTCCAATTCCTATCTCGAGTCCAAAGGCAAGCAGATTATATAGAGTGTACGTCCAAACAATCTTGTCGTCTGGTATTGCGCCTAGCGCCGTGAGTCGAAAGAGCAAAAAAGCACACACAAAATCAACGACAAAGTGCGAAATTGCAAAAACGAACAGAGAGCGGAGATCGGCGAAGGAGGGATAGATCGCGTTAGGCATAGCTAAAAAAAACGCCGCCGCCGAAGGCACGGCGTAGCGTTTGCGCAAGTGTGGATATGATCAAATAAGCGACGAACGTGTCGCGTCAAAACATACCGCGAAGTTTAGCTTTCATTGAACGATTGTAATGTTTCTTTAATTCCACTGTCTGGCGCAATGAAGCGCTTGTGTGAACATTCACGAGATCCAGCGTTAAGCTGTATTTTACCTGAGAGTCACGATTGTCTTGAGTGGTCGCCGTCGTTACTTTGGCAAACAGAATGTAATCGAACGGAGCGTCCATTCCACCGAGCGCTGACGCGAAGCGCTCACGTTTCGCGGGAAGTAAAAGATCGTCAACCCGTAAACCTGTCTCGCGAAGTCCCGCTGTTACAAGTCGCGAATCGATGAGTTCAAACTCGTCGGACTGCGAAACCATCGTGCGTATTGTTTCCGCCATATCTTCACGAATGTCGCCCATCTCCTCGCCGCCAGCATTCTCTACCCCCACAAAGCATACCTTGCGTGGAAAAGAGGGAGAAAGTTGTCCGACAACAGCTCCTGATTCGTCCAAAGTTATCGGCTGCGCGCTCGCTTGCGCTAACAAGCCGGCAACCGCCGCTTCCGCCGCAGGATCGTACACTTCCGAGCCTGCTCGATGACTGCCGACACGGTCTGGTGTCGCCGCGTCGACCAACTTACCCTTTTGCGTCTCGCACCCGGTAAGAGCCGCCAGCGCCACGAAAAGAACACAATAGCTCCATAGATAACGACACGCCGTTAGGCGCGTCGTTACAGTCGAATTGTTAAATCGTTGACTAGTCATTATTCGCGCTCAGTAAAATAGGACTCGACGATAAACGCCGAACGAAGTTAATATCCGAACGCATCATCTCCTATTTTAGCTTCTGGCGCAAGGGCAAATTTTAAAAATCGAGCCGTTCGTCGCCTTCCACTATTCCATTGAGGGAGCGCCAAAGGCGTCCTCGGAATCCTTGCTGCTAACGCGACGTCTCGACGCTCGATCCTCAGCCGACGGCTCGGAAACCTCAAACTTTATCGGAAACGACTCAGGCAAACGTCCTGCTTCCGCCAGCTTGCGCCCAATGGAGAAGTATCGTTCCAGCTTCTTGTCGTCGAGTTCATAGCGCGGCAACGTCGGCATTCCCTCCCATACAACGCCGCCAACGGTCGGTTCAAGAAGAATCGCATGAGGAATTCCTCGTACGCCAAGTTTATTCGCAAGTCGTCGTCCCGTATCAACGGCGGCAAAATATCCAATCTCGAAAATATTGAGTCCCTTACCCGGCATATTCCGAATTGCGTTCTCATCCATCTCACAAATCGAAACAACAACCAGATCGTCCTTGTATTTCTTCGAAATGAAATCAAGGTAAGGCAACGATCGTCGACAAGGCGGGCACCAAGTCGCCCACATTTCGACAAGGACGTATTTGCCCCTGAGATCGTCTGGAGTCGGCGCCTTCGTAAGCCACTTCTCTACCGGAATAGCGTCAACAACGTCTTCGATCGCGACCCATAGAAACGAGTCGGCCCATATCATATGTTCGCGCTTCAACACGGGACTGTTTGCCGGCAGATTAGCGCTTTCCACCAACCACGGTTGTGTTTCAAGATCCACGCTCTGAGCCGACTCAGCAACGAGCTTCGCAACGTTAGTCGTAGTCGATTCCTTCCCGGGCGTCGGACAAACGACGTTGCCGTCATCGTCAACGTAACACGGACTACCAAGTCCGGCGTCCGAAGATTCTTCTTGGCCTAGAGCGCTATGAGATCCTGCGAACGCGATCGCCATAGCAAGCGACAACCCTATGATCCAATTATTGCTACTGCGCATAAATTAATCTCCCCAGTAAACGCGTTATCTATACGCCGCGCCGCGCGGCACGACTACATTGTACGTCGGACAGAATCTTTTGGCAATAACGCTCAATAATAATCTTTAGGCAACCAAATTGAAAACGATTGCTATGATGCGCTCCACCCGCAAGCTAGCTTGACAATCAACTCAAAATTCGTTACAGTCCCATTATTCTTTCCCCTTTACAAGGAGCGCGTCATGGAGAATCTCAACGAACCTCGAAATTACTTGTACAAACTTACCTCATTTATCCTGGCTATCGTAATCATTGCTACGCTTGCGCTCTATCTTCTCATGCCGTTTCGACCTGTCGAGAAGGTTCCGCAACCACACGCGCTTCTCTTCTTACAGGCGCTTCAAGATGAAGATTTTGTTCAATGGGTATGGTATGGCGTCGATCTACCCCAAACACGTGCGACAGGCGAGCGTTTCATAGCTTTTGCGATCGGTTCAATCTTCTTTTTCAGCCTCCTTGCTATCGGGCGAGCATTACTCACTCCTTGGTTAAAAACGCTCGGCGATCTGCGCGTCGACAAGATCGGCATAATTTATTTTTCAGGAGTTTTGGGACTCGTCGCGCTTGCTACAATCTCGCTGTTCCTTGGTCTTATCGGGCGTGCCAACGCTCCAATCCTGCTCCCGTTATGCGCGGCTGTCCCCCTTGCTTTCGCGGCGATCTACTTTTGCAACCGCAAGCATAAGCGAACCGACGCCGACGCCGAAACGTCGAACCTCGCGAACGCGCGCGATTCTCTCGCGCTATCCGCGTTCAAAATAGCGCTCCTCGCGCTTTTCGTTTCGTTTTACCTCTTTGCAGGCGTTCAACCGCTCTTCGAGTACGACGCTGTAGAGTATCATGCTCAAGGCGCGCGCGAGTTTTACGAGACTGGCGTCATCGGGTTCGTAGCGCACAACGTCTATATGAATATGCCGCTCGGCGCCGAGACGTTTTATCTCGCCGGTTTTAATTTGTCGCGCGATCTTGGGTTCTCAGAGCAGGACGTCATACGGATAGGCTCGTTGATCGGCAAAACAACGCTTGCGTACGCCACATTACTAACGGCGTTGGGAATCGCTGGGTTCTGCCGACGATTCTTTGCTTCGCGTTCTGCTGCGTATTGGTCTGCGCTGACCTTCCTTTCGTTCCCTGTTCTATTTGAAAACGTCTCGAACGGGCTTAACGATTCTGTGCTCGCGCTCGCGCTCTTTTCCATTGTTTTCCTGCTCGCATTAGAAAGTGCGCGCGCTCGAAATTGCAACTCACGTCGCAACCTAACGAGCGTTCTAAGTTACGCGTCGTTGCTCGGCGTTTTACTCGGTTTCGCAATTTCGATAAAATACACGGCCGTACCCTTTATTCTGGCGCCAACATTACTTTTCGTCCTGATCATAGAGCTTGTTCTCAGACGCAACGCCGCGCCAAGCGCTCCTAGCCAGCAGCCCTATGAGAGCGTCACAAAGTCAGTGGAAGCGGTCGGGACAAGTCATAAATTTTTCAATCTCGCGATAGCGCTATGCCTTGTTTTCATTATCGCACTGGTCGTGGGCGGCGGCTGGTACTTCAAGAATTACGTCGCGACAGGCAATCCTGTCTACCCGCTCGCCTACGATCTCTTTGGAGATTCAACGGGTCTCTGGAACGACGCCGTCAACGAGCGCTGGACGCGCGCGCATTCTCCTGATTCATTCGCGCTCGAAAAGATTTTGAACGCCGTGGTCCACGCTTTTTGGCTAGACAACTACGCGTCCGCTTTTTTCTTTTATCTCCCGATCATTTTCGTCGCGCTTACTGTTGTAACTTGGCGGCGTCATAACAATGCGATTACTTGCGGCTCGTTTGCCAATGACCGCAACGTGCTGACGATTCTTTTTGCGCTCGTCTTGATTTATGTTCTCGCGTGGATCCTGTGCACGCATCGAATCGCAAGATTTTTGATCCCTATTACCCCGTTGCTCGCTCCACTACTCGGCGGTGGAGTCGCGTCCGTCTTTTCGGCAAAAAACATACTTCTGAAAGTTTTGTCTTGCGTTGCCGTCTTAACGATCCTTTGCTATTCAGGTCTCATAATTGACATGATTGGTCAAGGTCGGCTGGCGCCGCTAACTTCACTAGAAAGAGATCCTGATCGCTATTCTGGCGCCGCTATTTACTTCAACGACCATCCCGAAATGCTCGGCAAAGACGAGCAACTTGGCAAACTACTGCTCGTCGGCGAAGCGAAAGCGTTTGACTACCGCGTTCCCGTACTATATTCGACATGCTGGAACGACTCTCCTTTCATGCCTGCGCTCAAAGACGCAATCAAATTCGACGGAGAAACAGTTAAGGAGATTACCAAGCCGGAAAAGGTACGTCGCGCGCTAGCTGAAATGGGCGTAAAATACATTCTCGTCGACTTCGACGAACTCGCAAGATTTCGAAGCGAAGGTAATTATGGTTTTAATAATCCCGAGCTTAACGAGTCGCTCTTTCAAGCTCTCGTCGTCGGTGGGATCATTGAACTCGTAGAAGACGACGACCTCAAACTCCTGTACTATAGCAAACTATTCCGCGTTGTATCGACTCCAGACGAGGATTAAATACTGAGATTTCCAGGCAAGACGTGTTACGCCTATTGTTGCAAACATTGAAAACGCTACAATTGATCACAGAAGGGCTTGGCGCACGCCTTGACTTCGCCCTTTCGCGCGTACAAAACGCGCAAGTCCTACGTTAAATTTGGATATTCGCATGGCAAGCAGATCGATCCCCTCTGATATTGAAATTGCGCGTAATACGCAACTCCAGCCAATCGTCGACATAGCGAAAAAGCTCGGCGTCCCCGAAGCCGCTGTCGAAACCTACGGCAAGTACAAAGCGAAGATAACCGTCGAAAAAGTCGGCGCTGCCAATAAGCAAGGTAAGCTGATTCTCGTAACCGCGATTAATCCAACCCCCGCTGGCGAAGGTAAAACAACCGTCAGCGTCGGTCTGTGTGACGCGCTCAATCTGCTTCAGAAAAACGCGTGTCTATGCCTTCGCGAGCCTTCGTTAGGACCTTGTTTTGGCGTAAAAGGCGGAGCAGCGGGCGGAGGGTTCGCTCAGATTGCGCCTATGGAGGATATTAATCTGCACTTTACGGGCGATTTCCATGCAGTTACAGCGGCGCACAATCTTCTCGCCGCAATGATAGACAATTCCCTCCATCAGGGCAATCCGCTTCGTCTAGATCCTCGACGTATAACCTGGGGTCGAACGTTAGACGTAAATGAACGCGCTCTTCGCCAGATCGTCCTCGGGCTCGGAGGATCGGCTAATTCGGTGCCGCGCGAAAGTTTTTTCGTAATAACAGCGGCGTCTGAAATCATGGCGATTCTTTGCTTGAGCGCCGATCTTTTTGATCTGCGCGAACGACTCGGCAATATTGTCGTCGGTTATAACTACGACGGCAAGCCTGTAACCGCGAACGATCTTAATGCGCGCGGCGCTATGACGGTTCTCATGAAAGAGGCGATCAAGCCGAATCTCGTACAAACGCTCGAAGGTTCTCCCGCTTTCGTTCACGGCGGACCATTCGCTAACATTGCGCACGGATGCAACAGCGTTGCGGCGACAAAACTTGCGCTCAGACTCGCTGATTACGTCGTTACAGAAGCGGGATTCGGCGCAGATCTCGGCGCAGAAAAATTCCTCGATATCAAATGCCGAAAGGCTGGGATTAAGCCTGATTTAACGGTGCTCGTAGCGACGGCGCGCGCGCTTAAATACCATGGCGGCGTTCCCAAATCTGAGCTCGGAACGCACGATCCCGAAGCGGTCGCGCGCGGCGCTGTTAATCTGCGTCAGCACATAGAAAATCTACGCAAGTACAATTTACCAGTAATCGTTGCGCTCAATAAGTTCGAAGGCGATAGCGACGCCGAAATTGAAGCAGTGCGTCAAACGTGCGAAGAGCTCGGCGTTAAATTCGCATGCGCTACGCATTGGAAGGACGGCGGCAAAGGTGCGATTGAGCTAGCACAAACGGCTCTCAAGACAATCGAATCCTCGGACGCTAGTCGGTTTGCCCCGATTTATCCGGACGATATGCCGATCAAAGAAAAGATCGAGACGATCGCGCGCGAAATCTACCGTGCTGGTTCCGTTTCCTACACGAAGCAGGCGCAGCGTCAGTTGCAAACGCTAGTCGAACAAGGTTGCAATTCCCTACCTGTCTGCATAGCGAAAACCCAGTATTCATTCTCTGCTGATCCGCAACTACTTGGCGCGCCTCGCGACTATGAACTCAACGTACGCGAGATTAAACTGAGCGCCGGCGCTGGATTCGTCGTTGTCATGACCGGCGAGATTATAGCCGCGCCCGGACTGCCACGCGTACCGGCGGCAGAAGCAATCGATATAAATGAACGCGGTGAAACGCTTGGTCTCTTCTAATTTCGGCGTCGTACATTCACTATGTCAAGCGCGTCGATAGACGGCGCGCTTGATTCTTTAACGAATCTTATTTGGAAATAACTATGCTCGATCTCATCGCCACGTCAACAGCGGGACTAGAATCGGTCGTCTCCCGGGAATTAAAGAGCCTCGGATATGACTCAACGAACTCTGAAGTTGAGGTCGGGCGTACTCTCTTTCAAGGGGAGTTGCGCGACGTCGTTAAAACAAATCTTTGGCTAAGGACAGCCGGTAAGATACTCATTAAGCTCGCAGAATTTGATCTGCACAACGATTTTGACGTTCTCTTTGACGCCGTGCGCGCCATAGAGTGGGAAAATTGGGCGCCTCGCGACGCTTCGTTCTATGTCGAAGGTCGCTCAGTACGTTCGCAAATAACGAGCGTGCCGGCATTACAACGCACAGTTAAAAAAGCGATCGTCGATCGTCTAACGCGACTGTGGCATATGTCGTCCCTCCCTGAGTCGGGTCCTACTTACAACGTTGAAATTTCATTGCACAAAGATCGCGCCGTTATAACGCTTAATACGTCCGGTCGCGGTCTACATCGTCGCGGCTACCGATTAATGAACGTCGCGGCTCCATTGCGCGAAACGCTCGCCAGCGCGCTCGTTCAGCTCTCCGTCTGGAATCGCGACCGCCCGCTCGTCGACCCGTTCTGCGCGTCGGGAACGATTCCTATTGAGGCGGCTATGTTAGCGCGTAACATAGCGCCAGGTCTACAGCGCGAATTCGACGCCATGCGCTGGCCAACGGTTCCTGAGTCTCTTTGGCAGGATACGCGTGAAGAAGCTCGCGCCGCGATTCTACCGCCGCTCGAAGAAAAGATTCACGGCTCCGACGTCGACTCGGAAGCGTTAAAGTTCGCTAGACGCCACGCTAAATTAGCAGGCGTTGAGAATGACGTGCTATTCTATCAACGTGATTTCTACGATCTAAAAGACGATCGACTTTACGGGTGCGTTATTGGCAATCCCCCTTACGGCGATCGAATCGGCGAGACAAGCGAACTACGCGCGCTATACGAATCGATACCCGTTGTTCTCTCGAAATTGCCGACTTGGAGTCATTTCATTATAACCAACTGGCCGGACTTCGAAAAAGTCGTGGGGCGTGACGCAACACGGAGAAGAAAGCTGTATAATAGTCGTATCGAATGCGTCTACTACCAGTTTCTTGGTCCGCGTCCGCCGAAAGATAGTGACACTCAAGCTCCCAATAACAGCGCCGCAATTTCAGACTCTTCAGTCCCCTGCGAACGCACCGTCCCCAGCGCGTCAGCGCCCGTGTTTGCACCCTTAGACGATTACGCCGAGCGTCAAGCGATTGAATTTGGGCGTTGTCTCGCCAATCGCGCGCGTCATTTGCGCAGGTATCCCTCGCGTGGAATAACGTGTTATCGACTTTATGATCGAGATCTGCCAGAAGCGCCGCTTGCGATCGATTTCTTTGAAGGTAAATGGTTACACATTTCCGAGTATGATCGTCCTGACAATCGCACTCCCGGTCAACATCGTTTATGGCTTGACAAAATGGCGGCGACCGCCGCCGAGATCTTATCCGTACCGAGTGAAAACGTCTTTCTTAAACGTCGAACGCGTCAGCGAGGCGAGTCTCAGTATGAAAAGTTGCGTGAAACGGGCAAAGTCTATCCAGTTCATGAAGGCGGTCTAACGTTCCTGTGCAATATGACGGATTATTTAGACGTCGGTCTCTTTTTAGATCATCGTCAAACGCGCGACATGGTGCGTCGCGAGGCGCAGGATAAACGCTTTTTGAATCTCTTCTGCTACTCCGGCGCTTTTACATGCTATGCTGCGGACGGAGGCGCGGCGTCGACAGTATCGGTAGACCTTTCGCCCACCTACCTCGACTGGTGTGAAGAAAACCTCAATTGCAACGGCTTACTGACCAGCTCGCGATTTCGTAAAGACGGCGTGGAACACATTAGAGCCTGTGAACACCGGCTTGTGAAATCCGACGTCGTGCGATTCCTCAAAGCTATTCCAGCGGCGAGCGATCGCAATTCCGACGTCGTTCGACTCATTGTCGAAACAGCGGCAGAAGTTGGCGCGCAGAATCGTCGCGCTCATTATTCTTCAAAACGCGATTCAGGGGCTCGTAAAAAGTACTTTAAACTTCGCGACGGAGCCGGACCGACCCGCGGTTCGCTACCAGAGCGTCCTTTCGGCATAACGGAATCAAATTTTGAGCTATGCGTCTGTGATCCCCCAACTTTCTCCAATAGCAAGTCTACGGACGACGACTGGGACGTCCAGCGGCGACACGTTGAACTTTTACGCATCCTAGCGACTAGAATGCGTCCAGGCGGAGTCGTTTACTTTTCCAATAACTTTCGAAAGTTCAAACTCGACGAAGAAGGACTTGCCGATCTGTACGAATTCCGCGAGATTACCAATCGCACCATTCCGGACGATTTCCATAATAAACATATTCATCGATGCTGGAGAATGATCGCAAAGTAAAAACTAGGATTGAAAGAACCCTAAGGTGCGTTAAAATAGATAAGACTTCTTGATGAAAGCGGTCGAATCACGCGTATTTTTCTATTCTGGAATTGCGCGCGGGAATTATAATATTGGCAGAGTCCTGTTTTCAGGTTGACAAGACGCCTTAACAAGGTTTTGGGTGAATTTATGCCGATCACACAAGATGATATCGCTCGCGCGGGCGTAGTTGGCGCGGGCGGCGCCGGTTTTCCGACGCACGTCAAGCTCTCAGGTAACGCTGACACAGTCGTGCTGAACGCCGCAGAGTGCGAACCGTTGCTACATAAAGATAAGGAACTCATCCGCCATAACGCCGACAGAATCGTCGAAGGATTACGACGCGCCGTCGAGCTTGTTGGCGCTAAGGAAGCTGTGGTTGGTATCAAAGAGAAGTACAAGGACGTTGTCGCCGCAATTCAGCGCGTTTTGCCCGGTAATATGCGCGTGGCGCCACTGCCAGACGTCTACCCGTCCGGGGACGAGTTTATTCTTGTCTATCTCACATTGGGGCGCGTCATAGCTCCCGGCGCGATTCCACTTTCTGTCGGCGCAGTTGTTATGAACGTCGAAACCGCGTTTAACCTCGCTAATGTCGGAGAGACGCCTGTCGTCGATAAATTTGTCTCTATTGCCGGCGCGGTCGCCAATCCCTCTACCGTGCGCGTTCCGCTTGGAACATCGCTAGCGGAAGCGCTACAACTCGCCGGAGGCGCAACGATCCCCGAGCCCGCCTATGTCGTAGGCGGCGCTATGATGGGGCGACTAGTAGATTCGCTTGAGACGCCCGTAACAAAGACGACCGGAGGCGTTATAGTTTTACCACGCGATCATTTCATTGTGCAACGCAAGAGTTGGGACTGGAACAAAACGATGCGAATTGGTCGCGCCGCGTGCGATCAGTGTTCCAGATGCACAGAACTGTGCCCGAGATATATGCTAGGACATCCAATCGAGCCGCATCGCGCTATGCGGAGTCTGGGATTCAATAGCTCGCGAGAAGCCGACGTGCTAGGTACGCAATTCTGTTCAGAGTGTAACCTTTGTAGTTATTGTTCGTGCCCAGAAGGTCTCGATCCTCGCGGCGTTAATCATGAAAATAAGGCGCGTCTTCTCGCCGAAAAGAAGCGTTGGATCAACGCGCCGTTTCATCCCGAACGTGCGGACGTACTCTTGGCTTTTCGAAAAACGCCGACGAAACGTCTTATGCAACGCATCGGACTCGACGCCTTCGACAACCATGGACCGCTTCTTACGACCTCGTATCAACCGAAACAAGTCGTCATACCGTTGCGTCAGCACATAGGAGCGCCATGCGCGCCAATAGTTCAGCAGGGCGACTCCGTCGTGCGAGGTCAACCGATAGCTATACGCCCTGTCGTTGACGGTAAAGCCGCGCTTGGCGCCGATCTGCACGCCTCGATAAACGGCGCTGTTGCGCAAATCACACAAGACGCGATTACCATCGTAGCGCAATAGAATAAGCGTCGTCCCTCTGTTGTCGGAGGGACGACGCTGTTCTCTTGTGTTAAGTAACTTTATTTGTTTGCGGCGAATCGCGCAAGCTTCGGAACGAGTGAATTCAAACACGGCGTTAGCTCGGGATGCGGACTGCAGATGAGAACGCGCCCTTTTCCGTAACGTCCGTATGCAATTGCCGGCGAATCGATTTGCACGCCTTGCGGCGAGTTGTTCTCGGCAACTTCTGTGCGGAAATAAGCGAGAATACGATAAGGTTCGAGTTTCTCATAGTTCGCCGGAACAATAATCGGTCCGTTTTGGTAGGCAATATTCAGGCGCCCAGAAAATTCCTCACCAAAGAGCTTGATCCCCTCCTCGGTCATTTCGATCTCTAGAATCTTCTCGCCTCTCTCCCAGGCGTCGTCGTGAAGTTCCGCGTTAATGAGGCGACCCTCTTCACGTTCGCTACTATAAAGAGCCATATAACCGCCTGCGCACGTGCCGTAGTATCCGCCGCCGTTCTCCAAAAACGCGCGCAATTCGCGCCAGCCAGATTCGCCAAGCGCGCGCCGCTCGCCGCTACCCGAGCCGCCTGGAAAAAGCACAACGTCAAAATTATTCAGCGCGCCTTGCTGAATCTCCTCGGGCGAAACGTACTTCGCCTCGCAATTCGGCGTCGCGTTAAGTATTTCTAAGGACGCGCACGCACACGTGTCGCTTGCGCCCGGACCGCGATAGACCGCCGCACGGCATATATCGCCGTCCTCGGCGCTCATGCAAACGCCTTTGCACGCTACAAACGCTATTGCAACCGCAACCAGTAAAAAAATTCGTCGGGAATGCTTCATCTTCTAGCCTATTTTCCGTTACTACCGTTTGAAGGACGCCTCTACAACGGTTTGCGCCCTATAAAAACGAAACGCGGAGTCTTCTTCCAAAAGAAAGGACAGTATGGCATCCGATCCGCGCGTTCTATTAGTTTAACCCTGGTGAATTTCCTTTCAAGATACGGCAAAACGTCGCTAGAAAGAAAAACGTTGTCAAAGGAGAACCAAATTGGCCACAGCCATCGGGTCGAAAAACTCTGACGCGCTCCTATGTTATAGGGAGTTTTCCGCGCGATATAGAAGTCGACGACGCCAATAACGCCGCCTGGTTTGAGCGCGTCGTAAGCGCGATCAAGCGCGGCAAACCAGTCTGGTATCATTGAAAGAGAATATGAAAAGAAAATAACGTCGATTGGTTCTCCCGGTCCCGACCAGTTTGTGGCGTCCGCGCGTTGCGTTGAGACGTTGCGCCAACCGTTTCTTGCAATTCGAGCGTCGGCGACTTTAAGCATCGCTTCCGTCAAATCTACCATATACGCTTGCTTCAAGGTCGCAAGATCAGAAGCGCTTAGAAGCTCCAAATTCGATCCTGTGCCGCACCCCATATCAACCCAGACAGCGCCGGACTCAACCGGTAGCGCGCTCATTAAATCCTCGCGACCTGTTAGCAATCGTCGACGAAAATGGTCGTACTCTTCGGCTTGTCCCGAGTAGAATGATTCCAAGCGTTCCTCAGCCGTCTCGCCCCGTCCGCGTTTGATTGCCAAAGAATATAGGACCTTCATGTCCCGATAAAAACCAGTCAAGCAGTTTTTCATTAAATCTATCCTTCCTCAGGAAACCGCTAAGTTACTTTCACCCACTGCGACGCTTTGAATAAAGCGCCCGACTATACACCTCAGGGCAATTGAGGTCAAGAGATCCTTCTAACATAACGAGTAGACTTCTCAACGCTCGCAATACGTTTACCTCGCAATAGTCGCCAGTAATACCGAACAGAAGGAATATTGCATTTTTGCCGTTTTTACTCAATAAAAGCGATGATTTGGTCGATTCAGATGAAGAGGACGCGCTGTTTGCGTACCCAATTAGAAAAAGGATAGAGCTGTGAAAATGAAACAAATCGCTAACGACACCCAAACGCGCAGACAGTTCTGCCGTGCGATAACTCTCGCCATTGCCGCCAGCGCGCTGGTTGCTACGGCTGGATGCTCGGTCTTTAAAGGCAAGAGCAAGGTTACTGACGACCAATCGAACGCTTTTGACGTTGACGAGGATGAAGAAGACGAAAGCGAAAAGGAAGACGTCTTCGCCAAAGAACGCAAAAAGCAACGTGAAATGTCGAATTTCCTCGCAGAAAATGGACGCGACTCCAAGAGTAAAAAGAGTAAAGTTCGCCCCGGAGACGATTTTCTGCTCAGCAGTAAAGCGAAGGAAATTTACGCTAATACCGAACGATGATTCTAATCGAAGATCATGAAGAACGAACCGCAATTGCATGAGACCGGCGACGAAATCACTTCCTGGAGCGCGCCGTCCTTAGAAACAATCAATGCCCAACTCGTCCCGGCGCGATGGTGGAAGATATACAACCGTCGCGAAGAAGTTCCGACTGCAACTACGAATGATTCAGGGAAATATTCTTTCACGTTGTCCGCCAGTCAAAGCGTCGGTGGATTCGAGTGGAATCCGGTGGGTCAACTAAATACCGGACACACTCCGCCTACTGTGGAATGTATGCTGTGTCCGAGAAAATGCGTGATAGCTCCCAACAAACTCGGCAAATGCTCGGCGCGAGTAAATCGCGAAGGTCAGCTTTACGCTCGTTTCTACGCTCGACCTGTCTCAACTGCGATCGATCCGATCGAGAAGAAACCGCTCTATCATTTCTTACCGACGACTCCCATCCTTTCGCTTGGCTGTTTCGGTTGCAATCTGTCCTGCAAATTCTGTCAAAACTGGACGCTTTCGCGCTCTCTACCAATCAATGAAGTCGCCAATACAATATTGCCTCCAGAACGGATTCTAGAACTAGCGCTGGAACGCAAGTGCCCTAGCGTCGCGTTCACGTACAACGAACCGACGATCTGGGCGGAATATGTGATTGAAACTGCGCGACTATGTAAACAACATGGAATCAAAACCGTCGCCGTAACGAACGGGATGATCTCTGATCAGGCTCGCGACGATTTTTACGACGTTATCGACGCCGCTAATATTGATCTCAAGGCGTTCAGGGACGATTTCTATCGAAATTTAACAGACAGTCGACTAGAAGACGTCAAATCGACGCTACTCTATCTAGCGCAACGTAACGACGTATGGCTCGAGATCACCAATCTTATCATCCCCACGTTGAACGACTCAGAAAGCGATCTGACGGCAATGTGCGAGTGGCTCGTCGAGAAGATAGGAGAATCCGTCCCGTTACATTTCTCCGCTTTCTTTCCAGCACATAAAATTACCGATTTACCCAGGACTCCCAAAGCCACTCTCGAACGTGCAAAATCAATAGCAGAAGGGGCAGGACTCAAATATGTCTACCTAGGCAACGTCGACGACGAACACGGTGGGGAAACAAGATGTCCGAAGTGTGGCGCTTCCCTCATTCGCCGCTCTTATCGCTACGCAACGCAGATAACCGACGCGCTCATTCCCGATCCTGCGGATCCGCGCGCGAGAATCTGTCAAGTTTGTCACACGTCGATTCCCGGCGTATTTCAGCTGTAATTCCAGAGAAAATAACAAGGTGTTTTGTTTTAGTCAAATTAGATAACTAGCGTATAAAAACCTCTTTACAAAGGGCTTTTTATACGCTATCCTTTGAGCGCAGTCTTGTGGATGATTGCGCGCCGTGACAGGCGTTCCGGTTTTAACTTAGTCCCCTAAGGCGCCAGTTTCCCCTAAACCTAAGGTGTACGTACGATGCTTTCCTTAATCCAACGGATGAACGTAAAAACGGCTTCCTTGCTCTGTTGTCTTTTTGCGCTCTCGACGTTTTTCCTCGTTTCACACGCTTTTGCGCAAACGGAGCAGAACGCGCCCAAATTCGTCGCGCCTCATTTCACGAACGACACTCAACAAGACGAAGATTCTGAAGGCGAACCGATCGCTAATCTCAACGACGTTGAAAACGGAGACGAACCTCTTGACGACGCCGCCTCGCTCGCCGACCTGGAAGAATCGAACTCTGACGAAGACGTTCCGTCGCCAGACGCCGCGCGCGAGTCAGAAGAGACGGCTACGGCAAGCGTCGACGCTACGCTTAACTCGACGGGCAACACTGTTGAAAAAGAACCTTACGACGTCTACAAGGAAAACGGCGTCTATTTCGAAGGTTGGGACACGCCCGACGTCGCGCTAGTCTTTACTGGCATGACAAACGGTTATATCGAACCGTGCGGTTGTGCTGGCATGGAGCGAATGAAGGGTGGACTTAGCCGTCGTCAGACCTTCTTGAATGAATTGCGGAACGAGCTTGGATGGGATACGATCACGATCGACTCGGGGCAAATTACCGTAGGTTTCGGGGTGCAAGAAGAACTGAAGTTTGATATGGCAATGAACGCGTTCCAACTCATGCAGTATGACGCGGTAGGCGTCGGCATGGGAGAATTGCGCTTTCCCGCTTACTTCTTACTGACGTACACCGCGCCTACCTCAGCGTCTTCACAGAGTCTATACACATCTGCAAACGTAGGCGTCTATGGTTTCCATCCAACGTACACGTTGCCTTATAAAATCATCGAACGAGGAGGCAAGAAAGTTGCTGTCGTTTCAGTCGTTTGTCCGAACGACTCGCTAGATCGGCGCGATGAAAATATCTTCTACGACAAACCCGAGAAGAAACTCAAGGAGATCTTACCGGCGCTACAAAAAGCGAAATGCGACGCCTACGTCCTCATCGTTCACGGTACTGAGGACGAAACGAACGCGCTCGCGAAAAAGTTTCCGATCTTCAACTACGTTGTTACTTCCGACACGCCTAGCGAACCGCCGGCAGAGTGCCAAACGATCAATGGCGATCAAAAACTAATTGAAGTCGGTGAAAAGGGAAAATACGCGATTGTCATTGGTCTCTACTCTGATGGTGAAACACGCTACCAGCGTGTCGCGCTCGACTCGAGATACGAATCGTCGCCCGAAATTACTTTGCTTATGAAAGACTATCAAGCAATCCTTAAAGGACTCATTACCTCTAAGGGGTTCCGCGGCGGACTAGGCGTCAATCCCGCTCGCGCTCCTATGGCTGAAACGCTCGGAAAATACGTCGGCGCGAAGAAATGCCGATCATGTCACGAAGATTCGTATCGCGTTTGGGCTAAATCTCGACATGCAACGGCGTGGAAATCGCTTACCGAGACTGCCAATCCACCGCGCGATTTTGACCCCGAATGTATCGGATGCCATGTCGTCGGATGGGACGGACTCAACCACTTCCCATATATAGCTGGTTTTGAATCGGAGTCGAAAACGCCCGAGTTAGCGAACGTCGGTTGCGAAAGTTGCCACGGTCCCGGCGAGCGTCATATAGCTCTCGAACTAGGAGACGACGAGGCAGCTCAAGAAAATGCTCGCGCCGCTATGAGACTCGGCGAAAACGTCAAAAAGACCTGCTATGCCTGCCACGACGGCGACAACAGTCCTGAATTTGATTTCGACAAATACTATCCGCTAATTTCGCACTCCGAAAATAACGAAGAAGACGAAGAGTAAATCACACTCTCTTTCTCAAGCGTCTCGGCTCGTTACCCAATCAATCGGCAAAGTAGCTCCTGTATTTTGCCGATTTTTTATTGACGTTGCCAAACAACCGAGTAGAATAGCCCATGAGCAGAGGATCTATCTGGCAGTAGCAACATCCTAACAGACGTTGAACATAGCTTCGCGACGTTCTGATGGGTATGTTCCGTCTTTACGTTGAAAGGGAGACGAAATGTTTAAAAAATGGAAGTTTAGTAAACTGCTGCAACACGGTTTGTCAATCGCGACGGTACTCGTCGACCAAAACCATATAATCCGTAGCTGTAATAATCGGTTTTCAGATTGGTTTGGCGCCAAGATCAACGGAAAAAGCAGCAAACTTATCGGAGAGGATTTCTATGCCGTTTTAGGTCATCCGGAAGTGCTTGACGGACGGTATGCGCCCTTTTATGCGGCTACTCATGAAAAGAACGCAAGCGCCGTCGAGCGGAGATCTATTCTCAAGGTTTCATTACCACACGCGGCGAACTCCGAAATGAGAACGCGAACGTACGAGATGCTCGTTACCAGTAAGCTCGTCAATTCGCAACTCTACTTCATCGTCGAACTCAGAGACCTCTCCAAGTCTAGTTTGTTTGCGCTCATGCACGACACGCTTCGTGAAGCTGGAAACGAACTCACGGAGTTAATTGAGCGTGAATTCACCAAATGCTCGTACGAACAACTTGTCGCTATGCTCGCTGAAAAAATCAGAGAGCATATGGAAAAGACGCTAAAAAGGGACGTATGTGAGATACGAACAATCGATTATTCCCGTCCAGGTCGAGAGCTACTTCCTTTTATTAACTTCGGTATAGACGAAAGAGGCGCGCAACGCACGCTAGTCGCCAGCGCCACGGGCGATAACGGTATCACGGGCTACGTAGCCGACACAGGGAACGCGTACGTCTGCAAGGATACGCACAACGACCCGTATTATCTCGAAGGCGCGATCAATGCGCGCTCCTCGCTCACGGTTCCGCTAATCTACCGTAATCAAATCATCGGAGTCTGTAACGTCGAAAGCCTCGAACCGAACGACTTTTCAACTCACGACGTTGTTTTTTTACAGCTCTATGCGAAAGACCTTGCGCAAGCGATCCATATGATCGATTCCTATCGTCAGAGGAACGTTACAGAGCGACATAGTTGCGGAACCTTAATGCGTGAACAACTCGACGTCGAACTTACTCAGACATTCGAAGAAGGCTGTTCGTTGCGTCGCGAATTAGAAGTCTTTGCGTCAAGACTCTGTAGCTCAGATCCCCAAATCCAGTCCATTGCGGAACTGCAAACCCATCTCGACTCATTCCTCAAAAAAATTTCGCGAGATAAACAAAAGTCAACTGACTTATCAGCCTCCTTTTTATCTTTGAGCGAAGAATTAGCGAAGCCCAAGCCCGCTCGAAAAGAATACTCTTTTCTCATACCGCGTAACTTGTTCATACGGCAATGCATTGGCGCACAACCTTGCGACTACGATTCGGTCTGTGATTTTCTCAAAGGAGCTCGTTGTCTCGTTGTCAATAAGCGTATGGACGACTGGGAACGCGAGGAACGTTGGGAAGCTTTCTTAGCGCACTATGGCGCCTACGTCGATATTTTTTCTAGCGCGTCAAACGCATTTGAAGCCGCGACGCTTCTGGATTATGATCTAATCCTAGCCAATAAGTTCTGCGACTGTCAATATTTCAACAATGTTACGCGTGATCAAGCGGCTGTTGTGCAGTCTCAACCCTTCAAACCAACGGACTATGACATTCACAGCGAAGGCTATTTCGAAGCAACCAATATTCCACCGAAAAGCCTTGCTCTCCGCCAGAAGGTTTTGGAGTTGACCGAGTCTGGTGAAAAAGACGACGCGTACTTTTTCTATCGACGTCTAGCCTCACGGCTTCTAAAAGACCGTCGGCAACTTCCGATTATTGTACTCTCGAAACCGCATACGGCTAATCCTTACGACGCCACGCACATCCAGCCTAGTATGACGGAGTTGCGACGTTCGCTATTCAAGTCGCGCGCAGTACAAAGTGAAGTCCAATTTTTCCCTGACTCCCAATATCCATATTTGCCGCTCTTCTGCGCGCTCTATAAGGAACTCACGCAAACGCAGAAACTTCCGACTACGAGACAAGAAAATCGATAAACAGAACTTTTTCGTTGACTTGGCGCGCCGCCTGTCAATAATATATACATACTAGCGTGCGCGACGCTCGGTTGACGTTCAAGGAAGCGTTCGCCGCCATTACTCGCGGACAATAACGAAGGAAAAGGTATAATCATGGCAAGACAGAAGAATCAATCGAACAAACCTCCGCGAATTGCCGTAACGAAGGAACCGGACGAGCTGGTGTACGCCGCCGCAGAAACGTACTTCTCGACCATGCAACCTGACGAAGAAGACGATTCAGCTAAAGTAGACGGTAAAAAGAAGGGCAGAGCCAAAGCAACGAAAGGGTGCGCGACGCGCGCGGCAAACGACCTTAAAGAACGGTTCGATCGTCAAGATCTGACGCGTGAAAGAATCTATCCTCTCATTTGGGAGGCGATTCGTCGCAAGTTCGTCGTTATGAACGCGCCGATCGAGGAAAATCTCAGTCGTCAGTTAATTGAAAAGTTTGATCTCGCACAACATCTTGAAGCGACAAACGGCGCTATTACCGTTGTCAACGTCGTCGGCAATATCACGTCTCAACACGTTGGCGAGGCAGCCGCCGATCGTATCGTTAATCTCATTGACAAAGTGCGCAAAGAAAAAGAAGCTCGAGCAATAGCTAACGGAGAAGACCCAGAAAACGTCAAAGTCCATCTCGGTCTGGGCGCCGGATTCACCGCAATGACGCTTGCCGATCGTCTCTCTACTCGGTTTTCCGCCGCGACCCCCAAACTAATGTTACACGCGCTGACGCCAGGCGGATACTATTTTCAAAAGCAACAAAATTCCCCGACCTCGTACTTTCAACGTTTCTTCGACAAACAGTTTGACGTCGAATGTCAGGGAATGTTTGCGCCTCCGATTGTAGAAGTCGAAAACTATGAACGACTGCGCGCCAATCCCTCGCTACGCGCAAGTTTTACACTACGCGACGAAATCGATATTCTTGTAACGTCGCTCGCGACTTCTAACGATCCTCATGGACTCGTGCGACAATATTTCACGCATCTGCATGAAAACCGCTACATAGAAGAAGACGCCGTTAAGACCTTGGACGCGCAAGGTTGGATCGGCGACGTTCTCTTTCAGCCCTACTCCGCTACGCAGGCAATACACCCTAAAACGTTGCGCACCGTCGCGCTCTTTAACTTTAAGGAACTCGTCGACTTTTCCAAACGCCCTGATAAGCACGTCGTCGTAATCGGCGCGCCATGCGGAGAGTGCCACGCAAGCAAAGCCTCGGCGGTATTGCCGCTACTCAAAGAACCGTCAATGCGCTTATGGAATCAACTCTTTATCGATCGCGTCGCCGCTATCAAACTTCTTCAAGATTGAATCGCGCCGCATTGTAGCTCTTAACGCGACAGGTCGCGCCGGGATAACGCCGAAGCGACCTGTGTTGTTTAAGTCGATTTGACCCGCTGGTTCCTCTGATTATTCGCACCATTCCGGAATCGGCTGGATTAACGTGTTGGGCGTCGCGCTCTCTTGTAATTCATTAATCCTGTCGACTACCTCTTCAACCGCCTCGTAGCCAATAAGCGCGTCGAGAGTAAAACAGAAACGTTTTGTTTCACCAGAAGCGATTGGCATAACGCGTCCATGCGATTTCTCAAAGGAACGCGTGTTCGGGAAATTGATCGCCGGCTCCATGCCCGAGACGTAAATATCGCTATTGGGACGTTGCGTCTTCCACAGAATGAAGTATGGAAAATCGCTTTTATTAAAGGTCAGAGCGAGTCCGCGCGATTCGTCAAAAGTCGTAATCGCGACCGTCGTATCTCCACTCGCGTCGTTCGCAAGGTCAAAGAAATAACACGTCTCAGGACGACCGGAAACAGGCGTCACGAACCGATTCCACTCGGGCAATTCTTTAACCGCGTTGCCGTCTCTAGGACACATCGTCTTATACGCCGCCAGGAACTTCGAACCTGGAGATACGAGCGGATAACCGGTATTGATGTGATAAAGAAGTTCAAACTCGTCTTGAACGCTAGCAAGATTGACGATTTCGTCTTGCACGCTCAGTTTCGTATCGCCAAGTTTAATTGAATATGTCGTTCGTAGTAGAAGCCGACTTCCAAAGACGCTCGCTTCCAGTACTTCGCCGACGACGGTCGCTACTTGCTTTTCGTCGTCAAAGGTCAGAACAACGCGCCGTGCCGGCAAATTGGCAATACGCCCGTGGAGCGGATATTTCAAGACGCCGTTGGCGTCAAATTCGGGAGCGCCGTTGCTCTCAAGACCGCAACGCGCGATCCATTCAGAAAATCCTTCCAGCCATCCGCATCCGCTCGGGGCAAACAACGGCACAAACTTCGGATGTACCGGACCGTTTACAGGCGAGTCCCATTTCAAATCGACGTCTTCGCATCGCGCTTTAAGGAGATTCATTCCTCGCGAGAGTAGAATAGTGAACTCGAAGCGTCCAGCGTCAATTTCTAGCACGTCAAGACCGTCTTGTACGCCGCCCTGCAAACGGCTTTTGACAAACTTATAGGGGTACTTGCCAAACTCCGTATCCGCCACGCCGCTGATCGTCTGCGATTCGACATAAACACGCTCAGCGGTATCGATCAAAACATAACTTTTTTCCATTCTCGAACCCTTTTCTAACGTAATCGCGCGTCTATACCGCACACACGCGCTGAAGCCATTGTACCTAGCGCGCGTGTAAAGTTCAAGAGGATATAACGATTATCGAAGCGGAAAGTAGGCGCGCGTCGACGCGCCCTGTTCAAAGACTGCGTTAAGCTCGGGATTAACGCGCACAGGGCGCAAAGTCTCCGTCGAGACAAACGCCCAATGCGTCTCTGCGGTGGCAATAACGGCTGTTTTTGGAACCTCAAACTCGTCCAATTTTGTAAATCCGACCGCTCTTTGAATTTCTTCTTCCGTTGTGTCTTTCGGTAATTCAAGAAACCGATAGCGTCGTAGGCAACTAGCGCGTTTCATCTCCGATATCCACGTTTGCAATAGAATTTTATCGCCAAGATAGGTCGAACGCCGATATTCAATCTGATGGCTTCGAACGACCCAAATTGACTTATTCGCCAAATAACGCTCTGCGGTCCAGCCGAGCGCCACCGAATGTCCGACGGCTACGTCTTGCATCCATTGAACATAGTGCACGTTATTCGTGTGTCCCCAAACGTCGAGGTGCGAGTCCTCAACTTGAATGTAGACGCCGTACGCTGGACTAATTGTCTGCATGAGCGGCGGTCCGTTTAATATCTCCGACATAGTGAATCAAACAGATTAGCTGTAAAAGTAAAGCGGCGCTCGTCCGACTAACAGGGGACGAACGCCTTTTGTCGTCGTTAAACTAACGAAAGATACGCGCTAGAGATTCTCGCAGACAAGATCGCCGATTTCCGTCGTCGAATATCCCATCTTGCCAGCCGCTTGGCTCTTCATTTTCGTACCAGTTACAATTTGAATCGACTTCATAACGCGTTCGGCCGCCGTCGTGTAGCCCTCTTGATTGAGCAACATGGAAGCGGCGTTAATAGCCGCAATGGGATTAATAACGTTCAGACCGGTATACTTCGGCGCGCTACCGCCCATCGGCTCGTACATACTCGTCCCGCCCGGTTCAGGATTAATGTTGCCGCCCGCAGCAACGCCCATTCCGCCCTGCAAAATACCGGCCAAGTCGGTAATAATGTCGCCAAACATATTCGTCGTAACGATGACGTCGTAATACTCCGGATTCTTGACCATCCACATACAACACGCGTCGACGTTATTGTAGTCGAGCTTGACGTCGGGATACTCGGCGCCAACTTCCTCGAAAGCGCGCATCCACAGGTCGTGTCCATAGGTCAACACGTTCGTTTTTGCCACGAGCGTTAGTTTCTTACCCTTCGGGTTATTGCGCTTTCGGCAGAGTTCAAAAGCCCAACGAATGCATCGTTCGCACCCCTTTCTAGTGTAGATAGCGGTCTGAGTAGCGACCTCGTCCGGGGTTCCTTTCTTCAGAAAGCCGCCGACGCCGGTGTACATATCCTCGGTATTTTCACGAACGACGACGAAATCGAGATCCTCAGGTCCCTTGTCGCGCAGAGGAGTCTCGACTCCTGGAAACAGTTTGACAGGGCGCAGATTGATATACTGGTCAAACTCGAATCGCAACCTGAGTAGCAATCCTTTTTCGAGAATGCCTGGTTTGACGTCAGGATGCCCGACAGCGCCCAGTAAAATGGAGCTGAACGTTCCGAGTTCAGCGACTTCTTCGTCCGTAATAATCACGCCGCCGTTCTTGAGGTAACGATTCCCGCTAATGTCGAAATCGACAAGCTCCAAGTTAATGTTCTCGAGTTTACAGACTTCTTTCAACACCTTAACAGCTTCGGCGACCACTTCCGGTCCCGTGCCGTCGCCACCAAGCGTGGCAATTCTCAACCCGTCGCTCATTATTCGCTCCTTTATGCGTTTCGCGTACGTTATCCCTAGCCATAACGGCAAACCAAACCGATGCGCGCTAAGTTCAACCGAACGCGCAAGCGGTCTTTCATTGTAACACTCTTGAAATATGCGTCAAGCGGCGCGCTCTTGTCAAGTTGCTATCGATAAAACTTGCGCACGCGTCGTATCGAGGAAAACCCGTCGAGCGTCAGACATTCGCGCACGCACTCCAACGCGGGATCGCCGGCTTCGAGCAGATTGTAATTCCGTCGAACCGATCCGATCACATGATCGAGCCCCAAGGGGAACGCTATCGTTAATAGCGCGCTCTCCAACGGACTTTTAACAGGCGTTCCATCGACCTTACGCTTCGACGGCAACATAACGGTAAAGTTGCTCAACCCCACGGACGCGTGCACTCCCTTCATATCGGGATTCGCATGAATCTTTTCAAGCGTGCCAATTAATCTCGGCAACGCGCCTTCCGCGTCGCTTCCGATCGGCGCAACCCCAGGGTCGAAAATAATATCCTCGTTTGCAATTCCCAAGGACTTCGCACGCTCAAAAAGAATGACGGCGGCGGCGTATTCCTCCTCGACTGTCCGCGCCGGCGCGCCTTCGCCAGATTCGTTGAAACATTCGGTAAGGAGTAGAATCGGACGGAAAGGAGTTGTCTTGTAGAGGTCAAACATCTCCATCCGTAAAGGCGAGATCGAATTAAGAATAGGTTTTCCTCGCGAAGCGTCGTATGCTTTGAGTCCAGCCTCGACGAGAGAATAGTCTGGCGAGTCAATGGACGCAGGCAGTGTCGTCGCTTCCATGACGGCTTTCACGGCGCGTTCCATAACCTCAGGGGCGCGCGTTCCGACGTTTACGTCGATGTATTTAGCGCCGCCCTCCGCTTGAAAGCGCGCCAGTTCTTTGATTCCGTCGAAATTGCCCGACTCATATAATGCGTTCGTCGAAGGCACGGAATCGTTAATCGATTCGCCAATAATCGTCAAACCTTGTATCACGGTAGTCGTCCTGTCTATACTGTTTTCTATTGTCCCCGCTTATAACGCTCATAGTTGAATTCAGCGTTTTATCCGACTCAACGCGCGCCGAAATTCTACCCAACTATAGCCGCAATTGTAGACGAGCCGCTTTAAAAGTCAAGCCCCTTCGACTTGCAAGGCGTTCTCGTCATAAAGAGCGTTGTCAATTCGCAAGCTTGTTCACGACAATCTT
>ONJR01000155.1 GCA_900318195.1 uncultured Planctomycetota bacterium
CCGTCGACGCTCGGCTCCGCTTCATAACCAAGCAACAACGCAATATACGCGTCATATCCTGTTGGAATTTGCAACTTTTCGCGAAGCGTTCCCTCATTAGCGCCTTTGAGACCGGCTATAACTGTCTTGCACCCTAACCCTTTAGCATACGCCGCAATCGTCATGCGTTCAAGAAGACAACCGATCGCATAGTGTTGGTAGTCGGAATCGTCTTCCGTCGCGCTCACGATAACGGCGACCGGAGCGCCGCCAAAGGAGAGGCGTTTATTACTATCGAGTTCTGATTTCGCGTCAATTTCCTTCAGAAGCGCCGTCGCGCTCACAACGGAAATAAACCACGGTTGACTGTTGTGATGACTCAGCGCCGTACGTCCAAACTCAACAATCTCCTTAATGGTTTCAGGTTCAACTTTGCGATCCGTAAAACGTTGAGCCTGCCGCGCGACCGCGAGTTTGTTAAGCGTCGACACTTTGTCGGGGGATCGCAATTTAGGGGCAATTATGTCGGCGCGCGCTACGTTCGCGTGCAACGCGCCGACTCCAAGAGCCGCAGTCATAAGACCGGCGATCGCTTCTCGTCGTTCCATTTTCAATTCTCCTTGATAAAGCAAGCGTCGTTTCCCTGAGAACCTACCACGCGCAAGCTCTCGAAACGACGCTCTCATCTTATATGCTATCAATAGTAAATCAAGAGATCTAGCGAGATTTTAGCATGATTATCTATCCAGCGCGCCAAACTCGTTCAGAATAGCGTCGATTTCTTCAAATTCATCCGCAGACAAAGAGACGTCGCTACCGATTGTATTTTCAAGAGCTTGCCTTGGATTACGCGCGCCGCAAAGAACAAACGCTTTTTCGTAACGCGACGCTACCCAAGCGATCGCCAATTGTCCCGGCGTCAGATCGTAACGTTTCGCTATTTCGTCCATTGCGCTCAACGCGGCGTTCACTCGACTAATATTCTCGCGCGAGAATTTCGGCTTATTAAGACGTAGATCGCCTCGTTTAAATTCGCGACGAGGATCAAGTCGTCCCGTTAGCAAACCGTTTTCAAGGGGCGAATACGCGAAAAACGACGCCTTACGTTCGCGACATCTGTCAAGTAAACCATTCTTCTCGACGGCGCGATCCAGCATCGAGTAACGTTCCTGTAGAACGTCGACCATGCCGTATTCGACGTACTCGTCAAATTGCGTCAACGATGCGTTCGAGATACCGATCGCGCGAATTTTGCCTTCACGACGCATATCTTCCAAAACGCCCATCGTTTCCGAGATCGGAGTCGTATGGTCGGAAACATGATGAACCTGCATTATGTCGATATAGTCCGTCTGCAAACGACGAAGACTATCCTCGACCCCGCGACGCACAACGTCCGCGCGCAACCAACGATAGACCGCGTATTGCTCTAAATCAGTCGTGCGACCTGCTACGTCGGCATAACAATGCCATTCGCCGACGCCAGGCGGCAACGGTTCCGTCGACCAATACAGCCCACATTTCGATGCAAGCACAATTGAATCGCGACGACGATTGCGCAACGCGCGACCTACAGTCTCCTCGGAACGACCAAAACCATAAATCGGCGCCGTGTCAATCAGAGTAACGCCCGCGTCCAACGCCGTGTAAATTGCGCGTTCCGCTTCGCCGTCGTCGCAACCGCCCCACATCCAACCGCCCATCGCCCAGGAACCCAACCCAATGGTCGAAGCGACAAGCTCTGTCTCGCCTATCTGTCTGTACTGCATATGACGCCTGTCTATTACGATATTCTTGAAAAGTCTTCGCTACCGGGTATGGAAGCGACTACATATTACCAAGTCCTAACAGTCCTTCTTCACGCTTATCTTTATCGAACATGAAGACCGGTTCGACAGACAAACTGACGCCCCAGTTGTCCTTGCTCTCGTTACGACTCGCGCCAAGCGTAAAGACAAAGGATTCGCCTATGCGACTTATCGTCAACTTTTGACCTATGTTGAATCCCTCGCTAAGATCGTACGAGTTGCTAAAACCAAGTCCCCAACGCTCAGACGTGCGATACGTTATATCCAAATTAAGGTACGTCGAATCAATCGGTCCGTTGAGTCTGTCGACTCCAAGGTAACAGGAACTCAAACCCGGTCGGCGCCGTTGAACGCCTAAGCGCGTGATCTTCTGACCCGAGCCCCAGAAGTCGTATAGACCGGAAGAAAGAATTGCAAACCGATCGCCAAGCTGCCAACTTGCGTCGTAATCCAACATACCAGGAACCTTACCAAAGTTGTCGGATTTCTTCGGATAAAGATTCATACCGACGTTAAAGGTAATCCAATCGACAACGCGTTCGGCGCCGACCGGACCGCGCTTCGTTTGCCAACGATTGTTCCAACCGAGTCGTACTAATTGTAGATCGTCGACCAATTCAGAGCTAGGCGACGTTACCAACCCACCGAACTCGCCCTGACGAATCGCATAATATCGTTCGTCAAATCGCACCGGAATAGCGTCCGAATAACCGGCGCCTTTACCGGCAAAAGTCGTTACCGAGTAACGGCGGCGAAAATCTTCTACTTGCCAATCGTCAACCTGATCAAAAAGAACAAGCTTGTTATAATTCTTATTAGCGTCGGAATAGGAGCCGTCGACTGTTAGGTTCATCTTGTGAGCCAAGCCGTTCAGATACCACGTCTGGCTTTTAACTTCAGAATCGACTTTCCAAATCGGAAGATTCAATCTTAAACCAACGCGCCCATATAGGCGGCTTACGTTTTTGCTCTCGACTCCGCGTCCCCAGAAGCCGTATTCGCCGAGAACGTACGGCGTCGTCTTAACTGGACCAAGCTGGAAAGGAAGATCAAGTTCATGACGCGTCGAAAAGACAAGGCTGTCTTTACTCAAAGTCGACGCGTTACCGTCGAGCGGCGCGTTCGTCGTCGAGTTTGGCGTTAGTTCCCAGTCGAGATAGCGGAAAAGCGCCGCGTCGTCTGCAGCGTAAGGACTGCTCGCCGTACGGAATTGCGCGAAACCGATCTTCGTATGCTCGTACCACGCAAGATTCGATTTGCCAAGCGACTGACCAAGCCAAAAATGATCGAATCGCGGGAGCCAACTTGTTTGCGTGTAAAATTTATCCGTGCGCGCGCTCGCCATTACCGCAAGCGAACGGTTGTTCACCGTGCGCTTCAACTCAAGACTTGTTACCGGATTGGAAGAAGAATACCACTCGTCCTCGAAATACTGCGCAAGGTAGTTGCGATCGCTTGAAACGCCTAGCTGAGCGGTAAACGTCCAGCTGTCGCGAAGGCAGCAATTCTGAAATAAATTGAGTCCGCAATCGATATTATCGATCTCTTGACGATGCTTCCACAACCCGCGATAACGATACTTCTTTTCGAGCGGTAGCGCTCGACGGTCCTTACCTAAATTGTCCTTTCCTCTATCATAGATCCCGTAATAATTCATCATGCCAACGGCGCGAGTGTCCCACTGGCAGATCGTATCGCGATTATATACGAACGTCGTGCCGTGTCCAAAACCGCGTTTCGATAGGTAGTCCAGATTGATATCCCAATCGGTTCCTTCTGGACGGAGATTCGTCATGCCAAAGAGCTGATAGGGATTCCACGTCGAAAGTATCTGCGTTCCCAAGACGCCGTCGTGCCCGAATTTCATTCGACGCAAATACAGCGAACGATCGCGAATATCCATCGCCATCCACGGCCAATAGAGGACTGGCATATTACCCAACGTAACGTAGTTGTTTTCGGCAACGACGTATTGTTTATCGTCGGTAAGAAACGCGCCCGTCTCATTATTGACCAACTGACGATGAGTCGC
Organism: uncultured Planctomycetota bacterium; assembly: GCA_900318195.1. Taxonomy (GTDB): domain Bacteria; phylum Planctomycetota; class Planctomycetia; order Pirellulales; family Thermoguttaceae; genus RUG369. The sequence goes on from ONJR01000155.1 coordinate 3,820, forward strand.
GGCGTCGTACAGCGGAGAAGAACGCTTCTCGGTTACGATACTATTCGACTGCAGACGGTATGTCGGACGACCCATTGAACTGGTGGAAATCCATGCGTCGGTCGCCTGGATCGCGTTCGGTCCGCTCTGCGTGATCTTCGTTGCGCCCATACGAAAATACGCGTCTTTGACGCCCGGCACGTCGGCAAATAACTCCGCTTCTTCAATAACCCCGACGCGATTCTTAACGTCGTAATACATACGATCAGCATAAACGACGCGATTACCTTCGCGAAAAACGATGTTTCCGTCTAAATACAATTCCAAATCGAAGTCGTCGAGCGTTTTCGATTCGCGTAGATCGTTGAGCGACACGCCAGCCAACCACACCGTCGCCTGATCCGCTGAAAGTTCGATGACGTCCCCGATGGGAAGATCACTCTCGGGCGCAATCCCCTGCACAATGATCGTGAAGCCGTTGGATATAAATGAAACGTCTTTCCCTTCGACGTCGAGCGATTCGCTAGCGTTAGAATGATGCGTTATTTTAACGTCGTTGTCGTAGCGAGAAAACAGTTGCACTCTGAGTCGAGAGGCAAATCCTGGTTGCTGAATCTGTTTGAAATAGTCGTCGACCTGAGACGTCTCGGGAATCGCAATAGTTTCGCCCGTCCCCGGGTTGGTCCACCCGAGAACGCCGTCGTCCGGAACGCTTTCAGAACCGTTGTTCGCGGCGGTTGCCGACGCCGTAGTCGAAGCGACCGATTGTGTAAAGGACTCGGCGTTCGGCGCGTTGGAACTAAGCAAGTTCGTTCGCGTCGGAGTCGCGTCGTCTCGTAGAAGATTGTAGGCGCGAGAATACGTCTCGTCAGGATGCAATTGTCCTTCGCCGGGAAACGCAATGCGCAGATCGACGTCGTTTAGCGACCGAAACTCGCCGATCCACGCCTTACCGTTTGTTTTCGCGCTCGCGCACGCGCCGTTTAGATTGAAAGACGTTGGAACGGCGTCCGTCTGACACAAGTACGTCCACACGCGCGCGCCAACGAGATTCTCGCCGAACTCAACGTCGCGCGCGATCCACACGACGCCGATCGGTCCGGTCGCCGCCCCTTCGCCCTGAGAAACGCGACAATCGCCGTATAGCACGTAGACTTCGCCGTATTCGTCGTCTTCTCCCTTCCAGCCGTACTGTGCTGAAATCGAGATTGGTTCCGACGACGGCGCTACTGTCGGTCGATAGATCTTTGCGCTGCCGAGTCGCGTCGTTTCATACTGCTCGGCTAATTCGAGGTTCTCGGGAGGTATTCCTAACGGATTGTCAAGGGTCGGCGCGGTCGAGAAGGAGTTGACCTGCGCGGGCTCGGACGGTAACGAACCGTCTCCTGAAATGAGGCCTGTCAGTAAGGGCGATTGTTCGCGCGCGCCTGCTCCGTCAGTAAAGACGCTCGCCTGCGCGGGAGCAGAATACGGCGGCGCGACCTGACCGAAAGACAAATTCAATGAAAAACCGAACAGAATAAACAGAATCGTTCCCAATATGCCAACAGCATAGCCGTCGCGCGCCGTCTTCGCCAAGTCCCACTTGGCGCGACGCCGCGTTGTTCGCGTCGTTAGACGCAACGCTTCAGCGAACTCATTTCGCAACGACATACGCAAATACACAATCAGGCGATCAGGACGACGTTAATTTCCGACGTCTACGCGCGCTGAATTCGCCTCCGTGTTCCTATCAGCGCGTTTGAAGCGTCGTACTCCAGTTGAGCCAGAGACGCAAGACACAATATCCAGCGTCATCGCAGGCGGTCTAGTTTAAGATAATATGAGGTTCCAATCAAGCGCAATATTTGAAAAACCACAAGAAGCCGAAGGAAGAACCTGAACAAAAGAAAAGCGACTCAATAGAACATACAAAAAGAGTCGAGATTTCAACAATTCTCGACTCTTTACTAAGACTGCAATGACGAAACGACTCGCAAGATTCAGTCGTATCGTCCCTCTAGCGCGTTCGCGGTTATTGGCGACTCGGTTCGCCACGAAACAGGACTATGCTCGACGTTCGCGTTCGCAAACTGCTCAACAGACCCACGCGCGCGAAGACTAGCCAATCGAAACGCGTCGTCGCGCAAATACGCAGAAAAATAATCGGACGTCTCAATAAGAATGGTCTCTTGATACGGCGCGTCGGACGCTTGACGTTGGGAAGAAATGCGAAGACCGCCGTAAACGCGATGATCCGCTCCTTGGAGAATAACCAAATATCGGTCGACATTTCGTACGCTGTCGTAAGGCATGCGGCGCTGATACGCCTTCGTTGATCCGACTACCCCGTCGTCGTGGGTGCCCGTTACTACCATGACAGGTACTGTTATTTGAGAATAAACGATCGCTCCCTGTTCCCGAGAACAGAAAACGGGGGGCGACATTGCGAGTACGGACGCGACGCGAGGATCTTTTAGCGACGGTCCGTTGTCGGGAGGCAACTGACCGGCTACCATCAACGCGGCAAGCGCGCCGAGATCGTTGCCTGCGACCGCTATCCTCGATAAGTCAAGATCCGCGCCCAACCCGGTTCCTTCATTCTTCCACGAGTACACAAGATCGAGCGCCGCTATAATCGCGCGCGCGCGATCACGACCCGACCAGTGCTTTCTGTACGCGTCCTTCAGTTCCGCCATAGGACGCAGTTTACCACGCCACACCGACTCGTCGCTCGTCGGATGACGTAACAAAAGAACTAAATTGCCGCGCTCAGCCCAAGCGTTTGCAAGATAGGAAAAACTTTCGGCAGAAGCGCCAAGACCGTGTGAAAAAATTACGACGGAAAACTTCACGTCGCCCACTGGAGGCGTCGCAGGATGGTACGCTAGCGCGCTATAGCTTTTAGCGTCCCGACCGCGCCAGGTTACATTGCGCACGCCAACGGCATAATTTTCCGCCGGACGCTGAGAACTGTAGCGACCGCCAACGGACGATCGATAGAAATCGCTCTCGCCTCGTCGAGCGTAACCGCCCTGCGTCATGGACGGTGGAATCGGATCGCGTAAAACGTCGACAACCGTCGCGGGCGCCTCTAAAGCCGCTCGCAAGACTGTGCGCGGACGTTGCGCGAACGCCATACCGCTCAACGAAACCAAAGAAAAAACGCACAGAAAGACGCAAAAACTCGACGCTCGACGCATTCGACCACCCACAACGTTCTTCCTATGAATAAGCCGCACAAAACAAAACCGCGCCCGAAGGCGCGGATATGTTTACGATGTAGCGGATGAGGCGGGATTCGAACCCGCGGACAGCGCAAACCGTCGCCGGTTTTCAAGACCGGTCCCTTAAACCGCTCGGGCACCCATCC
>ONJR01000178.1 GCA_900318195.1 uncultured Planctomycetota bacterium
GGGATCGTTATCGTTGAGCGGGATAGTTCTTTCGATTGTATAGTAGCCCTGATGTTGCAAATCGTCGTCGAAAAGTAGGAATATTCTTGCGCACAGCGGCGGGCGCTCCGGGGGCGGCGGCGTGATGATAATGAGATTGCAGTCGAACGGCGCGCAGGCTTCTGCCGCAGTATGAATTTCACGTCGAACTGTTCCGGTAAATAATGAATCTGCTTTTTACGCAGTTTAGGTTCCAGATCGTTGCAGATGATCGTGTGGTATCGTGTGAAGAATCTGCCGCGTTCGGCAATAATCTTCTGTATTATTCCAGAACGCAACTCCGGTTCGTTAACGTTGAAGAACGCGCCGACCAGCTCGAAATGCTCCAATAGAAATCGCCCTTTGGTCTTTTGATTTATTTCAGAAGTCGTTAATTCCCGCGTTATACCTCGCATGGTCTCACCTATAAGTTGTACAATTAACGATCCTTACTCTTGCTCGTCGTCTTCTTCATGAACGGATCTTTTCATGAGTCGAGCCAGTTCAATTTCGTCGGTGAGCTCTTGACCCGGATGCGTTTTCTTCCACTCTTCAACCAATTTGTTCATGCGAGTCGGATTGATTGAAAGTTGAGGTCGTTCGAGTCCGGCAAAATAGCGATAGACGGCGTTTAGTTCCGCCTTGATTCGGTTAGGTAGACGATTCACCGCCGTATGAGGCGAGGTCGACGCTACGAGTAAATTGGGATCGGATTCGGCGTCTTGCGGCGTTGGATTGAAGAATCCTACGCCGCAATTGAAGTGTGAACCGTACGGATTCCACCCGCATAGTAAATAGGGCGCGTCTCCTGGTTGTAGGACGGTTGCGCGTTCGACGGTGAAGTACCCCTGCCGTTCGAGATCGTCGCTGTAGAGTAGAAAGATTCTCTCGCATAGAATTGTTCGCTCCGGCGGCGGCATTGTTATTATGGCTACGTTGCATTCGAAGGGAGCGCCTGATTCCTCGCTCGTCATGATGAAAACGTTAAACATATCCGGAGAGTATGCGATTTGTTTAAGTTGCGAAATTTGATCCATCTCATGACAGAGAAAGGTATGCATGAGATGGATAAGAGCGGCGCGTGAATTCTGGAGGGTCTCTATGAAATGCCTTTGCACATCAGGATTGCCTAGACTAAAGAACGCCGCCGGTAGCTCCTTGTGCTCCAGTGCGTACCGCGCGGTAGTCGAGCGAAAGATTTCAGAGTTGTAAAATTCTTCGGGAGGCAGTTGCATTGCTGTTCCTTTTAAAGCGTGCTCCGGAGTTTTAACGGTGATTTTGAGATCGAAAATACTGTCTTTAATTGGCGCGCGCGGCTTTGCGGTCAAGTCCGCGCACGGCGACTGGCAAGACAAAAGAAGCGCAATTACGACAGAGAACCGTCGAGGACGCTACGATTACGCCGTCAGACAACACAATTTGCGCCCGTAATAGCGCCTGACGCAAGTTAGACGCTATTACGGGTGGAAAGGTAATAATGCGAGAGACCGACTGCTATCAGATATCCCAGCCTTCGCGATGTTCCGTCTTAATAAAGGCGTTCGCTTCCTTATTATTGACGACTTCCATCTTGTCCGCGTCCCATTCGAGCTTGATCTTGCCAGCGCGCAACGAGACGGCGCCGAGTTGGACGGCTTCCGCTAGACGACCGGCATACTCGAAATTGCACAACGGGGTCGATTTTCCACCGTCGAGAATGGAGTCGACCCATTCTCGGTGATGTCCCGGGGAGGCAGGAATCGTTTCGGCGGGTCGTTTGAAGTTTTCGTATTTCTCTTTCGGATAGAGTCTGATCGTCCCGTAGTCCGCTTCGAGAATCCCTTCGTCTCCTGCGAAGATTACGCCCATGGAGAGATTTTCGAGATTCTTTTCCTTGATGATCGGCGGTCGTTTAGCGCCGTCGTACCAAGTGAGCGGTAGCGTTTTACCGTTCCATTCGAATTCGTACTTGCACTCGACGTCGAGCGGACAGCAAATCTTACTGATTTCGGACGCGCAAGTCGCGTGGATCGTCTTCGGGAGCCCAAGTCCTAGCGCCCAGAAGGGTAGATCCATGAGGTGGCACGCCATATCGCCGAAGGTGCCGGTTCCGAACGGCCAGTATCCTCGCCATCGCGCCGGCAGATAGCACGGATTGAATTCGAGCCACTGCGCGGGGCCGAGCCATTCGTCCCAGTGGATGTTTTTGGGAATATCGAATTTCGCGTTCATATCGGGCTCAGGGTATCCTCCCCAGCCTTTTGCGCACCATACGTGGACTTCCTTTACTTCGCCGATCGACCCTGCTTGCACGAGTTCGACGACGCGTCTGTAGTTGGAGGTCGCGTGAATAACGGTGCCCATTTGGGTCGCGAGATTCTTTTCTTTCGCGATCTTTTGCATATCGCGAATTTCAGCGACGTCGTGCGCGAGCGGTTTCTCGCAGAAGCACGGCATACCGCGTTTCATAGCGGCCATAGCGACGACGGAGTGCGTATGGTCGGGCGTGCTGACGAGCACGGCGTCGAGAGATTTCATTTCGTCGAACATAGCGCGATAGTCGAAGAATCGTTTCGCGTTCGGGAATTTATCTCCCTGGGCGGCTAGGTTATTGTCGTCGACGTCGCATAGCGCGGCGATCTCGACGAGATCCTTTGAACCGCCTAGTAGTTCGCTAATATTTCCTGCTCCGCGTCCTGCGATACCGACGACGGCGACTTGCAATTTCGAATTAGCGCCCTGCGCGCGCAGAATAGCGGGCGAAGCGAAACGAGACGCCGTGAGCGCCGCAAGTGACGCGGCTGACGTCTTAAGGAATTGACGACGATTGAATGACATTGATGACTCCTGTTCCTTATCGTGTCGGCAGGTCAACGCCGCCGACCGGTTGCCTGGCGTAAAAAGCCGGTATTAATGTATTTCATGAGCGCCGATTTCGCGACCCTCGATCTAAAGTATATAGCGTCGCGAAACAAGAATCAAGTCGGGTTCAGTTTTTGCCGTCGATTTCTCGTTAAGAATCGTCGAATTATCGTCGAGGGGTTGCGCGGCGCGCGACTTTGTGTCAAAATATTGCCAGTCGGGTTTGATTTGTCGTTTTTATACGGACGATCATTTCAATCGACGCGTGTCGAAGAGATAGAGGTTCGCCGTTTGGCGACGCAACGTATTAAATGAGCGCTAAAGGAAAGGGAACAAGTAATGAAAATGACACGACATGAATTTCTAAAGGTCGTCGCGCTTGGCGGTCTTTCGACGACGTTAGCGACGCTCGGCGAAATTGCCACGCTTGCGCAGCATGGCGACGTGAACGGCAAGCCGGTCGATCTCGTCGCGCTTCTGGGCGGCGAGCCCGGCGCTATGTTCGCGAAGGGAATTGGCGCGCTGGGTGGAATTGAGCGGTTCGTTAAATCGGGCGATCGCGTAACGATTAAGCCGAATATGTGCTGGGATCGTCGACCCGAGCTTGCGGTCACGACGAATCCTGACCTCATAGGCGCGATCGTTCGCACGTGCAAAGACGCGGGCGCGAAAGAAGTCGTTGTTTTCGACAATACGTGCGGCAACTGGCGCGCGTGCTATGGTCTTAGCGGAATCGAAGAGGCGACGAAGAAGGCAGGCGGCGTCATGGCGCAGGGTAACGAGGAAAGGTTCTATCGCGAGACGGCGTTGCCGAAGGGAGTCGTTCTGAAGTCGGCGCGTATTCATCAGGCGATTCTCGATTGCGACGTTTGGTTTAACGTTCCGATACTCAAGAACCACGGCGGCGCTAAAATGACGATCGCTATGAAGAACCTTATGGGGATCGTGTGGGATCGTCGCGAATTCCATCAGAAGGGCTTGGATCAATGCATCGCCGATATTGGCACGCTAGCGAAGCCAGCGTCGCTCAATATAGTCGACGCATATCGCGTCATGAAGACGAACGGTCCTCGCGGGCTTAACGAGTCCGACGTCGAGCTCGCCAAGGCGCTGATCATGTCGACGGATCCTGTCGCGGTCGACGTCGCGTCGACGAAATTCTTCGGTCAGTTCGCCGATATGCCGCTGGAGAACGTAAAATACCTTGCTATGGGCGAAAAGCACGAGCTCGGAACGATGAATCTGACGAACGTGAGTCAGGCAAGGTTTAAGATGTGATTGTTGCCGAACCCGGAGGCTAGCGGATTAATGTGGCGTTGCCTAGTTAAATGCTGGATAGTGAAAATCAATGTGAAAAAAGGGAAATGTCATATAATCACAGTCGCTCTTTAACAGCCCTTCGACGCGCTTCATGTTAGGGCTTGCTGACCCTAACGCTTGATGAACTCGATGATCATAACAAAGAGTCAAACGGAGCAAAACGGAGGTCAAGTTTTTCATATCGCGTTCGTACGCGCCGATACCACTTGATTCTTCGATCTCATTACGCTTTAACGCTTATATATCGTTGACCATTTGCCATACTCCTTCGGTAAGGCGCGCCATTGGCGTCCATTTTCCGCAGGGAACAAAAGCGCATTCATAAACGTTAGGTTATCAACTCGCTTGTTGCCGCATGGAATCGGCAACAAGCGCTTTATACGGACGTATTGGGTTTTAGTAAGTTTCATAACGATGAAACATACTCAAATTCAATGCTACTTGTCAATTCCATTTAGGATGAATGTCAACAATCCCTAGTAAAATGTCCCCAATGTGGTAGCGAGGTTAATCATGCTAATAGGGTCTTTTCAAAAGAAATTTACAATGGAGAAATCGACTGCGACGTAAAATCAAAACTTTCGCCTACGGTTTATTTTAACGCTTCTGACAGCGAGCGGCGTAATATTCAGACGAACCCGATGAACGGTAGATGTTGGAGCGGTATCGACCTTTTTTATTTAGGATGCGGAACTGTTTTAACACAACTAATATTTTGTTCTGGACGCTTGGCAAAATTTCTTATTGAAAATAAGTTAGGACCGGTTTCTTTGGTTTAGTATCCTGTGGACGGCTCTGAAGGTAATGAAGAAGAATTAAAACAACTAATTGCTATCGCTTATGGCGAACCTTATTTCACTGAATAATGTGAGTTGTTGAATTATTCTCGTGCGTTATTGAAGTCATAGCGCTTCCTGAAACCTTCTGTGATGCAGGTAGTCTGAGAATTGATGGCTAGCTTCCCTGAGGTAACGCTTAGGCATTATTCAACAACGCCTTTGACAAAAGAACGCGACGTATCAATTTGATACGCCACGTTCTTATACCTAGGACTTTACGTGGTTCGTTTTACTTATCGCCGCTCGGATTACCGGAGATACCGGGCGCTTCGACCGGTTCTTCTGAACGTGGAACGTCAAAGTCAAATTTGTTTCGCGTCGGTTCGATCGTAACCTTTTGGGTTGATCGCGCGCCCCAATCGAGCGGCACGTACGACGCCGTTTCTTCGTACGAGTAGACCTCGCCGCTATGATCCGTATATTCGATCATTTTACCGGTCGGTTCTTCTATCGTAAAGATAACGTTGTACTCGCCGGGAGTAAGCCCTTTTTCCGCAGGGATCGAATATTTGCCGTCCACAATGTCGCCGGACGCGCTTGAACCGCCTGATTCAGACGTCGGTTGGAACGCAACGCGACCTTTAGGAACAGGCGTCCCGCCAAGATTCACGTTGCCAGAGACGGGAAAGTGACCGTCGACCCCGACCCCGCAACCGGAAAGGAGCGCAAGCGACATTGCAAAGATCAAAAAGAGTCTTTTCATATTAGATCTCACCTCTTGCGTCTACTGCACGTTGACTTCGCCGCCGTTGCTCGTACTGAGCGCCGCCCAGACGTCGAGCGCGATCGTATCGGAGACGAATCGTACGGAACCGTCGCCCATTGCGACGTTCACGCCGCCGGAATGGCGACTGCGCGCGGTAACGATAATAGCGCCGTCGAGCGGAGGTTGAACGCCGGGCGCGTATCGCGCGTTCGCAGTGCGTCCGGGCTGACTACCGACGTGATCCTGCTCGCTCGAGTTAGGGGTAAAGAAGGCAGAGAAAGCGCAGCCGTACGGATACCACAGATTACCGCGCTCGTCGGCGATCGCCTTACGATCTTCGTCGTCGTCCTTATTGACCGTAATCAACTCGGACATCGCCATCGTATTCGAGGTTCCGTCGGTCGCCGCCGCTGTGCTCTGGCATTTGAAGTTAATACCCCGACCTCCCAAGCGGAAGAGCGCTTCCTTGTACTTTACGACCCGCGAACCGTATGTGATTTGCTCGCGCCATCCGTTAATGATCGTCGTGTCGCCGTTGTTGTTCCACATCGACGTGCCCGTCTTGCCGACGCAAACCACATAATTGTGCAACGCCCAGCCCTTCGAGTTGTTCTTGTACCATTCGGTCGTGTCCGTCGGGCATAAATAGGTGGGAACTTGCTTCAGACAGAAGTATCCGTCGTTCGCTCCCCGATAGGCGACCGCCGCTTTAAAGGGTATGCCGTCGTAGAATGGCGCCTGTTCGATAAAGGGTAGCAAGCATCGCGCCCAGGTCGTCTCGTGATCCCAGCGGGACGTGCCGGTAAAGGATCCGACCGGGAACGCTTTGTGCGCGTCGTGGTAGTTGTGCATCCCGAGCATACATTGCTTGAGGTTATTCGTGCATTGCATACGCCGCGCCGCCTCGCGCGCCGCTTGTACCGCTGGTAATAAAAGCCCAATGAGGATACCGATAATAGCGATAACAACGAGCAGCTCGACCAGCGTGAAGCCCCCTCGACAGCAACGGTTTCCAGCGCTTCTAATATTCATATTCATCTCTCCTGCTGCAAACACTACAATATAAAACCAGGTGGAAAGGTCGCCGGGGCGTAGCCGCTTCATTTAGAAGCGTTCGTCGCATTTCCCCCGCGCACTGTGCTACATTCTATCCTATTTTTATGCGAAAGCAATGCGGACGCGTATTGCGAGTGAATTTGTTTAAAATAGTATGCGTTCTGGCAGGTTTGTAATATTTCTGCCGACTATTATGTGAGCGCCTCGCGCACGTTGATTCTTTTTTACGTTCTGGTATACTTATATTCATGTCGCACGCGCGCCGCTACGTGGCGTGTACGTTACCGCGAAGCAAGCGCTGGCGCCATGTAGGCAGACAAAACTATTATGCAAAGGGGTGCGGTTATGAATCGCAAAATGAAATTCAATTATTGGGTCGACGTTCTCTTTCTTGTAACGTTGATTTTCGCCATTTTTACCGGTCTTTTGTTGTGGGGGTGGCAACGACCGCGCGGCGCTCAAGGGGGCGGAGGCGCGCCTCCGGTAGCCTCAACGCCGTCGCGCGTTGCATCTGGCGTCGACCGTTCTGGTGCGCGCGCAGAGCATAGCGTCGCGCCGCAGATGGGCGAGGGCACAATCTTCTGGGGACTTTTGCGCGGCAATAGTTTTTGGGGACTGAATAAGAAAGAGTGGGAGAACGTTCACGCGTGGGGATCCGTTGCGATGATGTTGTTCTTTCTGTGTCACTTTGCGACGCACTTTGCTTGGCTTGTATCGACGACAAAGCGGCTTGGCGAGAGACAGGGAATCGACTCGCATTCTAGCGAGCCGCCCGTTCAATCATGACGAAAATTCCTACGCCTTGACGACGCGCGCGCGTTGCGGTAGAATCGTGACGTCGCGTATTGATCGATTCATCGCGCGCCGCAAGTAAGAAGGAGTGGCGCTTGCCGCTCAGCCTCATCTGCACGGGAGATACTACAATGGAACAGAATAAATTTTTTCCTGAGATTCAGGGGCGCTTTGGTTTTGGCTGTATGCGTCTACCGCAAATTGGCGACGACGTGAATCACGACGAGACATGCCAAATGGTCGACGCATTCTTGGACGCCGGTTTCAACTACTTCGATATTGCGCGCGTATACCTCAACGGTCAAAACGAGTCGGCGATTCGTGAGGCGCTCGTTAAGAGGTATCCTCGTGATCGTTTCGTGCTAACGAATAAGCTGACGGGCTTTCTATTCTCGCGCGAGGATGAGATTCTTCCGCTTTTCGAGAAGCAACTCGCCGATTGCGGGGTCGATTATTTTGATTTTTACCTTATGCACGCGCAGGAGCATACGAACTTCGCGAAGTACAAGCGTCTTGGCGCGTACGAGAAGGCTTTCAAGCTGAAGGCTGAGGGCAAGATTCGGCACGTCGGTATTTCTTTTCACGATAAAGCGAGCGTTCTCGACCAGATTCTTACAGAGTATCCGCAAATTGAGCTTGTTCAGATCCAGTTCAATTATCTTGACTATGAGGACAAGTCTGTCGAGAGCCGCAAATGTTATGAAGTGTGTGAACAACACAACGTACCGGTTTCGATTATGGAGCCGGTTAAGGGCGGCAATCTCGTGAAACTTCCGCCGGACGCGCAGGCGCCGCTCGACGAACTGCGCGCGCGAACCGGCGCGACCGGTAGCAACGCGAGTTACGCGTTACGTTTCGTCGCGAGCTTTCCGAATGTTTGCGTCGCGCTCTCCGGTATGTCGACGCTCGAGCAAATGCAGGACAATCTCTCCTTTATGTCGAAGTTCGAGCCGCTTACGGAGGACGAGTTCGCGACGTTGCGCAAGGTCGCGGATATTCTACATTCGAAGTCGTCCATTCCTTGCACGGGTTGCAAGTATTGCGTCGACGGTTGTCCGCGTAGCCTTCTGATTCCGGATTACTTCTCGACGTACAATACGTACACGCTCTTTAACGATCCGATGGCGAAGTCGTTCTATCAGTACGTTCTCACCATGGACAAGGCGAAGGCGTCTGACTGTATCGGTTGCGGAAAATGCGAAAAGGCGTGTCCGCAACATCTGCCGATTCGTCAATTACTCAAGCAGGTCGCGGAGACGATGGAAGCGTAGCGCGCTAGCGCGTCGTTGGATCATGTTATTCACCGTATTTCAAGAGGGCTGACCATACAATGAAGACAAATTTTTTCTCCGCGATCATGTTAGGACTTGCGCTTGCCGCTACGGTAGCCGTGTCGGCTTATAGCGCGTCGTTTGCCAATCGCAAAGTGGAAACCGAGGAATATTTGCAATACAAAAAAGTTTTCGAGCAGGATCATGTGGAAACGCTCCTGTTTGGTCAGCCGCTTGACGCCGAACGTAACGGCGAATATCGTATCGGCGTGAAATGCACAGGCGGTATCCACGCGGAATTGACCGTGTATCATGCTAAAGACGGACGTTACGAAACGGTTCTTAAATGCCCGGCTGTGCTTGGTAAGAACGGACCTTGTAAGCAGGCGGAAGGGGATAATCGTACGCCGCTTGGATCGTGGGTTGTCGGCAACGCGTACGGAATTAAGGCGGATCCAGGAAGTCTTATCCCGTACACACAGATTACCGAAGATATGTACTGGTGCGGTAACGGCGCGGATTCGCGTTATAACACGCTCATTTATAAGAGCGA